>NZ_CP049744.1:1522916-1827500 GCF_000760935.2 Rhodococcoides fascians A25f | reverse complement strand
AACCCGCCCTGTCGCATCAGTTGGCCGCGTTGGAAACCGAGATCGGCACATCCCTTCTCGAGCGACTACCTCGCGGTGTTCGTCCCACCCCGACCGGCTTGGCAATACTCGCTGACGCCGGAGCCGCACTGGCAGCGGCCGATCGGGTGGTCGAGACCGGACGAGCCGTGGCCGACGGTTCTCGCGGACGACTGCGGCTGGCCTGTGTGGAAACGATGACAGTCCCGGTGGTCGCTCCGATCGTGCGCACGTGGGCCCGCAAGTATCGCAACGTCGACGTGGAGCTTTCCGAACACAGCAGCGCCGACGCCATCGCCGATTCCGTGACCGGCGGCGCATCCGACCTGGCCGTCGGCCCAGCGTCGGATCGATTCACCGGGCAGGTCACCGAAATCGGCACCGAGGACATCGTCGCGGTGATACCCGAAGGCCTCGACCTCACCGACGAGCCGAGCATCTCGTGGAACGACCTCCGCGGTAGACCGATGGTCCACTACCACCCGTCGAATGGACTCGGAGCGTGGATAGACGCCGAGGCCGCGGCGCACGATATTTTCCCGACGGTCGGCACACGTACTCGAAGCGCCACTACCGCAGCGCAATTGGCCCGCGCCGGCTTGGGAATTGCGCTGGTGCCGACGTCTGCTCTCCCTGACCGATTCGACGGCGTCGTCAAGCCCCTACAACCGAACCTACGTCGCACCGTGGTCGCAATGGTCGGATCGCCGAGTGACGCCTTGGTTCAGCGGTTCGTCGCCGACCTGCTCCGCCGCGGGATTCCAGCCGGCCCGCCGCGATGACATGCGTCCACTCGTCCCCACCAGCAACGACAACCCGAGCGACACCCCCCTCAGACGAACCGTCCCCCGCCGTCGACGTGCAGGGTGGTACCGGTGACGAATGTGTTGGTGAGTGCGAAGAGCACCGCGGCCACCACGTCGTCCGGCCGGCCGACCCGACCTGCAGGATTGGCTCGCGCTGTCTCGGCGAAGAACGAGTCCTTCCCTGCTCCCATCGAATCCCACGCGCCGGAATCGACGATGCCCGGCGACACCGCGTTGACCCGAATCGGAGCCAATTCGACCGCGAGCGCCTCCACGAGAAACGCCACGGCCCCGTTGGTCGTCGCCATCACCGAGAGACCGGGTGCCGGCTTCCACGCGGCCACCCCGGAGAAGAACAGTAGCGAGCCGCCCTCCGCAATACTCGATGCGAAATGCTTGGCCAGCACAATGGGCCCGATCACTTTCGCGTCGAACGCCTTTCGGATGTCGGCGACGTCGAGGTCGGCGACCGAACCGTTCGCGTGATCGGCCGCGAGACTCACCACGTGATCGACCGATCCGACCTCCGCGGCCGCTGCGGCGATCGATTCCTCGTCGGTCAGATCGACGATCACCGAGGTTGCCCTCGGACCCATCGCCGCGGCCGCGTCGTTCAGCACATCCGGACGTCGACCGGCGAGGATCACCTCGCCTCCCCCGTCGACGATCTCGGCAGCAACGGCCCGCCCGATTCCCGACGCTCCACCTATAAGCAGTACTCGCATGACACATCACCCTTCGCTCGATTGGTACCTCACCAGCCAAGCGAAGAGTTCACCGTCGGACAATCGTAATTACCTACTACTGCCATAAACGAAATCGATGGATCCGAGGCTACGATCCGCTGGTCGTCAAGCCGTCGTTGATCGCTGTGACGTCGAAGGCCAACGCGTCGAGCTGAGATGCCAACGTAGTTACCGTCAACTGCACCAGGTACTGCGTATCGACGCCTACCAACACGTACCGAGTCGTCACCGCTGCTTCGAGTTGCTGAGCGACGTAGGAACCCCGAATGAATCGCGACGGCCAACCGAGCCACGACGCTGCACTCGCCTCGCGCTCCACCCAGCCGGGCATCGCCCGCCCGTCTCCGAAACCCAACGCCATCAACGCTTCCGGATCGATCGTGCGCGAGAGAGCACCGACGAGAAGCACAGCATTGGGAGCGAATCCGTTCTCCACGAGATTCGGTTCCACGATCACCTGGGTGGCCCCGGGAAACTGTGCCGGATCGAGCGTCTGCCAGCCTGCAGGCACCGGCACGGTGATGCCCAGCTCTGCCGCCGCGGCACCGTCGAGCGGGGACACCCGTATCGCGTTCGCGTTCAAGTACTCGGCAATCGTGGTGGGTTCGGTCGGCTCCGGCGACTGGGCGTCGTTCACAGCATGGGCCTTTCGATGGCGGACGAATCACTGGCACGCCAGAGGCTACCTGCGCCGATCCGGGCCTCGACAATCGCTAGAGGCAGTGCCCCGCGGGAAGCCGATCACTGCGCGACTCCAGCCAATCACCGACCGCGTCGAGCATGGCGGTTCCGTCGGTGAACGAACCCGAATCCGGTTGCGCCGCAATCGCTACACCGACACGTCCAGCAACGGTGGTGACGATACCGACTTGTCGCACGACGTAGCCACCGTCCACTCGCGGTCCCCAGCCGCCTTTGAACGCTGCGTCGGACAGCTGCCCCAGACCCCATTGCTGCTCCGGCACAACATTGTTCATCATCTCGACCACGGGCCCCGCATCCGGAATGCACGACAAACCGGCCGCGAACGTCGCCTGATCCTGCGTGGACCATTCGGTCTGCCCGAACGCGCTGAATTCGGGACGGATCCGCTCCCGCTGAATCGTCGTGGCAGAGTCGCCGCCTTGCCGCAGAACCGACTCGACCGCGGCACCCGCAGCAGCGGAATCACCCAGCGAACCCCACAGCGCGTCGGCCGCCGCGTTATCGGAGCTTTCGATCGCCGCTGCGGCGTCGGCCAGAACCGCGTCGCCGCCATTGCGTAGAGCGGCGACGGCCATCGGTACTTTGACCGTCGACCACGCGACACCGGAGGTCCACGTTCCGAGCACGGTGGCCGGCCCGCCGCCGACCGGAACCAGAGCAAGGCCGATGGGGCCACCTGCCGCGGATTCGAGTACGCCGAACTCCTCAGCGAGATCGGCGACAGGCAACGGTTCGACCGGAACTGCGGTGCTCCACACTCCAGGGTCCGACGTCGGTCGGTCCGACCGGGGCATCGGCAGGGACGTCGACTCGGAGACCCTGGGCGTATCCGTCGCAGTGCCGTCGTCCGTGGCAATCGTGCAACCGGAGACCAGCAGTGCAAGCGAAAGTGCGACCGCGCAGAAGCTTCCGGTGCCGCGGTGCATCGACCTAGAAGAGGTAGACAACAGCGTTCTCGCCACCGGTGCACGTCACCAACTGCGCGGACGACACGCAGTTCATCTCGTACCGCTTGCCGGTGACAGGACTGCTGGCCACCACCGTTCTGGAATTACGATCCGAGCCGCCACGCGTGTAGGCCAACCGCACTTCCTCGGCGAACGGGCACGACGTTGCCGTCGACCCCACTGCCGAACCCCGAAGGCCGCCGGTCGACGCAACGGTGGCCGGGCAGGTCTGGGCACCCGCCGGCAGAGTTGTCACGCCCGATTCCTGTCCAGCCGTCGACGAGGAGCCCGGCACCGCGCCCGAAGCGCTGCCGTCGCTCTCCACCGACGGCGGTGCGGCACTCGCCGACGCCACGGCTGGACCGGCGTCGTCGCGCAGCGTCAACCAGGCGAACACTCCCCCGAGAATCAGTGCTACCGCCACCAGAACGGCAACGACGATCCAGAGACCGCCGTTTCCATTGCGCGGCGACTGCGGCGGACAACCCGCGAACACCGGCGGGAAGGGAACTGCGCCGGGCCCTCCCGACTGCGCTGCGACATTGGGCTGCGCCGCGACATTGGGCTGCGCCGCGACATTGGGCTGCATTGCGGCACGCGGCGGGCGAAGGGGACGACCGGACGGAGACGGGGAATCGGAAGACCCGGAGTCGGCAGTGTCCGGTGAATACCCCGGCGGTGGAATCACTCGATCGGACGGATTCGGCTGCGCGCCGTACTGCCCGTAGGCGCGCTGCGAGGGGTCCCCCGAACCTGGATAGCTCATGGTGTCCTTCTGCCGATGATGGGGCCAGCCTTTCACACAGGGTCGAAACGAGCAGACCGGACGTTACAGTCCGGCGCGGAGTGCGGTGAGTTCTTCCAGGTAGCGTGCGACCGCATCGTCGTCGTTGCATCCGAGGACACCATCTGCGACGGCAAGCACCGGTGCCGCGGCATTCGACGGACACAACGCCGTGCCCGCCCAGGCGAGCATCGGCAAATCGTTGCGCGCATCTCCCACTGCTGCAACCGAATCCGCCGATACACCCCACTGCTCACACAACTCGTGCAGCGCGCTTGCCTTCGAAACTCCCGCAGCGGACATCTCGATGTACGGCGCACCCGAGTGCGTCAACTCCACCCCGGTCAGGCCGGCCGCAGCGACGAGCTCGTATAGGGCCTCACTGCTTGTATCCCTGTGCCGGGCAACGATTTTGACCGTCGGCTCGACCTCGACCGACAAGCCGTGATCGGAGAGTTCCATCTCGTGGGGTTGCCGATGATGGTCGGCGAACACGCACAGTTCCGCATACCCGGCCTCTGCCACGAATCGAGTGGCACCGACGGTCGCGAAGGCCACGCCGGGTACGAGAGACCGCACAGCCGACTTGACCGACGCGACAGTGTCGGCCGGTACCGATCTGGTACAGACGATGTTCGGGGTACCGTCGGCCAGATCGAGAACCACGGCCCCGTTGGCCCCGATAGCCGTTCCACGGAATCCGCAGGACGCAGCGAGTTCGTCGATGGAGTGCCGCGCCCGTGCGCTCGCCCACACCACCCTTATCCCGGCGGCGTCGGCACCGGCCATCGCGTCGGCCGTGCGCGCCGAAATCGTTCGGTCCGAACGCAACAGCGTGCCGTCGAGATCGGTTGCGACCACAACGACGTCTTCGGCTCTCTTCACGTCACCGATACTGCCAGGTGTCGCTGCCTCAGCCGGCGACCAACGTCAGAACGGAAATCTCACTCGGTGCGAACACCCGAAACGGCGGACCCCAGAAGCCCGATCCGCGGCTGGTGTAGAGCTGAGTTCGGTCGCCATGACTGCTCAGTCCGTGTACGACCGGCTGATCCAGGCGGACCAACGCCGAGAACGGCCAGATCTGGCCGCCGTGCGTGTGACCGGACACCTGCAGATCGACACCCGCCAGGACGGCGTCGCCGATCTGTTTGGGCTGATGGGCCAGCAACAACACAGGCGTCGAGGGATCGGTACCTGCGAGAGCTCGAGGAAGATCGGCACCGTGGCCGGGCGCACCGGAACCCTTCGCCGTGGCGTCGTCGACGCCGGCGATGATCAGGGCATCGTCACCGCGATGGAGCACCACGTGCCGATTGTGCAGAGAGTTCCACCCGATGCTCTCCATGTGATCGAGCCACTCCTGCGCCTCGCCGAAGTACTCGTGATTTCCGGTGACGTACACGCGCGCCGATGTTGCGAGCATGGATTCCAGCGGTGCTGCCTGCTGTCGACGCCGATCGACCGAACCGTCGGCGATGTCTCCCACATGGGCCAACACATCGGGTTCGAGCGCATTGACCGCATCGGTCAATCGGTGCGACCACGTTGTCCGATCGAGCGGACCGAAATGTGTGTCGGTCACCAGAACTACTCGCAGACCGTCGAATCGAGGGCCGAGCCGATCGATCCGCACTGTCGTGTGCCGTACCCGCGGTGTGCGCATGGCCTCGTAGTGTCCCCACAGGGCAAGGACCACCACGATTCCCACGGTCGAAACCGACACGATCCGCGACCGCACCGGGTCGTCGACTCCGGCGAACCACAGGCCGAGCCGCAGCAGCAACGACAGCGCCGACCACACGAATGCGATCCAGACCAGACCGAGCAGCACGTCTCCCACGCGCGCCCAGGCATCTTTGCTTCGCCCCTCGGGACCGGGCCGGTGACCCATGTACATCGACGTGGGGAGCGCGAGGAACGCGGCGACCGCGACCGAGGTCCCGACGACCTGCACAGCCGATCCCCACTGTGCGCCCGCGAACACAACCGTCCACGTCGGCAGCGCGAAAAGTACCGCGCAGACCGAGAACACGACGGTGGGCACCACTATCCGGCGGCGACGCGAACGACCGGGTGAGGCCGACCGGTCGGGGTGCTGTGTCTGGTGATCTGTCATCGGCGGGCGCTACGGTCGACGCCGGGTGGTGTAGCCGCGGAGTCCGTTGAGCGGGAGTTCGTGCTCGGCGATCTTCTGGTCCTCCGATTCTTCGAGACCGACGCTCGTCTCGACGTCGGTCTTCTCGGGCTCCACCGGACTCTCGTCCGCCCCGTTCGACTCGGCAGCGCCGGACTCGGTAGTGCTGGACTCGGGCGGCACGACGCTCGGCGTGGTCTCGTCCGGAGCCGCAGCCTCCTCCCCTGCAGGTGATGTCGTTTCGGCGTCGGCCGTGTGTTCGGCTTCTGCGGGTGCCTGCTTCTCGAGCTTGGGCTGCGTGGATCCGTTGGTCATCGGCGATCGACTCGGCGTCGAAGACCCGTTCGGGTGTGCAGAGCTACGGGAGGCAGCGGACCCGCCGGATCCGTTGGTCGCGTGAGCACCGTTGGTTCCCGACCCGTTGGTCGGCGTCGTAGTCGATGTTTCTCGGTCTCCGGAGTTGGCCTCGGTCGGGATGTCGATGTGCGGCATGGTCCACAGGGACAACACCGACCGATGGTGCACCGAAGAGTCGTCGGTGGAGGAGGTGTCGAAGGCACCGGAATCGTCGAACTGCGAGGCCTCGAGCGGCACCGGCGTCCACGCTTCGTCGGAAGACGTAACGCCGTCCACCACAACGCTGTTGGGCTTGATTCCCAGCTGCGCCAACGTTGCCCAGAGACTTTCCAACGCCGCATCGCGGTCGAGGTAGTACTCCGATTCACGCACCCGCCAGAACGTCCAGCCGCAACGCTTGAGTTCCTGCTCACGCTGCAGATCGGCCAACCGCTGCGCCGAGGTGGACAGGAAGGTGTCGCCGTCGCACTCCACCGCCAGCCGCGAGGATTCCCCGGTGACCACGAGGCCCAGACGCCGATTGTTCACCATCACACCGGGATTGACGTGAAATCCACGTTCGACGAGGTCGCTCCACAGCTGCTGTTCGAGAAGCGTCTCGAAGGGTGCCGTCCGGACCTCACGTGAGACGTTCACCGGCATCGGGTCGGCCGGCGCGGGCGAAACGGAAGTGACATAGCTCAGCAACGAGTTGCGCAGGTCCGCTCGCTTGAGGCGGTCGACCGTCACCGAATGGAAGAGCCACAACTGATCCTGTGCCCGCGAGGCCGCCACGTTGAACCGCCGCTTGTACTGGTTGGCGGTGAGGGTGGCGAAATTTTGGTCGGGAGCCACCACCATCGAGAGAAACACGACGTTACGTTCGTCTCCCTGGAAGTCCGGCGGCGTGCCGACGCGCAGCCGCCGCTGCTCCCACTGTTCGATGCCGATGCGCTTGATCAACTCGTTGCGAATCTCGTCGACCTGCGACTGTCCTTGCAGCACAACGACGCCGAAGGTCAAGTTGTCGTACGAGGGATCCTCGAGGCAGTCGGCGATCTGTTGAGCGATCGCAACGGCCTCGGTGCGGTTGACGAGCGACGCATTCTTTCCGGTCACCGTCGCACCGCGAACGTACGTGTGCCGCAACGGCGGTAACCGATCCGCCCCGAATTGCCGCACGGGAACGAGCGGTGAGTCTCCGTAGAACTGCTGGCTCGACCAATTGATGATCTCGGGCATCGACCGGAAGTGCTCGCGTAACCGCACCACCTGGCCGAACCTGGTGCGCAGCATGGAGAACAGACTCGACCTCGGCGTCAGAGTCGCCCGTACGTGTTCGGGTAGATCGGGCAGGTAGACGTCCAAGCGATCGAACACGTCCTCGAGGGTGCCGGTCTGCATGACGTCGGCGGGGGCGCACTGCCGGTCGTCACCCACCACGATCACGCGAGGCGCGAGATACAGCAGGAAGAGGCTGGTGATGTCGGCCTGGCTGGCCTCGTCGACGATGACGACGTCGAAGCTACCCGGTACCGGCGGAATCGACGACAGCACCTGCGAGAGCGGCATGACCCAGGCAGGCACCGCGCTCTGCGCCTCGCGCATCGCCGATCGTGCTGCACTGCGGTAGGTTTCGGCGTACTTGCCGGCCCCGGATCCGATGCTGGAGATGTGCTCGCGGTAGGTCTGCAACGCACGGACCTCGACGGCTGTCATGCGCTCGAGACTGTTGCGCCACGCACTCGCGGCAGCGAGACGGGTAGTGAGATAAGCGATATCGGTATCGGCAGCGGCCAATTCCGCTTCGAGTTGCTGTTCGAGACCGCCATGATGCTGCTCGCCGACCCACTCGCGAGCACGACGCCACGCCCAGGCCTTCGACATCTGCCAACTGAGCTCGTCCCATTCGAGGTCGGCGGCGGTGTCCTCGACCAGATCGAACAGGGCGGGTGCCACCGCGGACAACGACGCCGACATCGATTCGAGCAGGAGTTGATCTTCTTGCTCGGCACATGCCTGCGAATACGAGGCAACGGCGGCAGCCAATTCCACCGGATCGGCGGTGCTCAACGCACTCACCAGGGTCGAGCCCTCGGGCGACGGCCCGGCATCGATGCGAGTGGCGACCGAAAACTGCAGGGCCTCGAGTTCGGCACGCGCGGCGTCGATGTCCGCTCGCTGGGCGATGGCGTCGGCAGCTCCGGCGACCTCGTGAGCCTCGGCCAGGCTTCGAATCCACGGTGCCGCAGGGGAAATGGCGTAGAGACGGTGCACCAGAGCGTCACGTGCGGACACCACCTGCGCCACCAGGCCGAGCCGATCGGCGATGCGCGCTACGTCGTTCACACGAATCGAACGCGTTCCGTCGAGCGGAACGATGATCGCAAGGTCGGCCAGCAGCACCGCTGCGCTCTGCACGGAGTCCAGCGCGCGGAGGTGTTCGGCCACCAGACGCGCCGCCATCGCCGTTGTCGCGGGCTGTCCGTCGACCGTGGCCACGATGTCGAGAGCCTCGACGGCTTTCTGTTCCTCGCTGCGACGGAACCGCGGCTTCCATTCGACACCCGACTCCAGCGCTCCGGCGAGCGCATCCATCGCCGCCAGCGCCGCCGACGAACTCGACGAACACTGCACGTCGTGTGCACCGACGTAGCGATCCGACGCAGCTGCCGTCTCCACCATCAGGTCCAGTCCGCTGACCCGGGACCACAGGTGCGCGGCTTCGCCGGACAGCACCGAATCGGTCAGGCGCGAATAGGAATCGTCGAGTTCGACCACCGCTCGAACTCGGGCGGCAAGTTCTTCGCACAGTTGCCTGATCTCGGCGGACACCGCCGGCTGCACGCCGTCGAGCAGCGCGATGAGGGACTGGGCCTGGGGCGAGACAGCGTCGATCTGCGCGCCTGCACGCTGGCAGAGCGCCGCGAGTTCGGCCGAATTCGGCAGCATCGTCTCCGGGCGGGGCAGCACCTGGCGAGAGCGCAGCTCACGATTCTCGTCCGAGGTCGCGATCAACGTGCGCAAACGATCGACCTGGGCACCGTCGAGTGGTGGCCGGTCGGCCAGCAGCGGGCCCGGCAGCCACTCGTGTGAGCTCTCGGCCGCTTTGACCTTGCGCACGATCGACGACACCGTGCCGTCATATCCGTCCGAAACATACTCGTGCACAACAGTTTCGGACTCACGGAGCGCGCTGACGCGGTCCAGCAGCTCGGCTCGCCGAGCAAGAGCCGCCGCACGCTGCGTCGTCAGCGCCTCGATCTTCTGCACCTCGCTGGCCTCGTCGAACGAGGTCTTGCGTTCGGCTATCTTCGCGACGCTGCGGTTGAGCTCGTCCGAACCACCACGGGAGAGGTCGGTGATGGACACGCAGAGCTCCTGCAGCTCCGGCGGCAGTTTGTCACGCAGCACCCGCAAAGCTTGTGACTTTTCACTAGTCACCAAAACCCGCTGACCGCGCGCCAGCAGACCTGACATCAGGTTCGCGATGGTGTGGGTCTTGCCCGTACCGGGTGGCCCCTCGACCACGACACCGCTGTCGCGTCCGAGACGTTCGATGATCTGCGACTGCTCCGCGTTCGCCGGCAACGGAAACAGAGGATCCTCGGCCAGTACCGCCGACTCACCCGCTCCGGTGCGCTCGAGCCACGCCAACCGATCGGCCGGTTCGATGGCATCGACGAGCTGCGCGAGACCCAGCGGTACCGGGGAGTCGGCGAACTCGAGATCGGCGATCATCTGCTCGTAGTACTCGACCAACGCAAACGAGTTGCGGGTACGGAGCACGAGGGCAGGCGAGATGGTCAGTGTTCGGTCGTCGTCGATGTAGGCGAGAGCTCCGGGCGGTCCGACCCGATCGAGTACCTCGATCTCGTGCCGCGGAACTCGCGCAGCCCAGGTTCGGAGGAACTGCTCCACTCCGGCTCCGACGGGCGAGGTGACCGAGTCGTGAAGTTGCTGCGCCAGGTCAACCGATCCGGAAGTATCGAATTCGTTCGAGCCCGTCAGCAGCTGCCCGTCCTCGAGCCGCGGGGTTGTGTTCGCCGCGAGACGTACCAGCAGGTCACCGGTACGAACATCCCGCTCGATGTTGGCCGGCTGCGTGACCAGGTGGGTGCGCACACTGCGCTGCGGATCGACGTTGCTCGACGTCAGCAACCCCGACGCCACCACCAGTTCGATCGACTCGGGCCGCGACGCAAGCTCTTGCATCATCAACTGCAGGGCCTGGTAGATCGCAGCCTGGGGGCGCCGCTCCCGGTCCTCCTGCGCCCATTCCTTCCACGACTGCGAGTACTCCTCGAAAGCCTTCTTGATCTCGTACGCCTTGCGGATGTCGAAGTCGGCATCGGATTCCTGCGCCTCCGCACGACGGCGGGACGTCACCGACGCCGCATCGGCCAGCTCCAGCTCGCGGTAGCGGCTGTCGGCGACGATCTGAGGATCGAGCCACCCCGACAGCAGCTCGGGAGGTGCGGGCGGCTCGTCGACCGCGATGCGCGGCGCACGGAGCACCACGCCACCCTGCTTGGCCAGCAGGTCGAGCTGCATGGGCACGTCACCGGAATGCACCCACTCGACCTGGACGTGATCGTCGAATCGCAGCACAGGGTTCGATCTCGCCTCGACGATCTCGCGAAGGAAGCGCAGCAGGCGTTGCACCCTGCTCTTGAGCTCGTCGTCGTGTTCACGACCGGTAGCCGCTGCAGCCGTCACAGTTTCCCCACAGATACTCGAATGGTCGTCCCATTTCAGGGACAGTGCTTGCGCACCCCGGCCACACTAGCCGCTCGACAGCAGTTGTTCACCGCGTGCTGAGCACACAGAATGCGTTCTAGTGCCCGGTCACAAAGTCCGAGTTTCGGTGGCCGTATGCACCACAGCGGAACACCCCGCTCCACTCCCTCGGCGCCCGCTCGAATCCGCACGATCACGCGAGTTCCGCAGCGGGGTGAGATTCGCAGGTTCATCCGCACGGAACCGTGCGCACAATGACGTATAAAGACTGAATGCCTGCTGCGCCGGAGTCCGATGGCGACCTTCCGAATCGGGAGCTGCCGATCACCCCACGCGGGCTACGAACTCGATCCTCGCTCGTCGCGGCCGCACGACGCGTCTTCGAGGAGAGCGGATACCTGGACTCCCGACTGATCGACATCACCCGCGCTGCTCGGTGCTCCGCCGGAACCTTCTACACGTATTTCACCAGCAAAGAAGAAATCCTGGCCGCGGTGCTCGAACAGGCCAGGGACGACATGCTGCACCCCGGTACGGAACGGGTGGATCCCCGCGAAAACCCGGTAGCCGTGATCGCAGCGAGCAATCGCGCATACTTCGAGGCGTACCAGCGCAACGCGAAGCTGATGGCCCTGCTCGAGCAGGTCTCGAACATCGATCCCGAATTTCGCCGGCTACGCCGCGAGCGCGCCGACGCCTTCGTCAGACGCAATGCTCGCAGCATCGAGAGCCTGCAGAACCGAGGCCTGGCCGACACCGAACTCGATCCACTTCTCGCCTCCCGAGCCCTCTCTTCGATGATCAGTCGGCTCGCGTTCAATCACTTCGTCGTCGACGCCGCCGGCGGTCGGGCCGCGGCGGACTACGAGGGTCTGCTCGAGACCGCGACGAGGCTGTGGGTCAACGCACTGCGGCTGCCGTACACCGACGACGGGGACGCCGAGTGAGGGCTGGATGCGCGACGTGTCGGCTAGCTCGAGGGGGCTCGGCCGAGTTGTACCCACCGGTAATGTACTCGCCGGTAGGAACGTGGGTGTCCGAACAGCGAATTAGCTGTTACGCCAACGCTACTCGCGGGTACGAGAGTGTTACTGCCCGGTAGCACCGTCCGAAGGGAGTCGAAATAGGTTGTCACAGAGGATAATTCCGATCTTGGTGATCAATCACACTCACGCCGAACGTCGTTGGCGATGCACGGGGGCGCATTGCAGTTAGAATAGGTCGGTCGGAGTGCTGCATGAGCGTAGGAGTGGAGCCTGCGGAACGACCCGATGACACATGAACGGACATGCTCAGCACCAATCCACGTTCCATCGAGAGTGCACCGACGAAGTGCGCCCATACCGAGCGAAGAGAGATACGTTGTTCAAGCGGATTGCAGTAGTCAACCGAGGCGAGGCAGCAGTACGGCTGATCCGAGCCGTCCGAGAGCTCAACGCCGAACACGATTACGGCATCCGCACCGTAGCGCTGCACACCGAGGCGGAGAAGCGGGCCATGTTCGTCCGCCAGGCCGACGAGGCCGTCACGCTGCGTAAGCCCGCAAGCGGCTCGGCGTACCTCGACTACAGCGTCCTCGAGGCGGCGCTGGTGGAGTCCGGTGCCGACGCGGTGTGGGTCGGCTGGGGCTTCGTCGCCGAGGACCCGACGTTCGCAGATCTCGTCGCCCGACTGAACATCACCTTCATCGGCCCGTCCGCGGACGCGATGCGTCTGCTCGGCGACAAGGTCGAAGCGAAGATCCTCGCCGAAAAGGTCGGCGTCCCCGTCGCACCGTGGTCCGGTGGACCGGTCGAGACCCGCGCCGATGCCCGTCGTCACGCAGCGGCGATCGGCTACCCGCTGATCATCAAGGCCCGCTCCGGCGGCGGTGGCCGCGGTATCCGCAAGGTCTTCCACGAGGACGAACTCGAACTCTCCCTCGAACGCACCCAGGGCGAGGCCGAGCGTTCGTTCGGCGACCCGGTCGTCTTCCTGGAGCGTCTGGTCACCGATGCCCGCCACGTCGAGGTACAGGTCATCGCCGACAGCCACGGCAACGTCTGGGCTCCGGGTGTGCGCGACTGCTCGATCCAGCGCCGCAATCAGAAGGTCATCGAGGAGTCCTCCTCGCCGCTGCTGACCAAGGAACAGGCCGATCAGCTCCGCACCGCGTCCGCCGAGCTCGTCAAAGCCGCCGGCTACCAGGGCGCAGGCACCGTCGAGTACCTGTACCAGCCCGAGCAGAAGATCTTCACGTTCCTCGAGGTCAACACCCGCCTCCAGGTCGAGCACCCCATCACCGAGTACACCACCGGCATAGACCTGGTGAAGCTGCAGATCCTCGTCGCCGACGGTCAAGCACTGCCCGGCGAGTGCCCCACCGAGTTCGGTCACGCCGTCGAGGCCCGCCTCAACGCCGAGGACGCCGACAACGGCTTCGCGCCGGCCCCCGGCACGGTCGAGCTGCTCAAGTTCCCGCTCGGCACCGGCATCCGCGTCGACACCGGTATCGCCCAGGGCGACGTGATCCCGCCCGACTACGACTCGATGGTCGCCAAGGTGATCGCCTGGGGCCGCGACCGCAGCGAAGCTCTCGCACGGTTGCGGAACGCACTACGCGAGACCACCGTCGTCATCGACGGCGGCACCACCACCAAGTCGTTCCTGCTGAGCCTGCTCGACCGCGAGGAAGTCATCTCCGCCTCCGCCGACACCGGCTGGCTCGACCGCACCGAGGCCGGCTCCCAGGTGGGCCCGACGGCCGTCGCGGACATCGCCATCATCGCCGCGGCCATCGATGCCTACGACGCCGAGGAGGGCCGCGAGCGCACCGCGTTCCTCAACTCCGCTCGCGGTGGTCGTCCGCGCGCCACCCATGCCATCGGCCGCACCGTCGAACTGAACTACCAGGGCCAGGCCTACAAGATCGAAGTAGGCCAGACCGGCACGCACCGCTACAGCATCGACGGAGATGCCATCGGGGAGTTGCAGGTCGACGTCGAACGCCTCGGCACCTACGAGAGCCGTCTGGTCATCGGCGACCGTCGCTACCAGGTCGTCACCGTCGCCGGAGCCGCCCACTTCCTCGTCGAGGTCGACGGCATCAGCCACCAGATCTCCCAGGACGAGGCCGGGCTGGTCCGCGCACCGGCCCCCGCCGTCGTCGTCGCCGTCCCGGTCGCCGTCGGAGACGACGTCGAAGCGGGACAGACCCTCGTCGTCCTCGAGTCGATGAAAATGGAAACTGCCGTCCGGTCCCCGTACGCGGGCACCGTGCGTGAGGTGCTGGCCTCGGTCAACGGACAGGTCGACGCGGGAGCGGCCCTGCTGCGCGTCGATCAAGCCGGTGAGCAGAAGGTCTCCGAGCAGGCACCGCGCGTGCAGTTCCGTGGCATCGACGACGCCGCGCAGCGCTCGCCGCAACGCCGCGCCCTGGACCGCCTCGACGAGCTCGCAGCACTCATCACCGGTTTCGACGTCAGCGGAGCCCGCGCACGAAACCTGTTGTCCACCTACGAGACTCTGCGTGCCGACGTGCCGCGGAACGACTCGGAGCTCGTCGGTGCCGAACTGTCGTTGCTGAACACATTCGCCGATATCTGCGAACTCTCGCGCAACCGACCGACGATGGACGAGGAGAGCAACGACGAGCGCGTCCACTCCCCTCGCGAGCACTTCCACTCGTTCATGCAGTCGCTCGACGCAGACGTGCAGGGACTGCCGGAATCGTTCCGGGGCAAGCTCACTCGCGCCCTGGCGCACTACGACGCCGCCATCGACGAAGGTCGCACACCCGAGCTCGAAGAAGCCGTCTACCGCGTCTTCCTCGCCCTGCAGCGCATGGAGAACCAGGTTCCGGTCATCGCCGCTCTGCTCGGCCACTGGCTCAGCGATTGCTCGGAACAACCCGACGCCACCCCGGCCATGGCCGAGGTACTCGAACGACTCATCGGTGCCACCCAGGCCCGCTACCCCGTCATCGGCGACGTCGCCCGCAACCTGCGCTTCCGACTGTTCGACGAGCCGCAGATCCGCACCGCACGAGAGAAGATCTACGACGGAGTCCGCGGCAGCCTGCAGTACCTCGCCGAGAACCCCGACGCCGCCGATTACTCGGCGCGCGTTGCCGCTCTCGTCGCTACCCCGGAACCGTTGATCGAGCTGCTGGCACAACGGATCACCGATCCCGGTGCCCTGCTCGAGGTGATCACCCGCCAGTACTACGAGATCCGCACCCTCGAAGACGTCAAGGCCTTCGACCGCGACGGCAAGCACTTCGTCACCGGTAACTTCGAGCTCTCGGGCGAGCGACTGCACCTTGTCTCCACGGCTACCGACTTCGATTCTCTCGCAGCCACTCTCGACGCTGTCGAGGACATCGCCGGGCCGTCACCGGAGCACCTGGCCGTGGACCTCTACCTGTCCTGGCCGGACGCGCCGACGGACGGCGACGCCCTCTCGGAACAACTCCAGGCTGCACTGGCCGCGCACCCGAGCACCGGCCGCTGGCGTCGCGTCACCGTGACCGCCTTCGGATCCGCGACCCGAAAGATGACCTACCGCCGCACCACGGTCGAGGGATCCGAGCCCCTCGCCGAGGACACGATCATCCGGGACATGCACCCGCTGACCGGTCAGCGACTGGACCTGTGGCGACTGAAGAACTTCGACGGAGTTCGCCTGCCTGCCAGTGCCGGAACGTACCTGTTCCACCTGACGTCGAAGGCCAACCCCTCCGACGAGCGACTGGTTGCCCTGGCCGAGATCCGCGGTGTCACAACACAGTTGGATGACGCAGGCAACATCGTCGCCGTACCCGAGATCGAACGCACCGTCGCAGCCTGCCTCGACGGAATCCGCCGCGCCCAGGCCGGACGCGGCAAGAAACGCCTCGACGCCAACCGCGTCGTGCTCTACGTCTGGCCGGTACTGAACGTGCCTGCCGACCGCATCGCCACCATCGCCCGGCACATCGCGCCGCTGACGATCGGGGCAGGCCTCGAGGAGATCACTCTCATCGCTCGCCTGGCCGAAACACCCGGCGCAACACCGCGCGAGGTCGCGTTGCGCCTGTCGTATCGATCCGGCGCAGGCATCGTCGCCAAGATCACCCCGCCGCCGACCGAGCCGATGCGTCCACTCGACGAGTACACCCAGAAGGTGCAACGCTCCCAAGCCCGCGGCACCGTGTACCCGTACGAGTTGATTCCGTTGCTGAGCAGCAACGGTGGCACGTTCACCGAGTACGACTTCGACGCCGACGGCGTACTCGCACCGGTCGATCGTCCGTACGGCCGCAACACCGCAGGCGTCATCGTCGGTCTCGCGACCACACCGACCGCCAAGTACCCCGAGGGCATCACCCGCGTCGCACTGTTCGGCGACCCGACCAAGGCACTCGGCACCGTCGCCGAAGCCGAGTGCTCGCGGATCGTCGCGGCCATCGACCTCGCCGAGCAACTCGGCGCACCTGTCGAGTGGTTCGCATTGTCCTCCGGTGCAACGATTTCCATGGAATCGGGCACCGAGAACATGGACTGGGTCTCGCGCGGCCTGCGTCGCATCATCACCTTCACCCAGGCCGGCGGTGAGATCAACATCGTGGTCGCGGGCATCAACGTCGGCGCACAGCCGTACTGGAACGCCGAAGCCACCATGCTCACCCACACCAAGGGCATCCTGGTGATGACCCCCGACAGTGCGATGGTGCTCACCGGAAAGCAGTCCCTGGACTACTCCGGTGGCGTCTCGGCCGAGGACAACTTCGGTATCGGCGGCTACGACCGCGTCATGGGCCCCAACGGCCAGGCGCAGTACTGGGCACCGAACCTGCGGGCCGCGTGCGACATCCTGTTCGCGCACTACGACCACGCGTATGCGGCTCCGGGAGAACGCTTCCCACGTCGAGCAGCCACCGCGGACCCGACCGAGCGCGACGTGCGCACCTACCCGCACGTGCACCCGTCGAGCGACTTCACCACCGTCGGCGACATCTTCTCCTCGGTCACCAACCCCGACCGCAAGAAGCCGTTCGACATTCGCACCGTGATGCGCGCCGTGGTGGACCAGGACCACTCGGTGCTCGAGCGTTGGGCCGACATGGCCGACGCCGACACCTCCGTGGTGTTCGACGCCCACCTCGCCGGAATCCCGGTGTCCGTCATCGGTATCGAGTCACGGGCCATCCCCCGCAAGGGCTGGTTCCCCTCCGACGGCCCCGATCAGTGGACCTCGGGCACCCTGTTCCCGAACTCGTCGAAGAAGACCGCTCGCGCCATCAACGCCGCCAGCGGAAGCCGGCCGATCGTGGTGCTGGCAAACCTCTCCGGCTTCGACGGATCACCGGAATCGCTGCGCAACATCCAGCTCGAATACGGAGCCGAAATCGGCCGCGCCATCGTCAACTTCGACGGACCGGTCGTGTTCTGTGTCGTCTCGCGCTACCACGGCGGCGCGTTCGTGGTGTTCTCCGGAGCGCTCAACGACAACATGGAAGTCCTCGCCGTCGAGGGGTCCTTCGCCTCCGTACTCGGCGGTGCCCCGGCAGCAGCAGTGGTGTTCACCCGCGACGTCAACGCCCGCACCGCAGCCGACTCCGAGGTCAAGGAACTCGAAGCACGACTGAACGCAGCCGAGGACGACGCCACCCGCTCGGCCCTGCGCGTCGAGCTCGGCACCGTGCGAGCGAACGCCCGCAACGCCAAACTGGGTGAAGTGGCAGCCGAATTCGAGGCCATCCACAACATCCAGCGCGCGCAGAACGTCGGATCGGTGCACCACATCGTCCCCGCCGCCGAACTGCGCCCGCAGCTGGTCGCCGCCATCGAACGCGGAATGGCGCGGTCGCTGGCAAAGTAGGGCCTGGCTCGACGCAAACGCGCGCGCGTTTGCTGGATGCTCGCGGAATGGTTACCCATTCCGCAAGCGTCTGGCGAATGCGCGCGCGTTTGTCGGTTCAGGGGAGGTTGTACTGAGGAATCGTGGCCACGATTCCGGTGCACTGTCCCGTGAAGATGGTGAGCGCGCAGGCCTCCCACAACCGAGACAGATCCGAAATCGCTCCGCTCGAGCTACCGGTGCTTGCGCTTCCGGTATCGGCTACCGCGACCGCAGGCGATGCTACGGCGATGACTGCGGCTCCCAACACGACAGCAATACGACGCTTCACGCTGTACTCCTCTTCGATTCCGTCGAACACGTTCCGAACGCGACGCTAGTCTCGCGCCCGAATCGTCACAATCGTCCGAACGAACGATTCGAAGCCCGTCAGACCTCGAGTACGCGGGCGCTGACGAAGCGCCTGGCCCCACCGGTCAGCGGGTCCGTGAAGTTCAGTGCCCGGGCGAGGAGCTGCAAGGGTCTGGTGAAGTCATCGGCCGGAACCGAGGTGAACACCGGATAGTACGGGTCGTTCTCGATCGGAATTCCCAACGAGGACAGGTGAATCCGTAGCTGATGGGTCTTGCCCGTCTCGGGAAACAGTCGATAGCGGGCGCGATCACCGAACGTTTCGACGAGTTCGATACGCGTCTCGCTGTTCGACTCCCCCGGCTCCTCGTACGCCGTCATGACCCCGTGCTCCTTGAGTATTCGACTCCGTACGATGCGCGGAAACTGCAGCGCCGCATCGAATCCCGCGATCGCCTCGTATTCCTTGATGACGTTTCGCGTCGAGAAGAGTTCCTGATACGGCCGTCGGGCATGCTTGGTCTTGGTGAAGAGCAGCACCCCAGCGGTGGCACGATCGAGTCGGTGCGCCGGCGTGAGGTCGGGGCAGTCGAACTGGTTGCGTAACCGCACGGTCGCGGTTTGGGTGACGTGCCGACCACGCGGGATGGTGGCGAGGAAGTGCGGCTTGTCGACCACCAGCAGATCGTCGTCCTCGTGCAGGATGCCGATCTCGAACGGAACCGAAACCTCTTGCGCTGGCACGCGATAGAAGTACACCTGACTGCCTGCGCGGTACCGCGTCGCGTCGGAGATCGGTCTGCTCTTCTCGTCGACCACTTCGGCGTCGCGCATGGCCCGCCGCCAGTCGTCCTCGGGCATCTCACGTTCCAGATACTCCGCGATCGTGGTAGCCGGATCACCATGCGGTAGAAGCAGTCTCAGAGGCGCGAGACCGTCCCGAAAAGGCAGCATCACTCAGGCGCAATCGAGACAGATCAACCGCAAACCACGGCCGGCATCACCGTCGAAGTCCTGATACCGCGACGTCGGATTGCCGCAGGCACTGCACCGACCGATGACGGCGGTGTGGTCGGAGAAATTCTGCGCCATCCGCTTGTCGAAGACGAACAGCGAGCCCTCCCAGAGCGCGTCGTCACCGAAAGTCTCTGCGTATCGGACGATTCCGCCGTCGAGCTGATAGACCTCCTCGAACCCACGGGCCACCATCAGCGAAGACAGCACCTCACACCGCACTCCTCCTGTGCAGTACGTGACCACCGGGGACTTCTTCAGATGGTCGTACGCACCGGAATCGAGCTGCGAGACGAAGTCCTTCGTCGTCTCGACGTCGGGGACGACAGCATTCTTGAACTTTCCGATCTCGGCTTCGAAAGCGTTGCGGCCGTCGAAGAAGACGACGTCGTCGCCCCGGGAATCGACGAGCTCGTGCACCTGCTCCGGGCTCAGATGAGTGCCACCGCCGACCACGCCGTCGGCGTCGACCTTCAGTTCCCCGGGGGCTCCGAACGTGACGACCTCGTCCCGGACTCGGACGGACAACCGCGGGAAGTCGTTGCCGAGGCCGTCGGACCACTTGATGTCGGCCGCATTGAAGGCCGGATAGCTGCGGGTGCCGCGGACGTACCTCTTGACGTCGTCGACGTCGCCGCCCACCGTCGCGTTGATGCCGTGTTCGGAGATGAGGATGCGTCCGGTCAGGTTGTTCGACGCGGCCAGCGACTGTTGCCACAGCCTGATCGCTTCGGGATCGGGCAGCGGAGTGAACACGTAGAACAGGACGATTTTCGGTACAGCCACGCTGTCCAGTATGGCGTGTCAGCCCAATGGTGGCGCTGCCGCCCGAACGCGCTGAGTGCCGGAGTCGACGGTGAAGCCCGCTCCCCAGTACACCGCGGTCTGCGGATCCTCCTTGGCGGTGAGGAACCAGTGGTCCATCCGAGCCGCCGTCTTGGTGACCTCGAAGACGCCGAACCCGTGGCTGTCGAGGTCTACGAACTTCACGTGGTGGTTGAGTGCCTTGAATGCTTCCTCGGCGACCCGGCCCAGCGTGTGCGGCGGAGCTTGCGTCAGATCGTCGATGTTGGCCGAGCTCACCGAGGTGACGACCAGCTCGGTGGCAGCAGGCTCCGTCGTTGCGTAGTGCGCCGCGTCGAGAGGCACCTCGCAGGCCCAGGCCGAGTGGATGTCGCCGGTGATGAAGACCGTGTTGTCGACGCCTGCATCGACGATCGCTCCGAGCAGCTTGCGGCGGTCGGCGGTGTATCCGTCCCATGGATCGGCGTTGTAGGGCAGACCGCCCTCGGGAATGCCGAGCAGCGAGGTGACCGCCCTGGCTGCGTCCCGGTCGAGCGGCGGGATCAGGGTGGGCGTGATCATCACCGGATTGCCGACGATCTTCCACTGCGTCGGCGACGAGACGATGCCGTCGGTGAGCCACTGCATCTGCTCGGCACCGGTGATGGTCCGGTTCGGCGAATCGACCTCGGGGCCGTTGAACGGCAACACCTGCTGCGAGCGGTAGGTCCGCAGGTCCAGCATCGAGAGTTCGAGCAAGTTGCCGAACCGGAGCCTGCGGTACAGGTGACGGTTGGTCGCGGTTCCTGCCGCGCGTACCGGCATCCACTCGTAGTAGGCCTGCTCCGAATTGGCCTTGCGCGTGTACCAATCACCCTCGGTGGCCGGAGTGTGGTTCTCGGCGCCGCCGTCGTACGCATCGTTGGCCGACTCGTGGTCGTCCCACGTGCAGATCCACGGGACGTCGACGTGGGCGGCCTGCAGATCCGGGTCGGACTTGTACTGGCCGTGCCGCTGGCGGTAATCGGCGAGCGTGACTATCTCGTGCGTGGGCGAATGCTGCCGCACGACGCCGTCGCGCCCCGGGAAGCCGCCCGTCTCGTACTCGTAGATGTAGTCGCCGAGGTGCACGATGGCGTCCAAGTCCGTCCTGGCGGCCAAATGCCGGTAGGCACCGAAGTAGCCCGACTCCCAGTTGGAGCACGAGACGACGCCGAATCGCATCGCATCGATGTCGGCATTGTTGGCCGGTGCGGTGTGCGTGGTCCCGACGGCCGATGCCGCGTCGCTCGTCCGGAAGTCGTAGAAGTACGTGGTGCCTGCGCTGAGGGCGTCGACGTCGACCTTGACGGTGTGATCGGTATCGGGGCCGGTCGAGACGGTGCCGGAGGAGACGACGTCACCCATGTCTGCACTACGGGAGATCCGCCACGTCACCGACACCTGCGGGCCGACGCCGGAGCCCGGGGTGGCGTCGGGCGTGGGGGTGATGCGGGTCCAGAGAACGATCGCGTCGGGTAACGGATCTCCCGATGCGACGCCGTGGAGGAAGCCTCGGTCGCTGCCCTGTGCGTGAGCAGTGGCAGGCAGTGTCGTGGCGACTCCGGCCACCGCGACGGCCACCGACGACGAGCGAAGAAACGTCCTTCTGGAAAGCGCAGACTCAGCGTGCATCGGGTCAGTCCATGCGATGGATGGTCGGTGGTCAAGTAAGGCGCGCCTGGGTCGGCCACAGTGTTCACCAGCCGGCCATGCTCCGGACGCGGGTTTGCCTTCGTCGCTGCGGGAGAACACTCCGATAATGGACGCTCTGTGGTTGTTCGGTGATCAGCTCGGCCCGCACTTCCACTCGGTGGACGAGCATGCCGAGCGAGACGTGCTGATGATCGAGTCCCGTCGCGTGTTCCGGCGTCGGAGATACCACCGGCAAAAGCTGCACCTCGTGTTGTCGGGGATGCGTCATCTGGCCGACGAGCTGGGTGATCGCGTCACCTACCTGCAGACCGAGACGTACCGCGAGGGGTTGGCCGAGTACGGCAAGCCCGTGGTGGTGTACGAGCCCACCTCGCACGCGGCGGAGAAGTTCGTCGCCGCCTTGCACGAGGAGGGCCTGGTCTCGGAGATTCTGCCGACGCCGATGTTCGCGCTTCCCCGGGCAGAGTTCGCCGACTGGGCGGCCGAGCGTGGGACCTTTCGAATGGAGACGTTCTACCGCGAGCAGCGCAAGCGATTCGACGTGCTGATGGACGGTGCCGATCCCGTCTCGGGGAAGTGGAACCTCGACGCCGAGAATCAGTCGCCACCGCCGAAGGGACGGCTGACCCTCGGTGTGGAGGAACCGTGGTGGCCGACCGAGGATGCCGTCGACGATCAGGTGCGCGCCGACCTAGACGAGTGGGACCTCGACACCGTCGGAGTCGACGGGCCCCGAGTGTTCGCGGTGACGGCGGCCGAGGCGTCGGACGCGTTGGCGCACTTCGTGAATTACCGCTTGGACGACTTCGGCAAGTACGAGGACGCGGTGATGGCCGATGACTGGACGATGTCGCACTCACTGCTCTCGGTCCCCCTGAACCTCGGCCTGCTGCAACCGCTGGACGTGGCGCACGCTGCCGAGGACGCCCATCGAGACGGCACCCCGCTGGCGAGCGTGGAGGGTTTCGTTCGGCAGATCCTCGGCTGGCGCGAATACGTGTGGCACCTGTACTGGCATCTGGGGCCGGAGTACCTCGAGCGCAACAAACTCGAAGCCCATGAGCCCCTTCCGAGTTGGCTGACGGAGTTGGACGGTGATGCCGTGGTGGCGAAATGCCTGTCCAGCACCGTCGACGGCGTACGCGACCGCGGCTGGGTGCACCACATTCCTCGACTGATGATTCTGGGAAACTTTGCGCTGCAACATGCTTGGGACCCGCGAGCGCTGACCGACTGGTTCGCAACGGCTTTCGTCGACGGGTTCGCCTGGGTGATGCCGGTGAATGTGATCGGCATGAGCCAGCACGCGGACGGCGGAGTGATCGCCACCAAGCCCTACGCCTCGGGCGGGGCGTACCTCAATCGCATGACCGACTACTGCAAGCCGTGCGAATTCAACCCGAAAAAGCGACTGGGCGACGACGCATGCCCCTTCACCGCCGGCTACTGGGCCTTCGTACACAGGCACCGCGAGATGTTGGCGCTCAATCACCGCACGGCGCGTCAGGTGTCGTCGATGAACCGATTGAGCGACCTCGAGCAGGTGTTGGAACAGGAACATCGGCGCGAGGTGTACTGACGCGTCGGATGCCTGCACCGCGGATTTCCGAACTTCGAGAGCGTCGCACTCGGTGACGGATCGCCGCGTCGGTCCGATGGCCGTACGTTGGGCGAATCTGCATGCGCAAGAGATGAACCGCCACGAAGACACCCAAGTAACGCCAGCGGCGGATGGGAACGAGTTGGTGCTGGTCGATTACGCGTCAGAAATCGAATCAGTCACCGCGCTGCTCGGACTGAAATCGCTGCGGCGATCACCATCTGGAAACGGGCTCCGTAGCTCCTACCACAGGCTACCGACAGGTCCCGCTTCACGAATCCTTATGCACGGCAGTAGTTTTCGATTCGACTATCATTGCCACTCGAACGCACGTTCGATACACTTACCCCATGACCACAGAGATCTGGCAACTGAGCGAGGCAGAACTCCTCGCCGACGCTGCTGATGTCTCCCACCAGATCCAGTTGATGGAAGCCCGGCGCATCGCTCTCGTCGGCGAGATCGACACCCGTGTGGCCCGCGAGAAACTCGGATTTCCCGGACCCGCCGGCTGGCTGACCTCCACCACCCTGCTCACCCCCAGCAAAGCGACCAAGATCGTTGCCCTCGCCCGGGGACTGAAGAACTTCCCCGATATCGCCGACGCCGTGAACACCGGTGTCATGTCCGTCGACCATGCCGCGTTGATCCTCGCCTTCGCCGAAACACCACCGAAGAACCTCCCGCAGGAGGGTCGCGATATCGCGCGCAAAGCGATGATCACCGCCGCCACCGGACCCGGCGCGCGCACCGACCGCATCCGTGAAGCGATCACCAAACTGAAAGACACCTACGGTGGCAACAAGCCACCACCCGAGGACACCGACCGCAACGAACTCTTTGCCTCGAAGACCTTGAACGGGCGGTTGGCGTTGAAAGGTGATTTCGACGCGATCACCGGAGAAAAACTCCTCGCCGCTCTCTCGCCCCTGACCGAACCTCGACCCGCGGCCGACGGCACCCAGGATGAACGCAGCCCCGCTCTACGCCGCGCCGACGCGTTCGGACACATCCTCGACCGCTACCTCGCGTCGAGTAATCGCCCCACCGAGGGCGGCGAAAAACCGCACGTCAACCTGCACATCAGCCTGAAAGATCTCACCGACCTCCGCGGCACTGCAGCAGGCGCAGGCTCCGGTGACAGCGGCAGCGGCAGCGGCAGCGGCAGCGGCAGCGGCAGCGGCAGCGGCAGCGGCAGCGGCAGCGGCAGCGGCAGCGGCAATGACGAGAACACAGGTACGGCAACCAGATCCGATAGCGCGAGCAGCAGCACCAGCGGCGATGATGCTGATGGTTGTGACAGTGGACCGGCCTCCGATCGGGGCGCATATCGCGATCTGTTCGGCGACGGCACCACCGTCGGGTGGCTGCCCTGGATGGGACCGCTCTCCCGTGAGACGTCCCGGCAGCTCGCCTGCGATTGTCTTCTCACCGCGATCGTCATGGACGAGAACGGATCGCCGATCAACCTCGCCCGCACCGCCCGCACCGTGAACGCGAAACAGAAGCGGGCCCTCACTGCACGCGATCACGGGTGCGCGTTCCCTGGTTGCGGCAAACCCGCAGCGTGGACCGAGGGTCATCACATCTGGCATTGGACCGACGGTGGACCCACAGACATGAACAACCTCGTCCTCCTGTGCGGATTCCACCACCGACTCATCCACCACAGTGACTGGGAAGTGTTCATCGCCGCCGACAACCACCCGTGGTTCGTCCCACCCGCCACCGTCGACCCGTACCGAGAACCCCGACAATCCCACGCCCGAGCCGGCCCCCACATCGCGTAAGCCCACACAAACAATCCAGCCCCGCACCGAGAACACGGTGCGGGGCTGGAAGAGGTTGTTCGACAGATTGATTCGAGTGAGTCCAGTATGCCGTCACCGCAGTGATGCAACACAACTTCGAGCACTGTTCAGGCTACGGCTGCCAGGTCATCGGAACACAGGCTGCCAGATCGACCGTGGACTTTCGGCGGTGGGCCCGAGTCGCGTGGAGTCGAGACCATGTTGTCCCGCTGCGCTCAATTGACCGACGACGTGCCGGCGTCGAGCTTCGCGACAGCCTCGTCGATCATCGGCACGTATCGCTCCAGTGCCCACGGCACCGTCAGGGGATTGATGATGGACGACCCCGTGACGAACGACTGATCCGTCGGCGCAACGACCGAACCCCGGGACACAGCCGGAATCTGCTTGTACGCAGGCTGATTCTCGGTGTCGGTACGGTTCTGGGGGTCCGAGTAGAACGTGAAGATCAAGTCGGAATCGTTCAGCAGATTCGCATTCTCCAACCCGATGACCGACGAGTCGGTGCCCTCGGTCTCGTCGAGCGTGTTCACTACCGGATCGACCTGCAACCCGAGACCGCGAACCATCGCGACGCGCTGTTCGTCGGCGAGAAACACGCCGAGCGTGCCGGGGCCGGTGTTGTAGATGTACGAAAAGCTCACGTCCGCGTACTCGGGATGCTGGGCGGCGGCGTCCGCGAAGCGGCTCTCGATCTTGTCGATCTCCTCCGCAGCTTTCTCCTCCTCACCCATGGCCTTGCCGATCACGGTGATCTGGTCTTCCCAGGTAGTCGTCCACGGCTGCTCCTCGTACGCAACCACCGGGGCGAAGGCACTGAGCTTGTCGAACTGATCCTGCGTGATGCCGGACCACGGTGCCAGGATCAGGTCCGGTTCGAGCGCCGCGACGGCCTCGATGTTCAATTCGGTACCGCCGGTGAACTGTTGGGGAAGTTCGGCACCCAAGTCCGTCACGGCGTCGTGCACCCACGGCAGATAGCCGGTGTCGTCTGCACCCCACGAATACTCCTCGACACCGACCGGGACGGTGCCCAGCGCGATCGCGGTTTCGGCCGAGCCCTGCCCGAGAGTCACGATGCGCTCCGGCTTCTCGGTGATGACCGCCTGCCCCAAAGCCGAATCGATCGTCACGGACGCGAAGTCACCGCCGTCGGCGTTCTGCGTATCGGCGGTGTCGCTGCTGCCACATGCGCCGACCACGAGGACCGACACGGCGAGCGCGGACAGCGCGGAGAACCGTCGAACAGACCGACCGGCCGTTGGAGCAGAAAACATGGTTACCTCTCGATAAGCAAAGGGACGTTAAAGTTAGACTAGGCTAACCTCTTATCGAGATTCAAATGCGCTGCACAACACGCATTCGCTACGGTGGGACACATGAGCCTTCCTCGTCCCGCACCCGATCGGACTGCCGTCGTGACCGGAGCGTCCTCCGGCATCGGTGCCGCCATCGCTCGCCAACTCGCGTCCCGAGGCCACGGTGTCACGCTCGTCGCCCGGCGTGCTGACAAGCTCGAAGAATTGGCACAGGAGATCCGCGCACGAGGCGTCCGCGCCGAGGTGCTGGCCGCAGATCTCTCCGACCGCACAGCGCGCGCCGAACTGCTCGGCCGCATCACCGATCTCGGCTTGGTCCCGGACATCCTGATCAACAACGCCGGACTCTCCACCCTCGGACCCGTCGCGGAATCCGACCCCGACTCCGAGATGCACATGATCGAGGTCGACGTGGTCGCCGTCGCGGACCTCTGCACCCGGTTCCTCCCCGGCATGATCGAACGACGACGCGGCGCGCTGCTCAACGTCGCGTCGACCGCCGCGTTCCAACCGTTGCCCGGGCAAGCCGGATACGGCGCATGCAAGGCGTTCGTACTCTCCTACACCCAGTCTCTGACCGGTGAACTGCGCGGAACCGGCGTGACCGCAACCGCACTGTGCCCCGGACCGGTCCAGACCGGGTTCGGCGAAGCCGCAGGCTTCGCGAAAGACGATGCAGAGAAGGCTCTTCCGTCGATCATGTGGGTCTCTGCCGAGACGGTGGCCAGGACTGCCGTCGACGACATGGCCAAGGGACGCATGGTCTCGATCCCCGGGCCCGCCAACCGCATCGGATCGATCTTCGCCCAAATCACCCCGCGAACGCTGTTGGTGCCCATGCTCACTCGTATTCATCCCGGCCTGAAGAACGGTGCGTCATCATGAAACGCGAACTCGTGGTCTCCGACAGCATTGTCGTGAACGCCGATGCAGACACCCTCTACGCTGCGATCAGCGACCCCACCAAGATGGGGCAGTGGAGCCCCGAAAACACCGGCGCAACGGTCCACGAACCTCGCGAGAGTGCTTACGTGGGAATGGTGTTCGACGGAACCAACAAGCGCGGCCGGGCGAAGTGGATCACTCGCTGTACCGTCACGGCAGCCGACCCGGGCAAGACCTTCGAGTTCCGCGTCCACGCGATCGGCAAGAGCACTCCGAAAATCAAGGGCGCGAACGCAACCTGGCGATACGACTTCGAGCAGGTCGCGGACGGCACAAAAGTCACCGAAACCTGGACCGACGACCGAACGAAATGGCCAGACGCCCTGGCCCTCGTGTTCGACAAGATCGTCACCAGCGGCAAGACGTTCCCGCAGTTCCAGCGTCGAAACATCCGTAAGACGCTGGAGAACCTTCAGAAGCGTTACGCCTGACGGCTAGGTCTGCCGGGTGTACAGGCCGAGAACGTACGAGGCCTGCCCGGCATGCTGCAGGTCGTCGGACACCACCGATACCAGTCGCGCACCCAATGTGACCGGCGGATCCCAGTTCTCGTCGACGATCCGGTCCAGATCGTCGGTCGAGATACTGCTCACGTACGCAACGGTTTTCGAGTGCACGGCGTCGTGGTACTCACGCAGCAACTCGGCGCTCGAGGTGACCTGAGCGACGTCGGAGGACGATTGGCCGTAGCCGATGTCGGACTTGTCGAACGGTAGTCCGAAACGCTCGAACCACGAGTCCGACGTCCAGACCTGTTCGCTCCCGGCCACACCCGCAATGTGGTCGTCCTGCACCCGCGTCAGGTGCCACAGCAACCACGCGATGCTGTTGGCGTCGGCGTCGGGTCGATACGTCAACGCGGCAGTGGGGATATCGTCCAGCACCGAGTGGACGAGTTCCTTGATCCGGCCGAACGCGTCGGTGAGCAGGTCGTTGTGATTCATGAAAGATCCATCTCTTCTCTGACAGCACTGATGACCACTCATGCATACCCCGATGGGGCCGGAGGGAACATCGGGGCGGGCCGAGCGCGTTGGAACGGATATGACTGCTCCAGCAATTGTGTACACCCGCACCGGCGATTCGTCCGTCCTCGAGTTGAAGGACCGCGAGGTGACCGAGCCGGCCGCAGGCGAAGTCCGCGTCCGCATCGTGGTCTCGGGCGTCAACCCGACGGACTGGAAGAACCGAACCGGCTCCGGGCCGGGTGAGAAGCTGGCATTCGACGAGGTGGTGCCGAACCAGGATGGTGCCGGAGTGGTCGACGCTGTCGGCCCCGGCGTCGATGGCGTCTCCGTCGGAGATCGTGTCTGGGTGTACCTGGCCCAGCACCAGCGTCCCTCCGGAACGGCACAGTCGTTTGCAATCCTGCCCGCCACCCGGGTGGTTCCTCTGCCCGACGGCGTCGGATTCGACGTGGGCGCAAGCCTCGGGGTGCCCGCGATGACGGCGCACCGCGCACTCACGGTGTCCGAGGACGGACCCGCGCGGCTGCACCCGGGCGCACTGGAAGGCAAGTCGGTACTCGTCGCCGGTGGTGCCGGTGCCGTCGGCCATGCCGCGATCCAACTGGCCCGCTGGGCAGGCGCGACCGTGGTGACGACGGTCAGCGGACCAGAGAAGGGTGCACTTGCGACCGCCGCAGGCGCGCATCACGTGGTGAACTACAAGGCCGGCGACGCCGCCGCCGAGATTCGTGAATTGGTGCCTGCCGGAATCGATCTCGTCGTCGAGGTTGCTCCCGCACAGAACGCCGCACTCAACGCTGCCGTGGGAGCGAACCGCGCATCGGTTGCCGTCTACGCCAACAACGGCGGCGACACCGTGACCCTCGATGTCCGGCCGAACATGGTGCTCAACACCCGCTACCAGTTCGTCCTCCTCTACACCGTGGGCGACGAGGCTCTTCGTAACGCCGAGGCCGACGTCAGCGCCGCAGCGGCCGCAGGCGTGCTGGAGGTGGGCGAAGAAACCGGTCTACCGCTGCACCGGTTCTCGCTGAGCGAGACCGCTGCCGCCCACGACGCCGTCGAGAACGGAACCGTCGGCAAGGTGCTGATCGACGTCTCCAGCGAGTAACTCAGGTGATGACCGGCAACGTGGACCACGGAAAATTGATCCACTTGTCGGTCTCTCGCCACGAATAATCCGGCTGCACAATGGTTCTGGGCTTGGTATAGATCACGGCCGACCGCACGTCGGGCGTATGCGCCTTCAGCAGGTCGATCACCAGAGCCAGGGTGCGGCCGGAATCGGCGACATCGTCGACCACGAGCAACTTCTTGCCGACGATCGCATCGGTGTCCAGAAGTGGCTCGAGGACAACAGGATCGGGCAGAGTCTCCTCGATGTCGGAGTAGAACTCGACATTGAGGGTGCCCGCAGCCTTGACGCCCATCGCATAGGCGATTGCACCCGCGGGAATGAGTCCGCCACGGGCGATCGCGATGACGATGTCCGGAACGAACCCGTCGTCGACGATCTTCCTGGTCAGATCGCGCGAGGCGTCTCCGAACGTCGCCCACGTCAGTACTTCACGTTCCTGTTCGGTCATGACAAGCCACTCTACCCAGACTCGCTTTTGCCGAAACGGCAAATTTGTTTGCGTCCACGGCCGTGAGCGGGCAGTCTCGAAGCATGGCCGACCACACACACGCTCACACTCCTCCCGCCGACCGGACCGGCGCAGAACCGGATTTCGAGAACGGTGCCTTCGACGAAGCATTCTGGGACGACCTCTACAACCAACGCACCGCCATCTGGAGCGGCAATCCCAATGCCGTGTTGGTGCAGGAAGCGTCCGAGCTGACTGCAGGCCGCGCCCTGGATATCGGCTGCGGAGAAGGTGCCGACTCCCTGTGGCTGGCCGGTGAAGGATGGCACGTGACCGGCGTCGACATCTCCGATGTCGCCCTCGGCCGCGCTCGCGCAGCACAACAGGCACTCGAGCCGCTGACATTCGCAGTGAACTGGCAACAGGAAGACGTTCTGGACTGGACTCCCCCGGCCGCGGCGTTCGATCTGGTGTCGGTGCACTTCCTGCAGGTGCCACCGGACGAACTCGAACTGACCACCCGCAGGTTCGCCGCAGCGGTCGCACCGAAGGGGCGTCTGCTGATCGTCGGCCACAGTCCCAGCGACAGCCATGCCTCGCAGCATCCGGCCAAGAACCGGCTGTTCGCACCGGAACCGGTGGTCGCTGCGGCAGGCGACGGGTTCGAGGTGATCCACGCCGAACACCGCACCCGTACGACGCCGGACGGCGACGAGCGAATCGACACGGTGGTGGTGCTGCAACGCCGGTAAACTCTTCGCGGTGCTCTCGCCGTCGACGTATCGAATTCCCCTGGCCGTCACGTTCGTCGTCGCGCTGATCGTTCTCTTCACCCCCGCGTCGGGGGTGCCTTCCGGATTTCAGCACAGCGACAAGATCATTCACTTCACGCTGTTCGCGGCCCTCGCCTACACCTCGCGTGTGGCCGACATCGGCTGGGGCCGGACGGCTTCGTGGGTACTGGCGTTCGCGGCGCTCTCGGAGTTCCTGCAGGCGATCCTGCCCCTGGGACGCTCGGGATCGGTCGCCGACGCTCTCGCCGACACTGCCGGAGTTGTGGTGGGCCTGGTCGCGGCGAACTGGGTTCTACCGCAGCGCGTCAAGAAAGCCCCGGACCTGCACTAGACTGAGTCTGCACCGGGTTTCCCCGGCCAGCGCGCGCACTCAGGAAGGAACGCCATCACCTCGTCTTCTGCCCCGCACGATATCTACCTCGTTCCACCGGAGCACGAGACAAATGATGCCGTCACCCGGGAATCTGCAGCGTCCGCAGCACGCCTGAGCGAACGATCCGACGTGGTCAGCCACGACGGCCGCTACGCACTGACGATCACCTCCACCACCCCACATCAGGCGATGGTCGAGGATCTACTGTTCGTCCGCGCCGTCCTCGAAGCCGCACGAATCAAATACCTGCTCGTTCGCGGCAACGACGAACGACCCGTCATCGCCATCGAACTGGCGGCCCGGGACGCGCTCACCACAGCGCTCGTGCACGCCTGCCGCGCCGAGCCGTTCTACTCCAAGACCGTCGACGCCCGCGGAAAAGCCGTGCTGGTTGCCGACGGCACCCTCTCGCCGTCTGCGAACGCGCGGATCGTCCGTCTCTACCGACCGCGCGTCGAGCCGTTCAGTGGGTTGTACTACGGCGCGTCGACGGCTGTGCAGATCGAACTGTGGTCCTTCTCCCCGTCCGAGATCGTGCTGCCGATCGAGAACTCCTTGACCCGCCGCAACATTCGGCCCGACGAGGCCGTCCGCGGCACCGTCGAACGCTTCGGTAGAACGTGGCCGACCATCGAGAACATGTTTGCCGACCACGCGTCGGACATCAATTTCGACATCGACATCGTGTTCTCCTGGGTCGACGGCTCGTCAGCAGAGTTCCAGGCTCAGCGTGCGCGGCGGATGGCGAACTACGTCGTCGGTGAGGGCGACGATTCAGCGGCCCGCTACCGGCAGATCGACGAACTGAAGTACGCCCTGCGGTCGGTTCACCTGTACGCACCGTGGATCAGACGCATCTTCGTGGCCACCGACTCCCCGAGGCCGGCGTGGCTCGCCGACCATCCCAAGGTGACATTCGTGCCGAACGAGGCGTTCTTCGTGGACACCTCGGTTCTGCCGACACACAACTCGCAGGCCGTCGAAAGCCAGCTGCACCACATCCCCGGCTTGTCCGAGCACTTCCTGTACTCGAACGACGACATGTTCTTCGGTCGTCCGGTCAGCCCGTCGATGTTCTTCTCCCCCGGCGGAATCAGCATGTTCATCGAGGCGACGACGCGAATCGGGTTGGGCTACAGCGACGCCGACCGCAGCGGCTTCGAGAACGCGGCGCGGGTGAACCGTCGAATCCTGCAGGACAGATTCGGAATGACCACCACCCGACATCTGGAACACGCAGCAACTCCGTTGCGCCGCAGCGTGATGCAGGAAATGGAGAACGAGTTTCCGGACGAGTTCGCCTCCACAGCGGCGAGCGCATTTCGCGCGAGTACCAACATCTCGGTGACGAACTCGCTGTACCACTACTACGCATTGATGAGTGGACGCGCGGTGGTGCAGAAGGACGCGAAGGTTCGGTACATCGACACCACGTCGGTAGCGGGCCTCGACTTGATGGAGAAGCTGCTCCCCAAGCGATCTGTCGACTTCTTCTGCCTCAACGACGGCAGCTTCCCGGAAGTCGACCTGGATCTGCGCACCCGCACCGTGACGCAGTTCCTGGACAAGTACTTCCCCATCGTCGCACCCTGGGAACGCGAACAGCGCTAGGCGTCGCTGAACGTCTTTCGTCGGGCGCTGTCTGCGATGGTGACTCCCGCCGCATCGAGCCTGCGTGCCGTCTCCTCCGCCGAGACCGCTTCTCCCACTGTGTCGTACGACCCCGTCGGCACCACCGAATGGACGACGGTGTTCTCGTAGACGTGGACCAGGTTGTATCCCTGAGCCCCGTCGCGGCCGCGCAGTCCGCCTGCGAGCACGTTGAGATCCTGGGTGTAACAGGTGGCCGATGCCACCGAGACGGGTATGCCCGCGAACGTGGCCGTAGTCGAATAGTGCAGGTGCCCGGCCAGAATGGAGCGCACATCGGTTCCGCGGAGCACGCCCGCGAGCCGCGGCTGATCGATCAGCTCGACCAGCACTGCGAGATCGAGCACGGTCGGCACCGGCGGATGGTGCATCGCCAGGATCGTCCCGAACTCGGCGGGGGTTGCGAGAGTGTCGGCCAGCCAGGCCAATTGATCGTCGCCGAGCTCGCCGTGGTGTTTGCCCGGAACCGTGGTGTCCAGGGTGACGATGCGAAGACCGTCGACATCGTGCACGCGATCGATGGACTGCCCACTCGGTTCGGCGTCGAGCAGCGTCCGACGGAACGTTGCGCGGTCGTCGTGATTACCCATCGCCCACACGATCCGTGCGCCGAGCTCCTCGGCAACCGGCTCGACCAGCGCACGGAGCTTTTCGTAGGCACCCGCCTCGCCCTTGTCGGTCAGATCTCCGGTGAACACCAACGCGTCGGGCCGCACTCCGGAGTTGCATACGTCGGTCATCACCTGTTCGAGCCGCAACTCGCTGTCCACGCCGCCGTACAACCGGCCGTCTCCGTCGACGAGATGCGTGTCACTGATATGCAGTAAGCAGTGATGGGGACGTGGGTACTCGGCCATCCGAGACTTCATCGAACTCTCGCTCACGATCGGACCTACCGTTTCACGTTCGCCCGGCCGGGCGAACGCCACTGCTGCAAGCCAAGCATACGAGCGTTCACTGAGAAAAAGCTGGTCGAATCTTGGCGGTGAACACCGCGGAAACTTTGAGCGTGTGACAGGTTGAGAGCATGACGAAACCGAAGTGGACTTCACTGCTCACGGCCGCAGCATTGACCGTGGGCACGATGGTCGGTATCGGCGTGGCCCCGGCCGCTGCGCAGGGCCTCCCTACCGTGGTTCTCGTGCACGGAGCCTTCGCCGACAGCACCAGCTGGGACGGCGTCGCAGCGAACCTGCGCGGCCGCGGCTACCCGGTGGTGACCGCAGAGAACTCGCTGCGCGGGCCCGCAATCGACGCGGCCTCCGTGACCGATGTTGTCGAGAGCATCGACGGCCCGGTGGTCCTGGTGGGCCATTCGTACGGCGGCACGGTGATCAGCAATGTGCACGCCGACAATGTGGAGGCGCTCGTCTACGTCGCCGCATTCATGCCCGTCGAAGGTGAACCCGTCGCGCTCGAACTCGATCCGTTCCGATTCCCCGTGACGGCCCTGGTTCCGCCGGTGATCGGCCTGTCGATCGTCGACGACTCGTCCAACCTGATCGGCAAGAACGTCGACTCGTACATCACGCCCGCGCTGTTCCGCCCGTTCTTCGCGCCCGACGTGAGCGAGGAGCAGGCTGCGCGCATGGTCGCTCACCAGAAGACCATCGCCGCCGGTGCACTGCTCGAGCCGAGCGGCCCACCGTCGTGGGCGCACACCCCGTCCTGGGCGTTGATCCCCCAGCAGGATCAGATCATCCCGACCTCGGCGGAGCGCTTCATGGCGCAACGGGCCGGGGCGACGGTGACCGAGGTACCGGGCTCGCACGCGATCCTGGTCTCCAACCCCGCAGCCGTGGCCGACCTTGTGGTCCAGGCTGATTCAGGCAGCTGACGCATCTCTGGACACGACTCGGGCCCGGTCACCTTTTCGAAGGTGGCCGGGCCCGAGTCGTGTCTTTCCGAGGAGCGTCAGATCCCGATGAGATCGTGATCGGAGACCTTCGACGCCAGGATGCGCAGGTGCTCGTCGGCACCACCGAGAGTGTGCTCGATGGCCACGAGCCGACTGGTGTAGTGCCCGACCGGATACTCGGCGGTGACGCCGATGCCGCCGTGCAACTGAATCGCCTCTTGGCCGAGCTTGCGCCCGGACCGCGAGATCTGCAGCTTCGCCCGCGACGCGATCGTCGTGTCCACGTTGCCGTCGGACAGTGACATCGTGGCGTAAAGGCTCATGCTGCGGGCGAGCTCGAGCAGCACGTACATGTCCGCAGCGCGGAACGTGAGCGCCTGGAACTTGGCCAGCGGAACCCCGAACTGCTTGCGCGCCTTGAGGTAATCGGTGGTCAGGCGCAGCGCTTCTTCCATCGCACCGATTGCCTCTGCACACAGCGCAGCCTGCGCCCGCACCTCGGCACCGGTGATCGCGGCAGCTGCGTTCTCGGCGGTGCCGAGCGGCTCGGCCGCGACGTCCACGAATTCGATCTGTGCGGCGCGCTGACCGTCGTGCGTGGCGTAGGACTTGCGCGTGAGACCCGTCGCGTCGGCGTCGACGACGAACAGTCCGGTTCCTCCGGCGGGAAGCACTGCACTGACGACGATCACGTCGGCGCTACCGCCGTGCGGTACCGGATTCTTGACACCGTTGATCGACCAGGACCCACCGTCCTCGGTGGCCGTGGTGGCGACCTCGATGTTGGGCCAGCGACTGCCGGATTCGTTGTGCGCGAACGCCAGCATCGACGATCCCTCGGCCACCGGCGGCAGGAGCCGCGAGCGCTGCTCGGCACTGCCGAGCTCGGAGATCAACCCGCCCGGAACGAGGACGGCATCGAGAATCGGCTCGGGTGCGAGGCGTCGTCCGACCTCGGTCATCACCGCCATGATCTCCACGGGACCGGCGTCCATGCCGCCGTCTTCCTCGCTGAACGTCAGACCCAGCAGGCCGACCTCGGCCAGCTGCTTCCAGACGTCGGTGCTCCAACCCAGCTCACCGGCAACGATCTTGTTGCGCTTCTCGGTGTCGTAGGCCCGCGTGAGGACCTCACGAGTGGTGTCGCGCAGCAGCTTCTGCTCTTCGTTGAGTTCGAAATCCATGTCTTCAGATGCTCCCTTACAGTCCGAGAATCGCCGAGGCGATGATGGTGCGCTGAACCTCGTTCGAGCCGCCGTAGATCGACACCTTGCGGTAGTTGAGATACCCCGGTACCGAGCGCTGCGCCCAGCCTTCGCTCTCGATGTCCTCGCCCGCCTCGTAGGGCAGCGAGTCCGGGCCGGCGACGTCCATCAGCAATTCGGTTGTGGCTTGCTGCAATTCCGATCCCCGCAGCTTGAGAATGGACGAGGCCGGATTCGGCTTGCCGTCGTCCGAGCTGGACACCAGGCGCAGCTGAGTCAGCTCGAGGGCGAGCAGTTCGTTCTCGACCTCGGCCATCTTGGCCGCGAACAGTGGATCCTCGAGCAGCGTGCCGCTGCCCACCTTGGTCTGCGCGGCGTGCTTCTTCGCCTGTCCCAGATGCACTTTGGTGTGTCCGGCCCGGGCGACGCCGGTGCGCTCGTTACCGAGCAGGAACTTGGCGTAGCTCCAACCCTGGTTCTCCTCGCCGACGAGGTTCTCGGCCGGAACGCGAACGTTGTCGAAGAAGACCTCGTTGACCTCGACGCTGCCGTCGATCAGCTTGATGGGCCGCATCTCGATGCCGGGGGTGTTCAGATCGATGAGCAGGAAGGAGATTCCGGCCTGTTTCTTCGGCGCGTCCGGGTTGGTCCGCACGAGCGCGAAGATCCAGTCGGCGTACTGGCCGAGCGTGGTCCACGTCTTCTGCCCGTTGACGATGTAGTCGTCACCGTCTCGAATAGCGGTGGTGCGCAGCGACGCCAGGTCCGATCCGGCCTCGGGCTCGGAGAAGCCCTGGCACCACCAGATGTCGAGGTTCGCCGTCTTCGGCAGGAACTTCTCCTTGAGCTCCTGAGAGCCGAACGTCGCGATGACCGGGCCGACCATCGAGGCGTTGAAGGCCAGGGGCTCGGGCACCGACGCCAGCTGCATTTCGTCGAGCCAGATGTGGCGCTGCACGGCGGTCCAGTCGCGGCCACCGAACTCGGTGGGCCAGTGCGGCACCGCCAGGCCGTTCTCGTTGAGGATTCGCATGGTCGTGACCACCTCGTCCTTGCTCAACTCCTGACCCGTCGCGCTCTTCTCGCGAATCTCGGCGGGGAACTTCGTAGTGAAGAACGTCCGCATCTCGTCACGGAACGCGGCCTCTTCTTCTGTCAGGGCAAGATTCATCGACAATCCTCCAAGCTCGTTCACGTATCTTCGTATCGACCGTACTCCCTGGTAACTCTGGGATATTCTCCGCTCACTATGACTTTTCTGGCACTGGTTCGGCACGGTGAAACGAACTGGAATCTGCACGGGCGTCTGCAGGGCTCGTCGGACATTCCGCTCAACGACACCGGCCGTGCTCAGGCCCGCGAGGCCGGCTACGAACTCGAGTACCGCCAGTGGGACCACCTGGTCAGTTCACCGTTGATCCGAGCAGCCGAAACCGCCGACATCATCGGTACGCACCTCGGCCTGACACGCACCGCCGAGTTCCCCGATCTGGCCGAACGACACTTCGGCGAGGCCGAAGGATTCACCGACTGGGATGCGTATTCGCACTGGCCGAACGGCATGTACCCAGGCTTGGAGCCCCGCTCGGATCTGATCGTGCGAGGCGTGCGCGCCGTCGACGACATCGCGTCGCGCTACCCGGACTCGGCGGTGATCGCCGTGGCACACGGCGGCGTCATTCGGGCGATCTTCGACGCGATCCGACGGCGGCACTCCCCACGCATCCTCAACGCCGGAGTGTCCACCCTCGAGCACGACGGTTCTCGCTGGACCGTTCGCACCATCAACGGTGTTGCGGTCTGACAGGATTTTCGTTCATGGAGATCGAACGTCGCATCACCGAACTCGGTTTCACGTTGCCCGGGGAACCGACCGCGCCGCCTGGTTTCGAGTTCTCGTTCGAGTGGGTGCGGGTACGGGGCAATAGAGTGTTCGCCTCCGGCCACTCGCCACTGGCACCCGACGGAACACTGGCGGGACCCTTCGGTGCAGTTCCGTCCCAGGTGAGTCTGGACGCAGCCACCGATGCCGCGCGCGACACCGCATTGGCTCTCCTCGGTAGCGTCGCCCGCGCCGTCGGCGATCTCGATCGAATCAGCGCGTGGCTCACCGTCACCGGTTCGGTCAATGCCGATCACGGCTTCACCCAGACCACAACGGTCGTCAACGGCTTCTCCGATCTGGTGCTGGCGATCTTCGGTCCCGAAATCGGTGCGCACGCACGCACTGCACTCGGGGTGGCGGCACTACCGATGAACAACACCGTGGTGGTGTCAGCGGAATTGGAGATCGACGGGTAGGTTTCGGAGCACTCGTAGTTACGGTGAAAGCAGGCGCGGATGGTGCGCAGATCTACCCTTGCTCTGGTCGCGATTCTGATCGCCATACTGGGGTTGTCCGGATGCAGCTCGTCCTCGCAGTCGTTGCTGGACCGCGTCCGCGACGACGGGGTGCTGGTGGTCGGCACCGAAGGCACCTACAGCCCGTTCAGCTATCAGGGCGCGGACGGGCAGCTCACCGGGTACGACATCGACGTGATCACCGCAGTCGGTGCCGAATTGGGGGTGCGTGTCGACTTCGTGCAGACCCCGTTCGATTCGATATTCGCCGGCCTGCAATCCCAGCGATTCGACCTCATCGCCAACCAGGTCTCGATCACCCCGGCCCGGCAATCGGCATACGACCTGTCCACGCCCTACACGGTGTCGGAAGGTCAGATCCTCACCGCTGCAGACGACTCCACTATTTCGACTCTGGCCGACCTGGCAGGCAAGACCACCGCCCAATCCTCGACGAGCAACTGGGCCGAGGTCGCGGCGAACGCAGGAGCCAACGTCGAAGCCGTCGAGGGATTCGTCCAGGCCGTCACCCTCGTCAAGGACGGCCGCGTCGACGCCACCGTCAACGACTCCCTTGCGATCGCCGAATACCTACAGCAGACCGGCGATACCGGTGTGAAAATCGCCGGCGAGACCGGGGACACGACACTGCAATCCTTCGTGGCCCGCAAGAACAGCGGCCTGATGGACGAGGTCGATACGGCCGTCGACACGCTGCGCGAGAACGGCACCATCGCCGAGATCTCGAACAAGTACTTCGGTAGCGACGTCGCCGCTCCGACGGCCGACACCGAGGTCCCCGTGAGCGAGGACGCGGGAACCACTGCACCGTCGAAAATGCAGTTGGTGCTCGACAACCTGTGGCCGATGCTGAAAGCCACTGTCACCATGACCATTCCGTTGACGGCCATCAGTTTTGTCGTCGGACTCGTCATCGCCCTCGCGGTCGCGTTGGCTCGAATCTCGTCGATGAAGCCGCTCGCCGCAGTCGCTCGGTTCTACGTCTCGATCATTCGCGGCACTCCCCTACTGCTGCAACTGTTCATCATCTTCTACGGGCTACCGCAGTTCGGCATCGTGATCTCACCGTTCCCGGCCGCAGTGGTCGCGTTCTCGTTGAACGTCGGTGGTTATGCCGCCGAGGTCATCCGTGCCGCGATACTGAGCGTGCCCAAGGGACAATGGGAGGCCGCGCAGACCATCGGCATGGGATACCGAACCACGTTGCAGCGCATCGTGCTTCCGCAAGCACTACGCACCGCGGTACCACCGTTGTCGAACACGCTGATCTCGCTGGTCAAGGACACCTCGCTCGCGTCGACCATCCTGGTGACCGAGCTGCTGCGCGTCGCGCAACTCGCGGCGGCACCGACCTTCGACTTCTTCACCCTCTACTCCGTTGCAGCGCTCTACTACTGGCTGATCTGCATCGTTCTCTCGTTCTTCCAAGGCAAGCTCGAAGTCCGACTCGACAGGTACGTGGCGAAATGACAGACCTGCTGGAAGTTTCCGCTCTGAAGAAGTCGTTCGGGCCACTCGAGGTGCTGAAGGACATCTCGTTCACCGTTCCGTCCGGGACGGTCACCGTCATCATCGGGCCGTCCGGATCCGGCAAGACCACGGTGCTTCGCACGTTGAACGCACTCGACCGAGCCGACGCAGGGGTCATCCGAATCGGCGACGTGTCGGTGGATTTCGCTCAGCCCGTCGGCGCGCCGCAACTGCGTCACTTCCGCGCCCAGAGTGGCATGGTGTTCCAGAGCCACAACCTGTTTCCGCACAAGACGGTGCTGCAGAACATCATCGAGGGACCGGTGATCGTGCAGAAGCGCGCCAAGGACGACGCCATTCGCGATGCACACGCAATCCTCGACCAGATCGGCCTCGACGCCAAGTCCGATCAATACCCGTTCCAGCTCTCCGGCGGCCAGCAACAGCGCGTCGGAATTGCTCGCGCCCTCGCCCTGCACCCCAAACTAATGCTGTTCGACGAGCCCACCTCGGCCCTCGATCCCGAACTCGTGGGCGAAGTGCTGGCCGTCATCAAAAGCCTTGCCGCCGAAGGCTGGACGATGGTGATCGTGACGCACGAAATCCGCTTCGCGCAGCAGGTCGCCGATCAGGTGCTGTTCATCGAGAACGGCGTCGTCCTCGAACGCGGCACGCCGGAGCAGGTGCTCGTGAATCCGACGGAGCCCCGTACCCGGCAGTTCCTGCAGCGGATATTGGCCTAGAGCGCTACGCGCATGTGAGTAAAACTTCGTAGCAGGGGTCGAGTTTCCACTCACATGCGGCGAAGCCGCTCTAGCACCTTGTCCAGGGTGATCGGCAGGTCGCGGACTCGGACGCCGGTGGCGTTGTAGACCGCATTACCGATGGCCGCCGAGGAACCGACCGCACCGATCTCACCGATTCCCTTGCCGCCCATCGGCGCGAGTTCCGTATCGACCTCGTCGATCCACACGGCCTCGAGATCGGTGACGTCCGCACACGCCGGGATGTGATACTCGGCGAGATCGTGGTTGGCGAACCCGCCGAACTCGTGATCGACGATGCCACTTTCCATCAGCGCCATCCCGAGCCCGAACGTCATGCCGCCGATGAGCTGAGACCGAGCCAGCCGTGGATTCATCACCGCGCCGATGCCGAACACCCCGAGCATCCGACGCACCCGTACCTCACCGGTGTCGATGTCCACGGCAACCTCGGCGAACTGAGCGCCGAAAGCCATGCGCGCCAGCTCCTTCTGCCCCTCCACGTCATCGGTCGTATCGGCCTCGGCCGAGTTGCCCGGCTCGTAGGAACCCTGGGATTTCAGCTCGTGACACACCTTGGTGACGGCCCAGCCCCACGACGAGGTACCCGAGGAGCCGCCGGCACCAGGCGCTTTCGGCAGTGCGCTGTCGCCGAGTTCGAGTGTGACGGTATCCGCGTCGACTTCGAGAGCGTCGGCGGCAATCTGTCGCAGCACGGTCCGCGCACCGGTACCGATGTCCGACGCAGCGACGGACACCGTGATCGTGCCGTCCTGCTCCACTCGCGCCGCCGCAGTACTCGGCGAAATCAGCACCGGGTAGCTGGCCGTCGCGACCCCCATGCCCACCAGGACGTTGTCTTCTCTACGCTGTCCCGGCGTCGAGACCCGACGGTCCCAGCCGAACTTCTCGGCACCCTCGCGTAGGCATTGCACCACGCTGCGTGAGCTGAACGGGTTCCCGCTCGCAGGGTCGACGGCGGGCTCGTTGCGAATGCGCAACTCGATCGGGTCGATTCCGGTGGCCTCGGCCAGCTCGTCGATGGCCGTTTCGACGGCGAACATGCCGGGCGCTTCGCCGGGTGCCCGCATCCATCGCGGCGTTCCGACGTCCAGCTTCGCGAGTCGGTGGGTTGTGCGACGGTTCGGCGCCGCGTAGATGTGCCGAGTCGATTCCGAGGTCTGCTCGCAGAACTCGAAGATCGTACTGGTCTGCTGAAACGAATCGTGCGCGATCGCCGTCAGTGCGCCGCTCGAATCAGCACCCAGGCGAACATGATTGAGCGTCGGGGTGCGGTATCCGACGACATCGAACAGCGCCTGCCTCGGCAGGACCAGCTTGACGGTCTTGCCGGTGGCCCGCGCAGCCATCGCGGCGAGGACCGCATTGGGCCGAGTGCTGCCCTTCGCTCCGAATCCGCCGCCGACGTTCTCTGCGATCACGCGAACGTTCTCGGGTTCGAGACCGAACGCCGTAGCCAGATCACCTTGAACGCCCGACGGTGCCTGCGTCGAATCCCACAGTGTCAGAACGTCATCGGACCACTGCGCCGTGGTGGCATGCGGCTCCATAGGACTGTTGTGCATCGGAGCCGTCGAGTACCAGCTGTCGATCACGTGCTCGGCCGTCCCCAACGCAGCATCCGGATCGCCGACCGTGACATCGGTGGGGAACCCTGCGTTGACGGATTCGGGCGCGTACAGCGAGCTGTGCTCGGCGGTCAGCGTGTTGTCGGGTGAGCGAACATCGCCGTACCGCACCTGCACGCCGGCTGCGGCGGCGCGGGCATCCTGGAGGGTGTCGGCCACGACGACGGCCACGATCTGACCGCGATAGGCAACGGTATTCGACTGCAGCACATGCAGTTCGGCGTCCTCGACCTCGCCGAGCTTCTCGGCGTTGCCGTGCCACAGGACGGCGTGCACCGAGGAGTCGGCACCGAGTTCGACGTGTTCGACCGTCCCGGCGGGAACTGTTGCGGGCACGTACCAGGCATACAACTGCCCGACGGCCGGCGGCTGTTCGGCGGCGTAGCGCGCCCTACCGGTGACCTTGGCGATGGACTCGGTACGCCGAATCGACTGTCCGATCGAGGCCGTCATGATCGGTCTCCCATTTCTTTCGTAGCGCTCGATTCCACGAGTTCGACCAGAGTGCGGGCAACCAGATTGATCACCAGCGGAATCTTGAACGCGTTGTCGCGTAACGGCTCTGCTGCATCGAGCTCGAGCGCCACGGCCCGCCGGAACGACGCCTCCTCGGCGGCCGTGCCCAACAGCGCGTGTTCGGCGGTGTGCGCTCGCCACGGCTTGTGCGCGACGCCGCCCAACGCGATCGACACTCCGCGCACGATTCCGTCCTCGACGTCGAGAACAGCGGCAACCGAGGCGACCGCGAATGCGTAGGACTGCCGATCCCGCACCTTGCGGTAGGTGGAGACGGCGGTGTCGGCCGGCTTCGGAATCTCTATCGCCGTGACGATCTCGTCCCGAGCCACCGTGTTGTCGCGCTCAGGCTCGTCCCCTGGGAGCCTGAAGAAGTCGTCGATCGCGAGAACACGTTCGCCGTCGACTCCGCGAACGACGATGCTCGCATCGAGTGCCGACAGCGCAACCGCCATATCCGAGGGGTGCGTCGCCACGCAGGCCTGCGAAGCCCCGAGAATGGCCAGGTTTCGGTGTTCACCCGTGCGCGCAGGGCAGCCCGAGCCTGGTTCGCGCTTGTTGCACGGCTTCGAAGAGTCCATGAAATACACACACCGAGTGCGCTGGAACAGGTTTCCGCCGGTGGTCGCCATGTTGCGTAGTTGACCCGACGCACCGGAGAGCACCGCCCGCGAGAGCACCGGGTAGCGCTGGCGCACCACCGGATGCACGGCGAGGTCGCTGTTGGTCACGGCCGCACCGATACGCAGGGAACCGTCGGCGATCACCTCGATGTCGTGCAACGGCAATCGCGTCACATCGATCAGAGTCGACGGGCTCGACACCCCGAGCTTCATCAGATCGACGAGGTTGGTTCCTCCGCCGAGCACCATCGCGTGCTCGTCCCGGGCGAGGCGGGCCACTGCGTCGTCGACCGCGGTAGCGGCGTCGTACTCGAAGGTCTTCACGATGCGTCCTGGACGGCCGGAACGATGTTGGCGTACGCACCGCAGCGACAGAGGTTGCCGCTCATACGTTCTCGTACTTCGCCGGAATCGAGTTCGACGTCGGTGGCCTCGAGGTCCTCGGTGACGGCACTGGGCCATCCCTGCTTGGCCTCTTCGATCACCGCGACCGCCGAGCAGATCTGCCCGGACGTGCAGTACCCGCACTGGAACGCGTCACGATCGACGAAGGCCTGTTGCACCGGGTGCAGCGTGTCGCCGTCGGACAACCCCTCGACCGTGGTGATCTCGCGATCCTGCTGCGCGACAGCGAACGTCAGGCAGCTATTGATCCGGCGACCCTCGACCAGAACGGTGCAGGCACCGCACTGCCCGTGATCGCACCCCTTCTTGGCCCCGATGAGATCGAGGTTCTCTCGCAATGCGTCGAGCAGGGTGGTTCGGGTGTCGCAGTCGATCTCGCGATCGGTGCCGTTGACACGCAGAGTGACGTGGGTCATGTGCGGCTGGATACCCGCGGCCTCGGCCACCAAACGCTCGACCTCGAGGTCGTGCGCGGAAACTCGTAGTGGGCTACGAGTTGCCGCGCACGTGCGCGCTAGCGCCTACCCTTGAACTTCCCGCCGCCGCGCGGCCCGCCGCTGCGTCCGGGAGGACCGGAGTCGGGCTGCAACTGAATCAGCACGCCACTGATGCGGGTTCGGCGCAATGCCTCGACCGTCTCGTCGGCGAGGTCGGCCGGTAGCTCGACCAGCGAGTGATCGGGGCGAATGCTGATGTGCCCGAAGTCGCTTCGGCGCAGTCCGCCTTCGTTGGCGATGGCACCGACGATGGCACCGGGAGCGACGTGATGACGCTTTCCGACGCTGATGCGGTACGTCGCCATCTCCTGGCCCGTCTTGCGGTGATGCGAGCTGGCCGCATCCTCGTCGAACGTGCGAGGGGGACGCGGTTCGCGAGGCTCACGGGGTGCCCGCGGCGGGGCAGGCGGCTCGGGCTTGAGCAGGAACGCTTCGCCGTCGCGCGACTGGATGGCCAGCGCTGCTGCGATGTCGACCAACGGCACGTCGTGCTCGCGCTCGTAGTCCTCGATGAGACGGCGGAACAGAGCCAGATTCTCGTTGCCGAGGCTCTCGGTGATGGAGTCCTTGAACTTCGTCACGCGCTGCGCATTGACGTCGTCGACGCTGGGTAACTGCATCTCGGTGATGGGCTGACGCGTCGCACGTTCGATGGCCTTGAGCAGGTGACGCTCCCGGGGCGCGACGAACAACAGAGCCTGACCGGCGCGACCCGCTCGGCCGGTGCGACCGATGCGGTGCACGTAGGACTCGGTGTCGTGCGGGATGTCGTAGTTGATGACGTGCGAGATCCGGTCGACGTCGAGACCGCGAGCAGCCACGTCGGTGGCCACCAGAATGTCGATCTGGCCGTTCTTGAGCTGGCCGATGGTGCGCTCACGCTGAGCCTGCACGATGTCACCGTTGATTGCCGCGGCCGAGAAGCCCCGTGCGCGCAGTTTCTCGGCGAGCTCCTCGGTGGCCTGCTTGGTGCGCACGAACATGATCATGGCCTCGAACTCTTCGACCTCGAAGATTCGAGTCAGCGCCTCGAGCTTGCGCTGATGGGCAACCTGCACGTAGCGCTGGGTGATGTTCGGTGCCGTCGACGTCTTGGTCTTGACGGTGATCTCCACCGGGTCGTGCAGATACTGCTTGGAGATCTTGCGAATCGCTGCCGGCATCGTCGCCGAGAACAACGCGACCTGCTTGTACTCGGGAGTGTCGGACAGGATGCGCTCGACGTCCTCCTGGAAACCCATCTTGAGCATCTCGTCGGCCTCGTCGAGCACGAGGTATTCGAGCCCGGACAGGTCGAGCGTGCCCTTCTCGAGGTGGTCGATCACACGGCCCGGTGTACCGACGATGATCTGGGCACCCTTGCGCAGGCCGGACAGCTGAATGCCGTACGCCTGGCCGCCGTAGATCGGCAGAATGTGCAGGCCGGGGATATGGGTGGCGTATTTGCCGAACGCCTCGGCGACCTGGAGTGCCAGCTCGCGCGTCGGGGCGAGCACCAATGCCTGCGGCACCCGACGCGAGACGTCGAGACGAGACAGGATCGGCACCGCGAACGCCGCGGTCTTACCGGTTCCGGTCTGCGCGAGGCCGACGACGTCGTTGCCCGCCATCAACGGTGGAATGGTGGCCGCCTGAATCGGCGACGGGCTCTCGTAACCGACGTCGCGCAGGGCCTTCAGGACCCGCTCGTCTATTCCGAGATCGGCAAAGGTGATGTCGTCATCCGTCGTCGAAGGCGACTCACCTGCGTGGCCCTGGACGGGAGGGGTCGAACTCGTCTCGTCAGACGTCACGGCGGCATCCTGATCAGATTCTGAAGTGCTCATATATCGCCGAGTTTAGTACCTGCTCGACCCCAGCGACCCCTTCTACGCTGATCAGGTGACGAAAACGGTGCCACCGACACCTCGTGCGAGCAGCCTCACAGACACGACCCGGCGGCGAGGGGCGGCTGCGGACGGTTAAGTTGTACTCCGAGTCACACTCAACTCCCCCTGAGCCGACCAAAAATTCACAAACCGGACACCCTCGGTGGTGCGTTACGGACCGGGGTGTGATGAAATGCACAACTACCACGCTATTTTTCCGTAAGGGGTCCAGCAGTGCGCGAATATTCTGTGCCGGCGTCGTTCACCATTCCCGACGACGCTTCCATGGCCGACACCGTTTTCCGGTACGAAAAAGAATCGCCGAACCTCGTACCGTTCCAGCGACTCGTGAACGGCACCTGGACCGACGTCACAGCGGGCCAGTTCGCCAAAGAGGTCACCGCCGTAGCCAAAGGCCTGATCGCATCGGGCATCGAACTCGGCGACCGCGTCGCGATTCTCAGCGCGACGCGCTACGAATGGGTCGTTCTCGACTACGCCATCTGGACCGCGGGCGGATGCACCGTCGCGATCTACGAGACCTCGTCGGCCGATCAGGCCCAGTGGATCCTCGAGGACTCGGCGACCAAGTTGCTGATCGTCGAGACCGCGTCCCACGTCTCCAACCTGAAGGACGTCACCGACGGTGCCGCCGACCTGCGTGAGGTACTCCAGATCGACGACGGTGCCATCGACGAGCTGACCACCCGCGGCGCGGGAGTCAGCGACGAGGACGTGCACACCCGTCGGCACCAGGTCACCGCCGCCTCCCCCGCCACCCTGATCTACACCTCGGGCACCACCGGCCGCCCCAAGGGTGTGCAGCTCACGCATGCGAACTTCTACGCCGAGGTCCAGGCCACCCAGATCGCCCTGCACGACTCCATGCGCGAGGGCAACCGCACACTGATGTTCCTCCCGATGGCGCACGTGTTCGCCCGCGCGGTGTCGTTCGGCTCGTTCGAGTCGAAGGTGACCGTGGGCCACACCTCGGACGTATCGACACTGGTGGATCAGTTCGCCGTCTTCAAGCCGAACTTCATTCTCTCGGTGCCGCGCGTGTTCGAGAAGGTCTACAACTCGGCCAAGCAGAAGGCACACGACGGCGGCAAGGGCAGCATCTTCGACAAGGCCGCCGCGACGGCCATCGAGTGGAGTGAGGCCCAGGAGAAGGGCGGCGCAGGCCTGGTCCTGAACCTCAAGCACACGGTGTTCGACAAGCTCGTCTACTCCAAGTTGCGGGCCGCCCTCGGCGGCAACTGCGATCGTGCGGTCTCGGGCGGCGGCCCGCTCGGCGCTCGCCTCGGCCACTTCTTCCGCGGCGCGGGCGTCCCGGTCTACGAGGGCTACGGACTGACCGAGACCAGCGCGGCAGTCACCGTCAACACCACCAAGGAACAGCGCGTCGGCACCGTCGGCAAGCCCATCGACGGCCACGCGGTCAAGGTCGCCGAGGACGGCGAACTGCTGCTCAAGGGCCCGGTGGTGTTCAGCGGCTACTGGCACAACGAGAAGGCCACCGCCGAAGCGATCGTCGACGGCTGGTTCCACACCGGCGATCTCGGATCGATCGACCAGGAGGGCTTCGTCTCGATCACCGGCCGCAAGAAGGAAATCATCGTCACCGCGGGTGGCAAGAACGTCGCTCCCGCGGTGCTCGAGGACGCCCTGCGCGCCAACGCGATCATCAGTCAGTGCCTCGTCGTCGGCGACGCCAAGCCGTTCATCGGTGCGCTGATCACCCTCGATCCCGAGGCACTGCCGGGCTGGCTCGAACGCCACAGCCTCTCTGCCGACATCCCGTTCTCGGAGCTGTCGAAGAACGCCGACCTCGTCGCCGAGATCGACAAGGCCGTGGCCGAGGCCAACAAGAAGGTCTCGAACCCCGAGCAGATCAAGAAGTACACGATCCTCGAGAACGACTTCACCGTCGAAACCGGAGAGCTCACCCCGACGATGAAGCTCAAGCGCAACATCATCCACTCCGAGCGTGGCAGCGACATCGAGGCCATCTACTCGTAGATCGAACACAAAAGAAAGGGCCCGGCGTGCACGCCGGGCCCTTTCTCGGTTCTCGGGTCAGGACATGTGCTCGTCGAGAAACTCCGCGACCGCCAACGTCACCTGCAGGTGGATCTTCTCGTGCAGCAGGTCGTGGCCGCCGTCGTCGAACTCGTGCAGGGACGCGTCGGGCACACCGCCGATCCACTCGCGGACCGCATCGATCGGAGCCAGGCGGTCGTCGACACCGTGCACGGCGAGGATCGGAATCACATTGTCGGAGAGGTCGTCGGAAGCGCCCGTCACCGACTTCGGAGTGCCGCACAGCACAGCGCAGCGGACCGCCTCCGGATGCGCGCCGAGCGCTGCGATGGCCGTCGCGGCACCCAGCGAGTGCCCCATCAGCGCGAACGACAATTCGGGATGCTCGGCCTCGGCGATGTCGAGCAGCTGCAGCGCATTCTGAGCCAGGCCAGGTATCTGAGCCGCGTCGGTCAACTCCCCTTCGGTGAGACCGTGGCCGACATGGTCGACCGCCCACACGTCCACTCCGCGACCGTTCAGCACCCGGGCGAACCGGTGATAGTGGCCGCTGTTCTGACCGAGACCGTGGAGGAAGACAAGACCGAAACGAGCATCGGGAACGGTCCAGTTTCGGTAATGGACAGCACCGGTGGCTCCGTCGAAAAATGGCATTCGATCATTTTGCCTCCTCTCGTCGGCATTCGCGCGCAACGTGACCGGCGCCGCTGTCGTCGATGGCTAGGGTGGGCACTTGTGTTCCTCCTCGGCGATCGGGTCGTCTACAGCGCCAGCGACCTCGCAGCGGCGGCGTCCTGCGAATTCGCGTTGCTTCGCCGACTCGACGGGTTGACCGGACTGATCCCGCGCGCCGCCGCCGAACCGGACCCCATGCTCGACCGCACGTCCGCACTCGGATTCGAACACGAACGGCGTCAACTCGCAGCCTTCGAGCTGCGCTACCCCGGCGGCGTCCTGACGATGGACAGACCGGGACGCACCGCCCAGGAACTGGCCGACGCCGCGTGGGCAACCTTCACCGCGCTGACCGCACGCACCCCCGTGGTGTACCAAGCGACCTTCTTCGACGGCCGGTTCCTCGGCTTCTGCGACTTTCTGGTGGCTGAGGGTTCGGGCTACGGCGTGTACGACACCAAGCTGTCGCGGCACGCGAAGGTGCCGGCTCTGCTCCAGTTGGCGGCGTACGCAGATGCGCTGCGGGCCGGCGGAGTGACTCCGAGCAACGATGTACACCTCGTGCTCGGTGACGGCAGCGACTCCGTTCACGCTCTCGCCGAGATACTTCCCGTCTACCGGCAGTCCCGAGACCATCTCCAACACATCCTCGACGAGCACCACGCCGAGGGCACCGTCGTCGATTGGTTCGATGCGCGCTACTCCGGTTGCGGGCAGTGCGAGGCCTGCGTTGTCGAAGTGGAGCAGCATCGCGATCTGGTTCTCGTCGCCGGCATGCGCGCGAGTACCCGCGAGAAGCTGCTCGACGCGGGAATCACCACGGTGGACGAGCTGGCCTCGTCGACAGGGATCGTCGACGGGATGTCCACTCGTACAGCGGCGAACCTGCGCGCTCAGGCGGCGCTGCAAGTTCGCCAGGAGCACAGCGGCGAACCGGAATTCGAGATCTTCGACGCCGACGCCCTCGGGGTGATCCCCGAACCCGATCCGGGCGACATCTTATTCGACTTCGAGGGCGATCCACTGTGGGCCGAAGCCGGGAGTAGCGAGTGGGGGCTCGAGTACCTGTTCGGCGTCTACACCGCCGACGGCGAGTTCCTTCCGTTCTGGGCGCACGATCGCGCACAGGAACGCCGTGCCCTGATCGACTTCCTCGACTACGTCTCCGCACGCCGCGCCGCCTACCCCCACATGCACGTCTACCACTACGCGCCGTACGAGAAGACCGCGCTGCTGCGTCTCGCCGGGCGCTACGGAGTGGGCGAGGACGCCGTCGACAACCTGCTGCGGGACAACGTATTGGTAGACCTGTATCCCGTTGTCCGGTCTGCAGTACGCATCGGAGCTCGGTCCTACAGCATCAAGAAACTCGAACCGCTGTACATGCCCGCCTCCCGCGACGGAGACGTCACCGACGCCGCCGCATCGATCGTCGAATACGCGAACTGGTGCGATCTGCGGGATCAGGGCAAGGACGACGAGGCCGCCTCTCTTCTGGCGGATATTGCCGAGTACAACCGCACCGACTGCGAATCGACTCTGCGACTTCGCGATTGGTTGCTCGAACGCGCATCGGACGCCGGTGTTCCGCCGCGGGTGAACCAGGAGCTCGACCTCGACAAGAGCGCCTCCGACACCGCGAGCCCGCTGGAACTCGACCTTGCCGAGTACGCGGGACTGCCCTGGGACCGCACCCCGACGCAGCAGGCCGTGGCCCTGTTCGCCGGTGCCATCGGCTACCACCGCCGCGAGCGAAAGCCGTTCTGGTGGGCCCACTTCGATCGCTTGACCCACCCACTGGACGAATGGGCCGACGCGGCAGACGTGTTGAAAGTCGAACGCGCGGAACTGGTGCACGACTGGATGAAAACGGCACCCACACAGCGTGTTCGACGACGACAGATCAAGCTGCTGGGACATCTGAGCAACGGCGTGCTCGGGGGCTCGAAGGTCAAACTCCTCTACGCAGAACCGGCCCCGGAAGGGCTGCCGAAACAGCAACCTACCCATCGCGCGACGACATCGGTCGAGATCGTGCAGACCGGCTACGAGGGCACCCTCGACATGGTCGTCGTGCAGGAGAACCTACGCAAGGGTGTGACCGAATACACCGACTTTCCCATCGCGACGGCGCCCGAGCCGCCGCCCGCGACCAAATACCTCGAAGAGGCGATCGTCGCAGCGGCCACCGAGGTCAGCGCTGCGCTGCCCCACCTTCCGCGTACGGCCATCGCCGATCTGCTGACGCTGTCTGCGCCCCGAACCCGTTCCGGCAAAGGCCTTCCCGCGGTCCGGGGCCACGACTACGCAGCTGCGGTCACCGCAGCGCTGCTGGATCTGGCGAACTCCTACGTGGCCGTTCAGGGCCCACCCGGGACCGGGAAGACCTACACCGCCGCGCGAGTGATCGCCGAACTGGTCGACGTCCATCACTGGCGCATCGGCGTGGTGGGCCAGTCTCATCACGTGGTGAACAATCTGTTGGACACCATCGTGGCCGCCGGGGTGGACCCGGCCAAGGTGGGCAAGAAGGCCCCGACCGCTCACACCGTCGTCGAACCCACCGACTACGCCCGTTTCGTCACCGACGCCGAGCAGGGCTGCGTCATCGGCGGGACCGCCTGGGACTTCTCCAACCCCGGCCGGATACCGCGCGGGGCCCTGGATCTGCTGGTCGTCGACGAGGCCGGGCAGTTCTCGCTGGCCAACACCATCGCCGTCTCGGTGTCTGCCCGCAACCTGTTGCTGCTCGGCGACCCGGCACAGCTGCCGCAGGTCAGTCAGGGCACCCACCCCGAACTCGTCGACGAATCCGCCCTGGGCTGGATCACCGACGGTCACCCGACGCTGCCCGCCGATCGCGGGTACTTCCTGGCGACGACGTGGCGGATGCATCCGGATCTGTGCGCGCCCGTCTCGGCGCTGTCGTACGAGGGCAAACTGCAGTCCAACAAGGCTGTCACACAGTCTCGGTCGCTGTCAGGGCTGGAGCCCGGCCTGCACACCGTCTATCTGGACCATCACGGTAACTCCACGGACTCGGTGGAAGAGGCCGACGAGATCGTCGCACGAGTGCAGGGTCTCCTGGGTCGATCGTGGAGCAACCCCGAGTCGTTCGACGGCGTGCGGCCGATGGAGCAGTCCGACTTTCTCGTCGTCGCGGCCTACAACGCTCAGGTCGCCGTCATCCTCGAGCGTCTCGCGGCCGCCGGACTGGGTGACGTCTCGGTCGGAACCGTCGACAAGTTCCAGGGCCGACAGGCCCCGGTGGTGTTGATCTCGATGGCGGCATCGGCGATCGAGGACGTTCCGCGTGGCATGTCGTTTCTGCTCTCGCGCAACCGACTCAACGTCGCCGTCTCACGCGGTCAGTGGGCCGCGATCCTGATCCGATCGCGAGCACTGACTCAGTACTTGCCGTCGACCCCGGCCGGGCTCGTCACCCTAGGCACGTTCATGAGCCTGTGCGAGAACGGAATTCAGCCGAACGCCATACCCTCGCCGCGGTAGGTGGGGACCGGCTCGACAGATCCGTCGGCGTGCACCAGATGCAGGGTGTCGAATCGCTCGCACAGCTCGCCCGCCTTGGCGTGCCGGAACCAGACGCGATCACCGATGTGCACCTCGTCGGCCCCGCTCACCGGAGTCTGCACCTCACCGGCACCCTCGTTGCGCAGTAGCTTCAGCCCGGACGTCACTACTCCGGCGGCCTTTCTCGACCACGCCACCGGCCTCGGGGATCGGGACCCCGACGCAGGACCCGACGCGATGTAGCCACCACCGAACAACGTTGCGATCTGCGGGGTCGGCTTGCGCACCGCGGACAGAGCGAAGAACAGCGACGGCTCGGCAGAGAAGGCGCGATACCGGTCGAACAGCGTCGGCGCGAACAGACCCGATCCGGCGGTGACCTCGGTGACGACCGGATCGGCGGCCGAGAAGTCGATCGACCCGGTGCCGCCGCTGTTGACGATCTCGATGTGACCCACCGCCGCGGACACCGCCTCGACCACTGCCCTTCTGCGCGTGGAGATCTCACGGGACGACAGCGACTTCATCCACTCCACCGCGACATTGGAATCAGGCACACCGGCGATCTGCGCCTCGTAGAACATCAGACCGACGACCCGGAACCCCCGCGAGTGCGCCACCCGCGCGAAGGCGGCAACCTGCTCGGGATCGCGCAGCGGAGAACGCCTGACCCCGATGTGCAGCGGCCCGATCCGCAGCGAGGCATCGACATCGATACAGATACGGGGCTTGAGAAGGTCGCTGCGGGTGGCGTCGCGCACGATGTCCAATTGCGCGACGTCGTCGACCATCAGTGTGATGCGACCCGACAGAACTCGATCGTTGACGACCTCGGCGAGAGCCGTGCGGTCGACACTCGGATAGCCCATCAGGATGTCCTCGACCCCCTGGCGCGCGAGCCACACCGCCTCACGCAGCGAGTACGCCATGACCCCGCTCACGCCTTCTGTTGCGAGCACCCGATCGAGGACGGCTCGGCAGCGCACTGACTTGCTGGCGATCCGAATCGGCACCCCCTTCGCTCGCGCTCGCAGCGCCGCCGCATTGGCATCGAGAGCGACCGAATCGACTGCAGCCAAGGGAGATTCGAGACCCTCGGTGGCAGCGGCTATCCGAGAGAGTGGTGTCGTGTCGGAGGTGACGACACCGGCGATCGAACTCATACTTCAACATTCCTTCGTCGTCGTTGCCGGGCCCACACAGTCAAACACTCCGCAGCCGAGAAGTCCCGGCGAGCACTCAACGGTCCAGGGCTTTGCCCGCGATCAGCCCGGACAGGTCGTCGATCTGAGCCAGCACCTCGAGGTCGTCACCGTCGACCAGCCACCGCAGCACCAGCCCGTCGAGCGTCGCCATCCCGAAACGCGCGATCGACTCCACCGGCTCGAGCCATCTCGTGCCGGTGTGATCGGAGCACTTCTCGAAGAACAACCGGGCCTCGGAGTCCCGAATCCGGTACTGACCATTGGCGATCTCGGCCGCGGTGGCGGACCCGAGCGCGCGATGCCGCAGCAGGTAGGTCTTGATCTCGTATGCGAGCAACTGCCGATCCGGCGACTTCTCGATCAACAACCACACTGCGCTCAGCCCGCCGTGCACCAGCTCGCGCAGACCCCGAACTCCTGGCAATTCTCGGGTACCGACAGCGCTGTCCAGCGCCGCGTGGAGAATCTCGGTGACGTCGACGATGAGGTGCTCCCCCATCGCGATCACCAAATCCTGCTTGGTCTCGAAGTGGTACTGCACGATGCCCTTGGTGACGTCGGCGTACTCTGAGAGCGCGCGCACCGTCAGGGACTCGATACCCACCCGCTCGGCGACGTCGATCGCCGACTGCACCAGTTGTGCGCGTCGCACATCCGCGGGCAGCCTCGATTGCATGACCCGATACTAGGGGGCTGCCGAAGTCTGTGCCCCATATTGATCCACGGGGCGCGAACCCGAGGTTTCGGGAGTGGAGCCTGCGGAACGACCCTGCGGTTTCGGGAGTGCGATAGTGATTCGATGATCGAGCGGTCGTGGCAGAACTGGGCGGGCAATCAGCAGGCATATCCGGCGCATCGTGCCGAGCCCGCATCGGTGGACGAAGTGCGCAGCGTTCTTCGGGGCGCCGTCGATCGGTCTCGGTCGGTGCGATGCGTCGGGGCCGGTCACTCCTTCACTCCGATCGCTGTCACCGACGGCGTTCAGATCAGCCTCGATTCCTTGCGTGGGATCGAATCGGTCGTCCGCGACGACGACGGTTCCGCCCGGGTGACGGTGCTCGCCGGCACTCGGCTGCGCGAGCTGACCGCGCGGCTGTGGGATCTCGGCCTGGCCATGACCAACCTCGGCGACATCGACGAACAGTCCGTTGCGGGAGCCATCTCCACGGGCACCCACGGAACCGGTGCCCGCTTCGGCGGCATCGCCACTCAGGTGCATGCGCTGGAGCTGATGACCGCGGACGGCCGGCTCGTCCGGTGCTCCCGCGACGAGAACACGGAGCTGTTCGACGCGGCCCGCATCGGCCTCGGTGCGCTCGGCGTCATCACCCGAGTCACGCTCGACTGCGTTCCGGCGTTCGCCCTGCGGGCCGTCGAGGAACCGTCGACGCTGACGGCAACGCTCGCCGAGCTCGAAACCACCGTTGCTGCCGTCGACCACTTCGAGTTCTACTGGTTTCCACACACCGACCGTGTGCTGACCAAACGCAACACCCGCATGCCCGGAGACGCCGTGCTGCGCCCGCTGGGAAAGGTGCGCTCGTACCTCGACGACGAGCTGCTGTCCAACACGGTCTTCGAGGGGCTCAACCGCATGGTGACGCGGGTGCCGGCCCTGATTCCTCGACTCAACGCGGTCTCGGCCCGGGCACTGTCGGCCCGCGAGTACACCGATCGCTCGTACCGAGTGTTCGCATCCTCGCGGACGGTCAGATTCGTCGAGATGGAGTATGCGGTGCCGGCATCCGAGATCGGCCGGGTGCTGCGCGAGGTGGATCGCTGGCTCGAGCAGTCTTCGATGTCCATCGCGTTTCCCGTCGAAGTACGATTCGCCGCCGCCGACGACATCTGGCTCTCCACGGCCTACGGGCGCCCGACGGCCTACATCGCCGTGCACCAGTACCACCGCCGCGATCACCGCGACTACTTCGACGCCGTCGAGGACATCTGCCGCAGCGTCGGCGGCCGGCCACACTGGGGCAAACTGCACTCCCTCGGCGGCGACCAACTGCGTGATTCCTGCGAGCACTTCGACGATTTCCTCCGCATCCGCGATTCGATGGACCCGCACAAGGTGTTCGGCAGCGAGTACCTCGAACACCTGCTGTCCTGAGCGGTCGACCGGCGTAACGTTGCGGCGCAATTTCTGCTCCACTCCTGCGACCTCGGAGTGGGTTTCCCCAGGCCAACGCCTCGAGTGGAGCGTCCCGTGCACGCAGCCACTCCGCGCACGCTTACATTGGAGCGAGTGAGCACAGGTAAACGCGCGCTGTCCGGCATCATCGCCGCCGGAGTCGTCCTCGGTGTCGGTGAATTGATCGCCGTCCCCATCGGACCGAACTCGTCGCCACTGACGGCCGTCGGGTCCTCGGCCGTCGACAACAGTCCGGCCCCGATCCGTGAATGGGCCATCGACACGTTCGGCACCTCCGACAAGCTCGCCCTGTTCGTCGGCATGGCCGTGGTGATCGCTGCTATCGCCGCCGCAGCAGGCATCGCCCGCAAACCGATCGGTGCTGTGGTGTTCGCAGCACTGGGCGTTCTCGGCGTACTCGCGGCGGTGACGCGACCCGACGCAACGGCCTTCTACGCAGTCCCGACCATCGGCGGCGTCATCGTCGCCATCGTCGTGCTGCACGCCCTCATCGGAGCCGCCACCCCGGCGACCGAGGGCATGAACCGTCGCAGCTTCCTGACCCTCGCCGCCGGTGCCGCGGTACTCGGTGTGGTCGCCGGGACGGCCGGACGGATGCTCACCTCGGCGCGCGCCGTCACCGCCGATCGACTCGGCTTCATGCTTCCGACCCCGACGCCGCAGCCCCCGATACCGGCCGGGGCAGATCTGCAGATCGACGGCCTCGCGTCGTACATCACCCCGAACGAGGACTTCTACCGCATCGATACCGCGTTGGTCGTGCCGCGGGTGGCGTCGGATACGTGGTCGCTGCGGATACACGGCATGGTCGACCGCGAGATCGAGCTGACGTTCGCCGATCTGGCGCAGCGCCAGGCCGTCGAGAAGACGGTCACCCTGACCTGTGTGTCGAACATCGTCGGCGGCGACCTCGTGGGCAACGCGACGTGGATCGGCTACCCGCTCGAGGACATTCTCGAGGAAGCAGGCATTTCGCCGGATGCCGACATGGCTCTGTCGTCGAGCAGTGACGCCTTCACCGCGGGCACTCCCCTGGAGGTTCTGCTCGACGGCCGCGATGCCTTACTGGCGGTGGGGATGAACGGTGCACCGCTGCCCGTCGAGCACGGCTACCCGGCGCGGCTCGTCGTTCCGGGTCTGTACGGATACGTCTCGGCGACCAAATGGGTCACCGACATCGAGATCACCCGCTTCGACACGGTGACGGCGTATTGGACCGATCGAGGCTGGGGCGCTCTAGGACCGATCAAGACCGCCTCGCGCATCGACACCCCGCGATCGGGCAGCTCGGTGCCCGCCGGGAAGTCGGTAGTCGCGGGCGTCGCCTGGAATCAGCACACCGGTATCGAGGGCGTGGAAGTGCAGGTGGACGAGGGCAATTGGGTGCCGGCCACGCTCTCGGAGGAGTACTCCAAGGACACCTGGCGGCAATGGACGGTCGAGCTCGATCTGGCTGCGGGCCAGCATTCCATCCGAGCCCGCGCCACCAACTCTGCCGGAGAACTGCAGACCAACAAGACCGCCGACACCGTTCCCGACGGAGCCACCGGCTACCCGAAGATCTCGGTGACGGCGAACTGATCTACAAGGTGCTGAAGCTCGCGCGAATCGAGTTCTCGGCCAATTGCTTTCGCTCGGCCGCGGTGAGGCCCATTCCCGCTTCGAGGGCAGAGAAGTTGTCGTCGACGTAGCCGCCGAAGTAGGCGGGATCGTCGGAATTGATCGACACCGACAGGCCGCGCTCGAGCATCTGCCGCAACGGCAGCTGCTCGACGTTGTCGATCACCTTGAGCCGGACATTGGACAGCGGGCAGACGGTGAGCGGAATCTGTTCCTCGACAAGTCGATTCACCAGTGCCTCGTCTTCCAGGCACCGAACCCCATGATCGATGCGCTCGACCTTCAGCAGATCCAGTGCCTGCCAGATGTAGTCGGGCGGGCCTTCCTCACCGGCGTGAGCCACCACGTGCAAACCCTCGGCGCGTGCCTTGGCGAACACATCGACGAACAGCGACGGCGGGTAGCCCACTTCGGCGGAATCGAGACCGAGGCCGATGATCGGAGCCTGCATCGCCAACAGGTCGTCGAGCAGTTGATTCGCGTGCAGTACCGGCTTGTCGCGCAGAATCGACGCGATCAGCCCACTGGTGACGCCGAATTCGCGCTCACTGGTCGCACACGCGTCGGCCAATCCCTCGACGACGGCCTGGAGCGGTACACCGCGCTCGGTGTGCGCCTGCGGGTCGAAGAAGATCTCCGCGTGCGTCACCCCGGCCTGCGCGGTGCGGCGGAAGTACGCCCGGGCCAGATCGGCGAAATCCTCGGCGGTCTGCAACACGGCCATGTTCGCGTAGTACAGATCGAGGAAGGACTGCAGGTCCGTGAACTCGTACTTCGCGCGTAGTTCGTCTATATCGTTGTACGGCAGCGTGATTGCGTTGCGCTCGGCAAGATCGAAGATCAGCGGAGGTTCGAGCGACCCTTCGATGTGCAGGTGCAGTTCGGCCAGCTGATCGTTACTCACTCATACGATTCTACTTGCCCGTGTACGTCGCCTTACCCGGGCCGACCTCGAGGAAGCTCGCGACCGCGCCGCGCAGATCCTCGGTCTCGAACAATGCGCCCGAGACCTCCGAGGTGATCTCGTCCGCGTGGGCCACGCCACCGGAACGCCACGCTGCCACAATCTGTTTGGTTGCCGCGTGCGCGACGGTGGGGCCGTCGGCCAGTCGATGGGTCAGCGCGAGGGCCGCCGCGTCGACGTCGTCGTGGATCTGATTGACCACGCCCCACTCCTTCAGCGTCTGCGCGTCGTACAGATCTCCGGTCATGACGAGCTCGCGAGCCCGACCCGAACCGGCACGCTCGGCCAGACGCTGCGGTCCACCCATCGACGGCGTCAACCCGACGACGGTCTCGACCAGACCGAACTTGGCCTTGGGACCGGCGAGGATGATGTCGCAGGCCAACGAGATCTCGAACGCCGCGGTGAGCGTCAACCCGTGCGCGGCGTAGATCACCGGGCAGGGCAGAGCTTCGAGCGGATGCGCGATGTCGGCAAACAAACCACGCCACAGATCGGCACCCTGCGCAGCGGACAGACCCTGGAACACGTGCACGTCGACGCCCGCCGAGTTCACCTTGCCCTCGGCGCGCAGCAGCACTGCACGGGGCGGACTGGCGACGAGATCGGCGATATCGGCGGCCACCGCGTCGAACATGGCCTGGTCGAAGAGGTTGAGCGGACCGTGGTCGAAGGTGAGCACAGCGATCTCTGCGCCGGCATCGGTGGTGGATCGGACGAGCGAAGTGGGTGCGTCAGCCATGGTTCGCATAGTGCCACACCCGTCTCGGACGGTTGTTACCAGCGAGTATTGTGCGCAGGTAAGTCACCGTTACCGAGAGGAACACATACATGAAGCGCAGCCTGTTCGAGGCCGATCACGAGGACTTCCGTGCATCGGTGCGCGAGTTCGTCACCCGAACCATCACCCCGGTCGAGGAGAAGCTCGTCGAACAGCGGTACATCGACCGCGAGATCTGGCTCGAAGCAGGACGCAACGGCTTCCTCGGGCTCGAAGTACCGGAGGAATACGGCGGCAGTGGAGCCGAGGACTACCGATTCAACGCCGTCCTCGCCGAGGAACTCGCCCGCTCGAGTGCCGCGGTGGCGTCGTGCTTCGGTATTCACGTGGACATCGTGGCTCCGTATCTCGTCAAGCTCACCACCGAGGAGCAGAAGAAGCGTTGGCTGCCCGGCTTCTGCAGCGGCGAGATCCTCACCGCGATCGCCATGACTGAGCCGTCCGGTGGCTCCGACCTGGCCGCGCTGAAGACCACCGCCGTCAAGGACGGCGACGACTTCATCATCAACGGATCCAAGACCTTCATCACCAACGGCAACTCCGCCGATCTCGTCATCGTCGCGACTCGTACGACGCCGGAGAAGAAGGCCAAGGGCATCACGCTCTTCGCCGTCGAGAACGGCACCGAAGGGTTCTCTCGCGGCCGCAAGCTCGACAAGGTCGGTCAGCCCGAATCCGACACTGCCGAATTGTTCTTCGAGAACGTGCGGGTGCCGAGCTCGAACATGATCGGCGAATTCGACGGCGGCTTCATCCACATGATGCAGCTGCTCCCCCAGGAACGCATCAGCTGCTCGGTGGCCAACCTCGGACACGTCCGCCCCATTCTGGAGGAGACGCTGCAGTACGCCAAGGACCGCAAGGCATTCGGTCAGCAGATCGGCTCGTTGCAGTGGAACAAGTTTCTGCTCGCCGAGCTCGTCACCAAACTCGATGTGGCACAGGCGTACATCGACAACTGCATCGCCGCCCACGGAATCGGAGAGCTGACCGCCATCGACGCAGCCAAGGCGAAGTGGTGGAGCTCGCAGGTGCAGAACGAAATCCTCGACCACTGCGTCCAGTTGCACGGCGGCTACGGATTCATGAACGAATACCGCGCCGCCCGCGCCTGGAAAGACGCTCGCGTGACGAAGATCTGGGCCGGATCGAACGAAATCATGAAGGAACTGATCGGCCGGGATCTGGGCCTGTAGTGCACTTCGCGTAGGAGTGGAGCCTGCGGAACGACCCGATGAGCAGTGGTGTGGTTATGTGCCGCAAGGGGCACACAGGAGCGGAGCCTGCGGAGCGACCAGGGATCGGAGCCACACCACTGCCGCAGGCACTTACTTGAACGCGGGCCGGGCGTAGAAGCAGACCGCGATCATGCCGACGATCAGCACGGCGGCGGGCAGAATCAGCGACTGCGACATGGCGGTGGTGAATCCGTCGCGCAGCATTTCGGGGACGCGGCCGGCGAATTCGTTTGCGCCCGAAGCTGATCCACCGGTAGGTAGTTCGGCGGCCAAGCGCGATTGGATGAGCGCGCCGATGCCGGCGCTACCGAGTACCGAGCCGATCATGCGGGTGGTGTTGTAGATGCCCGAGCCCGCGCCCGCCTGACTCATCGGCAGGTTACGAGTTGCGGTGGCCGCCAACGGAGACCAGATCAGCGCGTTCGCCACGCCCATCGCCGCGATGGGCAGAAGCAGCTTCCAGATCGCGGTGGTGGGCGTCATCTCGTACGCGAACCACAGCAGCGCGGCCGCCAGGATGAACAATCCGGATCCGGCGATGTAGCGGGGATGCGTCTTGTCGACGAGCTTGCCGACATTGGGCGCGAGGATTCCGGTGAGCAGCGCCATCGGCACGAACAGCAGCGCCGATCGGGTAGGCGTCAAACCGGTGACACTCTGCGCGTAGAACATGATCGGCAGCATCATGCCGGACATCGCGAAGCCCATGGCTGCGATACCGATGTTGGACAGCGAGAAGTTCCGGTCGCGGAACAGTGCCAAAGGCACCAGCGGCTCGCTGGTGTTCACGGACTGCCAGTAGACGAACCCCGCGAAGACGAGCAACCCCACACCGATGAGGACCCAGACGCCGGTACCCCAGTCGTACTTCTGACCTTCCTGAATGCCGAAGACGATGCAGAAGAGCCCGATGGCACTGAGCGCAACGCCCAGTAGATCGAACTTGTGATCGTGGGTCGGCAACACCGGAACGAACTTCAGCGCCAACGCAATTGCGATAATTCCGACCGGCACGTTGATGAAGAAGATCCACTCCCAGCCGAGCGAGTCGACCAGTACACCGCCGAGAATCGGCCCGACGAGCGTCGCGACGCCTGCGACTGCGCCCCATGCTCCCATCGCAGTTCCGCGCTTCTCCGCCGGAAACACACGAGTGATCACGGCCATCGTCTGCGGGGTGATCATCGCCGCGCCGAGACCCTGAACCGCACGCGCCGCGATGAGCATCTCGATCGATCCCGACAGTCCACACCACACGGACGCGAGGGTGAAGAGCACGAGGCCGGCGATGTACAGGTTCTTCGGGCCGAACTTGTCACCCATCCGACCCGTGACCAGTAATGGAACGGCGTAGGCCAGGAGGTACGCACTGGTGACCCAGATGACGTTGTTGATGTCCGTGTTCAGACCGGCGAGAATCGCGGGCTGAGCGACGGCCACGATGGTGGTGTCCACCAGAATCATGAAGAATCCCAGGCACAGCGCCCACAGGGCGGGCCACGGTCTGATGTCGTTGTGCAACGGCGCGGTCTCGACGGCGTTCATTGTGCTCTCCTAGTGCCCCGAGGTGTCGGGGTCGTGTGGTCGGTGCCGATCGGTCAGGGTGGCGTGCTGTGCGGAAATGGCATGCGGCCACTCGAGCTCGCCGCTGTCGAGGCGATCGATGTAGCTCGTCAACCACTTCACTTCAGCGGCCAGCATGTGGTACGTGTAATCGATTCCAGCCCAGTAGATTTCGGACGACTTGCGTTCTCGCGCCAGGAGCTGGAATCCGGACAGTTCCTCGATCTCGAGCGACAGGTCTTCGATGCGCCCACGGAGCAACGCGATCGCCTCGGACGCCGGTAGGTTGTGCATCTCGGACAGGCCGAGGGTGAACTGTGGATATTCGCGCACCGGGGAGCGAAGGATCTCGGCGAGCCGATCGACGAGGACCCGCCTACCGGCGGGGGTGATCTCGTAGGTCGTGCGCTCGGGACGATTTCCCCCGCGGTCGGTGCCGACCTCGGTGATCAACTCCCGCCCGTGGAGTCGAGCAACTGCGTGATACAGCGAACCGGGGCGGATCTTGACGATTCGGTCCTCTTTGCGCTCGAGAAGGAGCTGATACATCTCGTAGGGATGCATCGGCCCCTCCGAGAGCAGGGCGAGGACCGAGACCCCCAGCGGATTCACTGCATCCCCTCGCATCGCCCCCCATCTCGATATCCCAATCGAATTATTCCAGTTGGAATATACGGTGATGGTTCGATGAAGAGCAACCCGGACAATGCTCTGACCTGGGCATCAAACGGACATACTGCACACATGCACTATCGAGAACGCAAAAGGACACCGACCGTAGTCGATGTCCCGCTAGAACAGACGAAGGCCGGATACTCGGAATTTCTTCCGTGTATCCGGCCTTGTCACCGAGTTTCTGGTGGAGATTACTTCGAGAAGGTCACTCCGCCAGGAGAAATCGGGTTACGAAGCTTGAATCAGATGGCGCGGACGCCGGTAGCCTGGGGGCCCTTCTGACCCTGGCCCACCTCGAACTCCACGCGCTGGCCCTCGTCGAGCGACTTGAAGCCGCTACCCTGAATCTCCGAGTAATGAACGAAAACGTCCGGTCCGCCACCATCCTGCTCGATGAAGCCGAAGCCCTTTTCGCCGTTGAACCACTTCACACTGCCCTGCGTCATTCTGTAAACCTTCTGTAAGCGAGCTAGATCTTCACGTCGAAGCTCTAATCTCAAATGCGAGTCTGCCATCTATCGGCGCTGAGCGAAACACCGGGGGCAAAAAAGTTCGAAAGATTGCTTTTGGACGGTGAAACCAGAACGTCGCCCACAGGCGTGATGGCTAGTCTCGATATGTGGATCTCCCCCTCTTCGACGACGTCCGATTCGACCCCCACAAACTCGACATCGTTCGCCTGGCCTGGTGTCGACAACTGGGCCTGGACGACACGGCCCTCGACACCGACGCCGACCGCGTCGAACATCTCGTGTCGACGGAGAACATCACCGTGCTGCAACTGGCCGGGACCACTGTGACCGCAGGGCCGTCCTGGGCGGTGGATGCTTCCCGCTCGATGACCGGCCGGCCCGGTGCGGACCGAACCTGGATGTCCTCGATTCTCGGCGACCGTTCGGAGCGCTACGAGATCGGCACCCACTCGCTGGCGTACGGCTCGGACATCGGCCACTCCATCGATGTGCACGATCCGCTGATCTCCCACGATGCTGTGCACGTCCGCAACCTGGCGGCGCAGTGCAGTGATGCCGACGTTGCCGAGGCATTCGGAGAATCCGTCTCACGGAACTGGTTCACGCTGCTCGGCGACGACAGACCAGCGGACTCGGCGCGGTCCCTCGCCGCGGCCGGCTACTCGGAAGAGCAGCTGATTCTGGCCGACATGCGCGTCCTGACCGACCCGGATCATCGCCGACGGGGTCACGCTCAGGTGGTCGGCCGACTGGCCACCAACGACGCCATCGACGAGGGCTTGATCCCGCAGTGGCGCTCGCGACCCGAGAACTCCATTGCCCGACGCCTCGCCGCGCGGCTGGGATACACCGAAATCGGCGTGTGCCACACGGCTGCGGTTCGACCCTGACCCGGTTGAGGAGGCTCCGAACTGGGTAGCGTCGGAAAGAACCAGTCGAGGTGAGGAGCAACAAGCATGGCCGATGACGCCGCATACGTGGAACCGGGCAAGGAATTCGAGCGCGACACCAACTACATACCGACACGCATCACCGCCGATGGCCGAGACGGTTATCCGGTGGAGCCGGGACGGTATCGCCTGATTGCTGCGCGCGCCTGCCCGTGGGCTCATCGGTCCATCATCGTACGTCGACTCCTGGGACTCGAAGATGTTCTCTCCCTGGGCATTCCGGGGCCGACCCACGACCCGCGCAGCTGGAACTTCCAGGAAGAGCCCGGTGGGATCGATTCGGTTCTGAACATCGAGAGGCTGCAGGACGCCTACTTCGCCCGGTTCCCGGACTACGAGCGCGGTATCACCGTCCCCGCCATCGTCGACGTCCCTACCGGCGAGGTCGTGACCAACGATTACCCGCAGATCACGCTGGATCTGTCGACCGAGTGGACGCAGTACCACCGAGACGGTGCCCCCGACCTGTACCCCGAAGCACTGCGCGGCGAGATCGACGAGGTGGCCGACCTCGTGTTCCGAGACGTCAACAACGGCGTCTACCGCTGCGGGTTCGCCGGTTCGCAGGAGGCATACGACAAGGCATACGACAGACTGTTCGCGCGCCTCGACTGGCTCGTCGAACGCCTGTCCACGCAGCGTTACCTCGTCGGAGACCACATCACCGAAGCCGACGTACGCCTGTTCACCACCCTGGTGCGCTTCGATCCCGTCTACCACGGCCACTTCAAGTGCAACCGCAGCAAACTCACCGAAATGCCGGTGCTGTGGAACTACGCCCGCGACCTCTTTCAGACCCCCGGGTTCGGCGACACCGTCGACTTCGACCACATCAAGCGGCACTACTACGAGGTGCACACCGACATCAACCCGTCGGGCATCGTGCCGAAGGGCCCGGATCTACAAGGCTGGCTGGAGCCGCACGGGCGGGAATCACTGGGCGGATCACCCTTCGGCGACGGCACCGCTCCGCCACCGCCGAAGCCGGACGAACTGGTCCCGCCCGAGCACTGGGTGAAGTAACCGACACGCGGGGTGGGGCCTAACCCCCGGCGTAGGTGCCGAAACTCCAGTAGACCCCTTCGGCGTCGCGACAGGTGAAACCGCGGCTGCCGTAATCCTCGTCGCGCAACCCCTGCGTGACATTGCCGCCCGCCGCAACGATGCGATCGTGGATGCCGTCCGGGTCGTCGGTGACGATGTAGATCGAACCGACGCCCGGCGGCATCTCGCCGATGGCACCCTCGTCGCGCACACTGCCCAGCATCACCCCACCACCCTCGGGCCAGCGCAGTTCCGCATGATCGACGCGGTCGCCTTCGCCGTACACCGCGCGCTCCTCGAATCCCAACACGTCGACGATGAATCGGATGGCGTCGCGTGCGTTGTCGTATTTCAGAGTGGGCCAGATATGTGTCGTCATGAACCGATACCCTCCTCGTCACCGGCCGCGGAGTCTTGGAAAAATGAGAACATCTCGCGCTCGCGCCACGTCGTCGGCGACATACCCGCCATCACACGCCATTCGCGGTTCATGTGCGGCTGGTCGTAGAAGCCGCATTCGGATGCCACCGCAGCGAGGTCGGAACAGGCCGGATCACGCAACCGTCGATGCGAACGATAAAAACGAGCGATACGCACCGCTTCCTTCGGACCGACACCGAACTCCGAACTGAACTTCGACACCAAATATCTTCTGCTCCAACCGATATCGAGCGCAACGTCCGCGACCTTCGGAACCGAACCCGAAGTGAGTGCGTGCCACGCCCCGATCAACCGGGAATCGACTTCGCACTCTCGAAGGCGACGCAACAAGATCTCGTCCACCACATCGAAACGAGCCGCCCACTCCGGAGCCGCACAAACTCGCTCACGGAGTTCGACCGCGTCTGCGCCCAGCACTTCGTCGAGGTCGACCAGCCACTCCCCCAGCTCTGCTGCGGGGACTCCCAGCAAGGCTCTCGAGCCGAGCGGCGTCAACGACAACTGGATTCCCGATTGATTGCCGTTGTGCACGATCGTCACCGGCGAGGTGGTGATTCCGCTCGCCAGCGTCTCGAATACGCCCGCACCCTGACGCGGAGCCCTGGCGATCTCCAGACTCGGCTCCATCGCCACGATGACCGTCAAATAAGGGCCCGGCATTCCCACGTGCTCACCCGGTGCCAACCCACGCGTCCGATACCCCTCGTACGGCCGCACGAACGGGCGCAACGCCGCACACGGCGCGCGGCGCGCGCCGTCGGACACCACCTCGCTCGGAGGAATCTGCACTTCGCGAGTCTAAATTGCCCCGTACGTGTGCAACGGAGAATTCGCGGGTAACTCCCCCGACTAGCGTCAACGACGTTCGCAACCGGAAGAGGTATCGATGGCAGGCAACAAAGAGGACGCTCAGGTCGAGATCTCGAGCGGAGGCAAGCTCGAACGGGCCCTGGTCAACATCCTGGACAACGCGAGCCGCCTGCAGGGGCCTGCCGTCGACAAGTACGTGGCGCACGTGCGTCGGGCACACCCGTACGACACCCCGGCCCAGATCATCGAACGGCTCGAGAAGCGATTTCTGCTCGCGGTCACCGGCAGTGGTTCCGCCGTGGGCGGCGCTGCGGCCGTTCCCGGAATAGGAACCGTCGCCTCGCTCGCCGCCGTGGGTGCCGAAACCGCCTTCTTCATCGAGTCCTCGGCACTACTGACGTTGTCGGTCGCATCGGTGCACGGCATTCCCGTCGAGAATCACCAGCAGCGACGCGCTCTGGTGCTGTCGGTGGCGCTAGGCGAATCGGGCATGCAGATAGTGCAGCGCACGGTCGGCAAGACCGCCAAGAATTGGGGTCCGCTGATCACGTCCCGCATCCCCGGCGGCTCGATGGCCAGCATGAACAAATCCCTCGTGAAGAAGTTCATCACCAAATATCTTGCCAAGCGCAGCGCCCTGTTGGTCGGCAAGATGCTGCCCGCCGGAATCGGTGCGGCGATCGGCGGCGCAGGCAACCGCGTGGTGGGCAAGGGAGTCATCAAGAACGCGCGTGACGCCTTCGGTCCGCCGCCCGCGCGGTTCCCGGAAAACCGGATCATCGAACCGGACGAGTGAGAATGTACGGAATCTTCGCGAGCGTGCGGCGTTGTAACCCCACATGACTTCCACACCTGAACTCGGCAAGTACGGCGTCTGGCGGCTTCACTCGGCGTTCACTCCCGAACTGTCTCGTGCCATCGAGTCATTCGGCTACGGAACTATCTGGCTCGGCGGCTCCCCGCCCGCGGATCTGACCACCACCGAAGAGATTCTCGACGCCACCGAGACGGTCGTGGTGGCAACCGGCATCGTCAACATCTGGTCGGACGCAGCCGCGGACGTCGCGCAGTCGTATCACCGGTTGGAAAAGAAGCATCCGGGACGATTCCTCCTCGGAATCGGTGCCGGCCACCCGGAGGCAACGCAGGAATACACCAAGCCATACGACGCCCTGGTGTCGTATCTGGACGATCTCGACACCGCAGGAGTGCCGGTGGAACGACGCGTCCTCGCTGCGCTCGGCCCCAAGGTTCTTGCGCTCGCCGCCGACCGCACGGCCGGTGCGCATCCGTACCTGACCACCCCCGAACACACCCGTGAGGCGCGAGAAGCATTGGGGCCGAACAAGATTTTGGCACCCGAGCACAAGGTGGTTCTCGAATCCGACCCACAGAAGGCCCGAGCAATCGGCCGACCACCGGTGAACAACCCCTATCTTCACCTCCGCAACTACACCAACAATCTGAACCGGCTCGGCTACTCGGACGACGAGATCGGGGACGGTGGCAGCGACCGGCTGATCGACGCTCTGGTGGCGCACGGCACGGCCGACGCGATCGCCGCACGATTGAAGGAACACCTCGCCGCGGGCGCGTCGCACGTGACACTGCACTCTCTTCCCGACGACGCCGATCCGCTCGAGACCTACCGCGACATCGCCGCCGCGCTGCTTCGCTGACACAGGGGCCGCACCCGCGACGACGTCGGTCTCACCCCGTAGCCTCGTGTACCGGTTGCCGCGTGCAACCGGTACACGTGCAGTTCGACGGCCAGGGGGATTCCGCAGCGATGACCAGCTACTCGGGAGCAGCGCTGGAAGCGCAGGCACTGACCAAGCAATTCGGCACAGTTCGGGCGGTGTCGGACCTGAGCTTCGTCGTTCCGCGCGGCACCGTCACCGGATTCCTCGGTCCCAACGGATCGGGTAAGACCACCACGCTGCGCATGCTGCTCGGGCTCGTAGCACCCACCTCGGGGATCGGTCTCGTGAACGGCGCACCGTTCGGTGCAGCAATACACCCGGCCCACACAGTGGGAGCCGTTCTCGACTCGCTGAGCATGCACCCCAAACGGAGCGCCGCTCATCACCTGAAGATCTACACCGCGGCGATCGGCGTGCCCGACAGCCGCGCCCTCGACGTGCTGCACCTGGTCGGCCTCGGCGATGCCGCCCACCGCCCCGCAGGCGGCTTCTCACTCGGCATGCGGCAGCGTCTGACGTTGGCGACAGCCCTGCTCGGAGACCCCGAAATCCTGGTGCTCGACGAACCGGCGAACGGTCTCGACCCCGAGGGCATCGCCTGGCTCCGCGATTTCCTGAAGGCATTCGCGGCCTCGGGGAGGACGGTACTGATCTCGAGTCACATTCTTCGTGAAATCGAGCAGACCGTCGACAATCTGGTGATAGTCAGCGCCGGCTCGTTGATGTATCAGGGCTCGATCGCACAGTTGCGGTCCACCCGCCCGAGCCGTGTGCTCGTGGCGGCATCGGACCCGGCGACACTGGCGATCGCATTGGCATCGAACGGCCTCAACGACACCCAGCTCCTGCCCGACGGCCGCATCGGCGTCGCAGGCACCGACGCGGCCACGATCACACGTATCGCCGCAACCGCCGATGTCACGGTGTTCGGAACCACCGCAGAGCACGTCGATCTCGAGCAGGTGTTCCTGTCGATGACGGCGGGGCAGTACACCGCGGCACCGGTCGGTCAGAATCCGTACGGGCCGCCGCCGGGACAACCGCAGGGTTATGCACCACCGCCGAACTACGGTCCGCCTCCGGGTTACGGCCCACCTCCGGGTTACGGCCCACCTCCGCCCGAATACGGACCGCCGCAGAATTGGAACGGAGGCCGGCGATGAATGCGCTGCTGACGTCGGAGATCCGCAAGGTCACGACGCTGAAGTTCTGGTGGGCACTCGCGATCGCGCCGATCGTCGTCGGAATCTTCGCGTCCGTCATCACCTCGGTGATCGCGAACCAGTTGGGTCCGTACGAGGAGGACCTCGATATCTCGGGTGGTGTCGCCTCGATCGGCCTGTACGTCGCCGCCGGAGCCGCAATCCTCTTCGCCGGGATCTTCGGTGCCGTCAATGCCGGGACCGAGTTTCGCCACAAGACCATCACCACCAGCTTCTTGACGGCCCGCGGCCGCGACGGGGTGATCGCCGCCAAACTCATCGTCACCGCTCTGTTCGGACTCGGGTACGGCCTGGTCGTACTGCTGGCCAGCCTGATCTGTCTGCTGATCTTCAACGACCGGACCGTGATGCTCGACGGCCCGTTCATCGGTGTGGTCGCGTCGTGCCTGCTGGCCGTCGTGCTGTGGTCGATCATCGGTGCGGGGCTGGGCCTGCTGCTGAAATCTCCGACGTGGGCGGCCATCGTGCTCGTCGCCTGGCTGCCGTTCGGCGAGGGTCTGCTCTCGCTGATCCTCTTCGGGGTGGGGTTGGGACCTGTTGCCACCGTGCTGCCGTCGAACCTGACCCTGCCGACGATGGCGGCCACACAATTGGACGACGCCGGCGATCTGGCGTCGTGGCCGTGGGCACCGCTGGGGCTCGCATTGTGGGCCGCGATCCTCACCGGCGGCGGCTGGTTTCTGGCCCGCACCCGCGACATCGACTGAGGTCGGAACCGGTACCCGCGATCGCCGACGAATGCTGTCGGTGATCGGGTCTACTTTGGTTTATCGATGGCACACAGTAATTCGGTGACGAACCGCGGCGCGGCAGTCGATCGCGACGCGGCGAACAACGGCACCCTCGTCGAGTCCGTTCCGCCACGTGATGATGTCCCGGCCGACAGCGCAGCGTCGAGCGCCCCACGTGGTTGGGTCCGCCGCCTGACAGCGCAATGCATGCTGCACCGGCGCACGGCGCTGGGCGCACTGGGTGTGACGATGATCGCCGCCGTCATCGACATCTCGTTCCCGCTGCTCACCAGAGTGGCGATCGACGACGCGACCGCAGGCAAAGGCGACGTGATTCTCACGGTCGCCGTCGCCATCGCACTGTTGGGTCTGGTGCGATTCGCCTGCCAGTTCGGCAGGCGCATGCTCGCCGGCCGGCTCTCGATCGACGTTCAGCACGACCTACGTCTGGATCTGCTTGCATCGTTGCAGCGGCTCGACGGTCGCAAACAGGACGAGATCCGTACCGGCCAGGTCGTGTCGAGATCGATCACCGACCTGCAACTCGTCCAGGGTCTACTGGCCATGGTGCCGCTCTCGGCCGGAGCGATACTGCAGTTCGTCCTCGCCCTGGTGGTGATGGCGTATCTATCGCCGTTGCTCACCGTCGTCGCAATCCTCATCGTTCCCGCGGTGAGCATCGTGGTCTACCGAATGCGGCCGACTCTCTTCGCCGCCACCTGGTCTGCTCAACAACGTGCCGCCGATCTGGCGCAGCATGTCGAAGAGACCGTCACCGGGGTTCGAGTGGTCAAGGGCTTCGGTCAGGAAGCCCGCGCGGTCGATCGCATCGAACAGCTCGGTCGCACATTGTTCGCCGAGCGCATGCGGTCGGCGAAGATCAACTCGCGGTTCGCGCCGTCGATGGCCACCATTCCGCAGCTCGGTCTCGTCGGAGTCATCGCCCTCGGCGGATACCTCGCGCTGCAGGGCCACATCACGATCGGCACGTTCCTGGCCTTCGCGACCTACGTCGCCACGCTGTCCGCCGTCACCAGGACCGTCTCGTCCGTGGTGATCATGGCCCAGCTCTCGCGCGCGGCCGTGGAACGCGTCTACGAGGTGGTCGACACCGAGCCGACCGACCCGGAACCGGCGCGGCCTCTTTCGTTGCCCGACGGACCTCTCGGGGTTCGCATCCGTGAGGTGACGTTCGGATTCGAGCCCGAGCGGGACGTACTCACCGATCTGAGCCTGACCATCTCGCCCGGGGAAACCGTTGCCGTCGTCGGACATGCGGGTTCCGGGAAAACCGCACTCGCCCTCCTGCTGCCCCGCTTCTATCGCCCTGCCGAGGGGCACATCGAGCTGACGTCCGACGGTACTTCGATCGATATCGACGACCTCGACTCCACGTCACTGCGCGAGGCGGTGTCACTGGTGTTCGACGAGCCGTTTCTGTTCTCCGACACCATCGCCGCCAACATCGCCCTCGGCAGGCCCGACGCCACTGCCGACGACATCGAGCGCGCGGCGCGCCTGGCGCAGGCCTCCACCTTCATCGACGCATTGCCCGAGGGATACGACAGCCTGGTCGGCGAACGCGGGCTCACACTTTCCGGAGGACAGCGCCAGCGCATCGCTCTGGCGCGCGCCCTCCTCGTGGAACCGCGAATTCTGATTCTCGACGACGCCGCGTCCGCCGTCGACGCAGAGACCGAAGCAGCAATATTCGACGCGTTGCGTGGCATCCGGACGCGCGCGACTCTCGTCCTCGCTCATCGCCGTTCGACCCTGACACTGGCCGACCGCGTCGCCGTGCTCGACAACGGTCGGATCATCGACACCGGAACAGTCGACGAACTCGACCGACGCTGCCCGTTGTTCCGCGCTCTCCTGGCCGGTGGTGACGACGAACCGGGCACCGAGCCGGCCCACGACCCGATCGAGCAACCCTCTGCCGAGACGCTGTGGCCCGAGACCGCGCCAGAATCGTCGGCCGAGCCCAACAGCGTCGCAGCGCCCGGAGGCGGCGGTGGGCACGGAACTGCGATGGCGGGAGCGTTCGGCTCGCTGGCACCGACACCCGCCATATCCGCGGCCGTCGCGGCCCTGCCTCCGGCAACCGAGGACCCGGGCGCATCGGGCTCCGATCTCCGTCGACCCGACCCGGGATTCCGATTGTCGAGACTGCTCGGCCCGGTCCGGATGTTGCTCGCCGCCGTGGTCGTTCTGCTCGCACTCGACTCGTTGGCCTCCATCGCCTTTCCCTCACTCGTTCGCTACGCGGTGGACAGCGGAGTGGCACGCGGAGACTCGAACACGCTGTGGATCGCCACGTCGATCGGCGTCGTACTGGCAGCGGCGAGTTGGTTCGTCGTCTGTTGGACGACGGTCATCACTGCGCGGGCAGGCGAGCGAGTGCTGTTCGGCCTCCGAGTTCGCAGCTACGCGCACATTCAGCGACTCGGCCTCGACTACTACGAGCGTGAGCTCTCGGGCCGCATCATGACTCGGATGACCACCGACGTCGATGCACTGTCGTCGTTCATCCAGACCGGGGCATCGACCGCTGTGGTGAGCGTGTTGACCGTCGTCGGTATCGCGGCCGCCCTTCTCGTCACAGACCTCACTCTCGGCCTGGTGGCCTTGGCGGTCGTGCCGCCCCTCGCCGTGGCCACCGTGATCTTCCGTCGGATCTCGTCGGCGGCGTACTCGACGTCCCGCGAGCGCATCTCGATCGTCAACGCCGACTTCCAGGAGAACGTCACAGGCCTACGAGCCGCACAGGCGTACCGGCGTGAGGAGTACGCCGCATCCCGGTTCGCCGAACGCTCCGACCGTTACCGGGCCAGCCGAATGCGCTCGCAGACCGCGATCTCGGTGTTCTTTCCGCTCATCACGTTGCTCTCCGACATCGCCCTCGCCGTCGTCGTGTTCGTCGGCGCACATCAGATCGCCACCGGCACCACCACCGCGGGCACCCTCGTGGCGTTCGTCCTGTATCTCGGACTGCTCTTCGGACCGATCCAACAGCTCTCGCAGGTGTTCGACGGTTACCAGCAGGCACGGGTCGGCGTCGGACGCATCGGCGATCTGTTGCGCACCACGAGTTCGATCGAAACCGCCACGACCGCGAACACGACCCCGCTTCCTGGCGGACGCCTCCGTGCCGACATCGACCTCGTCGACGTCGGGTTTCGCTATGCCGGAGCTCACTCCGACGCACTGAGTGAGGTATCTCTCACCATCCCCGCCGGCACCACTGTCGCATTGGTCGGGCGCACCGGAGCGGGCAAATCCACCGTGGTCAAACTGCTGGCCCGGTTCTACGATCCGACCTCCGGATCGGTGCGCGTCGGCGGAAACGATCTGCGCGACTATCGACTGTCCGACTATCGGCATCGACTGGGCGTCGTACCGCAGGAAGCGCACCTGTTCACCGGAACCGTCGCGTCGAACATCGCCTACGGCAGACCCGACGCCAGCCGCGCCGACATCGAGAACGCGGCCCGCTCGGTGGGCGCTCTGACCACTATCGCTGCACTTCGCGGCGGCATGAACCAACCCGTCGGAGAGCGCGGCCAGGGGCTCTCCGCAGGCCAACGGCAACTGATCGCGCTGGCGCGAGCAGAACTGGTCGACCCCGATCTGCTCCTCCTCGACGAGGCAACCGCCACGCTCGATCCGGCCACCGAACGCACCGTCCTCGCGGCGAGCAATGCCGTCGTTCGTACCCGCACGGCGGTGGTGGTCGCGCACCGATTGGCGACCGCCGCACGGGCAGATCTGATCGTCGTCGTGGACGGCGGACGTATCGTGGAGACCGGACGACATTCGGAACTTCGCGCCCAGGGCGGTTTCTACGCCCGGTTGTGGACTGCGGCCGAAACGAACCGGGGGAATAATTCGATAGTCCAAGGAGTCATCGACAACGAGGCCGATGGTTACCGGTGAGTACATATCACAGCTACGTCCCGGGCGCACGTGAGCTGGACCAAAGGTCTAGCCTGGACTTGTACGCGCGCTGAACGGGAACGAAGACAGAAACGAGGCGAACTACTGCCGTGAGCAGCAGCTCTACTACCCAATTCGGACAAAATCAATGGCTGGTCGACGAGATGTACCAGCGATTCAAGCAAGACCCTTCCTCCGTCGACGCGAGCTGGCACGAGTTCCTCACCGGTTACGACCCCGAGGCCGTGACCGACGAGACCGCCGGCAGCTCGAACGGTGCGTCCGGTAACGGCAACGGCGCAGCCTCGAACGGTAGTTCGGCCAAGTCCGCTCCCCCCGCAGCACCCGCGCCTCCCGCCAAGCCTGCCGCCTCGGCTCCGCAGAAGGACAGCGCTCCCAAGGCCGACGCTCCGAAGGCCGCAGCGACCAAGGCTGCCCCGAAAGCCGCCGCTCCCAAGGCCGAGCCCGCAAAGCCTGCGGCCGCTGCAAAGCCTGCCGAGAAGAAGGTCGCTCCGGCGAAGTCAGCCCCGGCAGCAGCCGAATTCGGCGAAGAGTCGAGCAAGATCCTGCGCGGCGCAGCAGCAGCGGTAGCAAAGAACATGTCGGCCTCGTTGCAGATTCCGACTGCAACCAGTGTGCGTGCGATTCCGGCGAAGTTGATGGTGGACAACCGTCTGGTCATCAACAACCACCTCGCGCGTACCCGCGGCGGCAAGATCTCGTTCACGCACCTGCTCGGCTATGCCATCGTGCAGGCCGTCAAGGCGTTCCCGAACATGAACCGCCACTTCGCCGAGGTCGACGGCAAGCCGAACGCCGTCACTCCGGCCGCGATCAACCTCGGTCTGGCGATCGACCTGCCCGGCAAGGACGGCAACCGCTCGCTCGTCGTCGCTGCCATCAAGAACACGCAGGACTTCACGTTCACGCAGTTCTACAACGCGTACGAGGACATCGTCCGGCGCGCCCGCGACGGCAAGCTCACCGGTGAGGACTTCCAGGGCGTCACCATCTCGCTGACCAACCCCGGCGGAATCGGAACCGTGCACTCGGTGCCGCGTCTGATGAACGGCCAGGGTGCCATCATCGGCGCCGGAGCAATGGAGTACCCGGCAGAGTTCCAGGGTGCCAGCGACGAGCGTCTCGCCGAGTTCGGCGTCGGCAAGCTCATGACGCTGACCTCGACGTACGACCACCGCATCATTCAGGGTGCGGAGTCGGGTGACTTCCTCAAGACGATCCACAACCTGCTGATCAGCGACGAGTTCTACGACGAGCTGTTCCACTCGCTCAAGATCCCGTACGAGCCGATTCGCTGGCGCAAGGATCTGCCCGAGGGCACGGTCGACAAGAACACCCGCGTGCTCGAGCTCATCGCGGCGTACCGCAACCGCGGTCACCTGATGGCCGACACCGACCCGTTGCAGTTCACCAAGGACAAGTTCCGGATGCATCCGGACCTCGACGTGATCAGCCACGACCTGACGCTGTGGGACCTCGACCGCGAGTTCAAGGTCGGCGGATTCCACGGCCGGGACAAGATGAAGCTGCGCGACGTGCTCAGCGTGCTGCGCGACTCGTACTGCCGCCACGTCGGCGTCGAGTACACCCACATCCTCGAGACCGAGCAGGTCTCGTGGCTGCAGGAGCGCGTCGAGGCAAAGCACGTCAAACCGACTGTGGCGCAACAGAAGTACATCCTGAGCAAGCTCAACGCCGCCGAGGCCTTCGAGACGTTCCTGCAGACCAAGTACGTCGGGCAGAAGCGCTTCTCGCTCGAAGGCGCGGAAGCGGTTATTCCGATGATGGACTCCGTCATCGACCAGAGCGCGGAATATGCCCTCGACGAGGTCGTCATCGGCATGCCGCACCGCGGCCGGCTGAACGTGCTCGCCAACATCGTCGGCAAGCCCTACTCGAAGATCTTCACCGAGTTCGAGGGCAACATGAACCCGGCCGCCGCACACGGCTCCGGCGACGTGAAGTACCACCTCGGTGCCGAGGGCACGTACATCCAGATGTTCGGGGACAACGACATCAAGGTCTCGCTCACCGCGAACCCGTCGCACCTCGAAGCCGTCGACCCTGTTCTCGAAGGCCTCGTCCGCGCCAAGCAGGACCTGCTGGACAAGGGCACCGGCCAGGGTGGCTACTCCGTCCTGCCGCTGATGCTGCACGGAGATGCTGCCTTCGCCGGCCAGGGCGTCGTCGCCGAAACACTGAACCTGTCCGATCTGCGGGGCTACCGCACCGGTGGAACAGTGCACATCGTCGTCAACAACCAGGTCGGCTTCACCACGTCGCCGGAGTTCTCGCGTTCGTCCGAGTACTGCACCGACGTGGCCAAGATGATCGCTGCGCCGATCTTCCACGTCAACGGCGACGACCCCGAGGCCTGTGCCTGGGTCGCTCAGCTGGCGGTGGACTTCCGTCAGAAGTTCCACAAGGACGTCGTCATCGACATGATCTGCTACCGCCGTCGCGGTCACAACGAGGGCGACGACCCCTCGATGACCCAGCCGGCGATGTACGACGTGATCGACACCAAGCGCAGCGTCCGCAAGAGCTACACCGAATCGCTCATCGGCCGTGGAGACATCTCGCTCAAGGAAGCCGAGGACGCACTCCGCGATTACCAGGGTCAGCTCGAACGCGTCTTCAACGAGGTACGCGAACTCGAGAAGTACACCCCCGAGCCCAGCGAGTCGGTCGAACTCGATCAGCAGTTGCCGGCCAAGCTCACCACGGCCGTCGACAAGGCCGTGCTGCACCGCATCGGCGATGCCCACCTCGACGTACCGGACGGGTTCAACGTGCACCCGCGCGTCAAGCCGGTACTCGAAAAGCGTCGCGAGATGGCGCACGAGGGCAAGGTCGACTGGGCCTTCGGCGAGCTGTTGGCACTCGGATCGCTGGTGGACGAGGGACGCAATATTCGCTTCTCCGGCCAGGACACCCGCCGCGGCACGTTCACCCAGCGGCACTCGGTGATCATCGACCGCAAGACCGGTGCCGAGTACACCCCGCTGCAGAACATCGGCAGCGACAACCCCGGCAAGTTCATGGTCTACGACTCCGCGTTGAGCGAATTCGCCGCCGTCGGCTTCGAGTACGGCTACTCCGTGGGCAACCCGGACGCACTGGTGATGTGGGAAGCGCAGTTCGGCGACTTCGTCAACGGCGCTCAGTCCATCATCGACGAGTTCATCTCCTCCGGTGAAGCCAAGTGGGGTCAGCTCTCCGACGTCGTGCTGCTGCTGCCGCACGGCCACGAGGGCCAGGGTCCCGACCACACGTCCGGACGCATCGAACGCTTCCTGACGCTGTGCGCCGAGGGCTCGATGACCGTCGCACTCCCCTCGACCCCCGCGAACTACTTCCACCTGCTGCGCAGGCACGCGCGTGACGGCATTCGTCGCCCGCTGATCGTCTTCACCCCGAAGTCGATGCTGCGCAACAAGGCAGCAGTGAGCAACATCGAGGACTTCACCGACGGCAAGTTCCACTCGGTGTTCGACGAGCCCACCTACGACACCGGCACCGGCGATCGCAGCGCGGTCAAGCGAGTGCTGATGGTCAGCGGCAAGCTCTACTACGAGCTCCTCGCTCGTAAGCAGAAGGACAACCGCGAAGACGTCGCGATCGTCCGCGTCGAGCAGCTGTACCCCGTGCCGGTCCGTCGGATCCGAGAAGCGCTCGAAAGCTACCCGAACGCAACGGAATTCCGTTGGGTTCAGGAAGAGCCTGCGAACCAGGGTGCATGGCCGTTCTTCGGTCTCGCACTGCCCGAGCTCATGCCCGAGAAGCTGGTCGGCATCAAGCGCATCTCCCGTCGCGCAATGTCCGCACCGTCGTCGGGCTCGAGCAAGGTACACGCCGTCGAGCAACTCGAAATCATTGACGAGGCCTTCAAGGCAGTCGGCGAAGACTAGATCTCCGACAACGACAGCGGCCCACTCCTCCGGAAGTGGGCCGCTGTTGTCGTTGCTGGGCCCCCGTTCCTCGTCAATGGACCCTTGCATACGTCTGAAAAGTGCAATGGTTCATTCACGTACACCCCGGATCCGAGTGGATGGACCCTTGCATACGTCTGAGCGATGCAAGGGTCCATTGACGCGGGCGGGGGGCGGGCGGCGGGGCGGGCGGCGGGGCGGGCGGTCGGGCGGGGGCGTGCAGCGGGATCGGGACGGCGCGCTGGGGGCTGGTCAGGCGTCCGTGTCGGCGTCGGTGCCCAGGAGTGCGGAGATCATGCCCGGCGCCAGGGCGACCGCAGGCAAGGCGTTGACATTGAGGTCGATGAGTTCGTCACGGCTGATGTGCGGATCCCGGAGCCAGGTGATGGTCGCTTCCTCCACGAAGGCGATCCAGCCTCGGACGGCAAGGTCGATGGTGGGGGTCACGTCCATGTCGAGGCCGGCGAGTTGGACGAGAGTGCGCTCGGCCATGGTGGTGCGGGTCTGCTCGAACACCTCGCGCATCAGGGGATCTCCGCTCGCGGTGCCGCGCAGCAGGGAGATGAAGGTGTCGCGCTTCTCGGTGACGTAGTCGACGTAGTTGGCGATGGAGTCGCGGAGAATCTCGAAAGGTTCGAGGTCTGGGTCGGGGGCGGTGCGCTCGATCATCGACCGGGAGGCCTCGCGGACTATTTCGAGGTGAAACTCTTGCTTGGACGAAAAATAGTGGAACAGTAGGCCTCGCGAGACACCTGCCTGGTCTGCGATGTCCTCGACGGAGATCTGTTCGAGTGGCCGGTCTGCCAGCATTTCGGTACCGAGCTCGATCAACTGAGCTCGGCGTTGCTCGGGACTGAGTCTGGTCCTCTTCGTCGTCGCGCCGGGGCTGTTCACGTACGCCATGCAATCACCCTACTGAATATTAGTCAATAACTATTGACTCACACTCAATAAGCTTCTACGCTCCCCTACATGAGTCTTCCCGTAACAGACACTTCGGACCGTGCAACGTCGCCGCGTCACGTCGATACGCTGATCATCGGCAGCGGATTCGCCGGCCTCGGTGCGGCGATCAAGCTGACGAAGGCAGGCAAGAAGGACTTCGTCGTCATCGAACGAGGCCACGACGTCGGTGGCACCTGGCGCGACAACACCTACCCCGGTGCCGCCTGCGACGTGCCGTCGCACCTGTACTCGTACTCGTTCGCCCTGAATCCCGACTGGACCCGGTCGTTCTCCACGCAGCCCGAGATCCAGAAGTACATCGCCGGGGTGGCGCGCAAGTACGGCGTCATGGACAAGCACGTGTTCGGCACGGATGTGACCTCGGCTCGATGGAACGCCGAGACCAACCGCTGGGACGTCGAGACGACCTCCGGTAACTACACCGCGAAGATCGTCGTCTCGGCCGTCGGCGCACTGTGTGAGCCGAACCTGCCCGACATCAAGGGCATTCACGACTTCGAGGGCGATGTGTTCCACTCCGCCCAGTGGAACCACGACGTCTCCCTTGCCGGCAAGCGCGTCGCCGTCATCGGCACCGGCGCGTCGGCGATCCAGATCGTGCCCGCCATCGCAGGCCAGGTGCAGCACCTCGACGTGTATCAGCGCACCGCGCCGTGGATCCTCCCGCGCGCCGACCGCCCGTACACCAAGCTCGAGCGCTTCGCCTTCAAGCACGTTCCCGGATTCCAACGTCTCTCTCGCGCCGGCATCTACGCGATGCGTGAGACCCAGGTCGTCGGACTGGCCAAGGCTCCGGCCTTCATGAAGCCCCTGCAGTGGGCGTCGGAGAACCACCTGCGCACCCAGATCAAGGACAAGGCGTTGCGCGCCAAGGTGACGCCGAACTTCCGCATCGGCTGCAAGCGCATGCTGATCTCGAACGCGTACTACCCGGCTCTCGCCCAGAGCAACGTCGATCTCGTCACCGACGGCATCGCGGAGGTCCGCAAAGGATCCATCGTGACCAAGGACGGCACCGAGCGGCCGATCGACGCACTCGTCGTCGCCACCGGCTTCCACGTCACCGACTCCCCCGCGTACCAGGGCATCACCGGTAAGGACGGTCGCACGTTGGCCGAAACCTTCGACGACGGTGGCCAGCAGGGTTACAAGGGCGCAGCGGTGGCGAACTTCCCCAACATGTTCTTCCTGGTGGGGCCGAACACCGGCCTCGGACACACCTCGATGGTCTTCATGATCGAGTCGCAGATCAACTACCTGGTCGACGCGTTGAACACCATCGACAAGCACGACATCGGCACCATCGAGGTGCGCAAGGACGTGCAGGACGAGTACAACGTGACGCTGCAGGACCAGCTCTCCAAGAGCGTCTGGATGAACGGCGGGTGCGCCAGCTGGTACCTCGACAAGCACGGCAACAACACGACACTGTGGCCGGGCTTCACGTTCGAGTTCCGCAGAATGACCAAGCAGTTCGATCTGGATGCGTACCGTAGCGTCGCCAGCGCAGACCTCTCCTCCGGATCGTCGGCAGACACCGGCACCGGCAACAACACAGACAAGGTGGCCGCTCGATGAGCACATTCACAGGCAAGGTAGCCGTCGTCACCGGCGCGGGCTCGGGAATCGGCCGGGCATTGGCCCTCGAGTTGGCCGGGCGTGGAGCGAAACTGGCACTGTCCGACGTCGACACCGCCGGACTCGACGAGACGGTCCGACGAGTCGAGGCACTCGGTGCCGAGGTCAAGTCGGATTTCCTGGATGTTTCCCAGCGCGAGACCGTCCTCGATTACGCCGAGGCCGTTGTCGCGCACTTCGGCAAGGTCAACCAGATCTACAACAACGCAGGCATCGCGTACCACGGTGACGTCGACAAGTCCTCGTTCAAGGACATCGAGCGCATCGTCGACGTGGACTTCTGGGGAGTCGTCAACGGCACCAAGGCATTTCTGCCGCACATCCAGGCCTCCGGCGACGGCCACATCATCAATATCTCCAGCCTCTTCGGCCTGCTGGCGATCCCGTCGCAGTCCGCGTACAACGCAGCGAAGTTCGCCGTCCGTGGGTTCAGCGAGTCGCTACGCATGGAAATGCTGATCTCCAAGGCACCGGTGAAGGTGACCGTCGTCCACCCCGGCGGCATCAAGACCGCCATCGCGCGCAACGCCACCGTCGCCGAGAACTACGACCAGGCGGACTTCGCGAAGTTCTTCGACACCAAGCTCGCCAAGACCACCCCGCTCGACGCGGCCAAGACCATCCTCAAGGGTGTCGAGAAGGGCAAGGGACGCGTGCTGATCGGCTCCGATGCGATCGCCCTCGATCTCCTGCAGCGCATCACCGGCTCGCGATACCAGGGCCTGATCGTCGCCGTCTCCAGGCGTGCGCTGCCGCGCACCAAGAAGTAGGCGGGTCGCGTCGTGAAAGCCTTCTACGTTCCCCTGCCGATCGTTGCGGCCGCACTGAAGCCGTTCTATCGCCTCGCGCTGAATCCGCGGTTCTCGTTTCGCACCCAGCGAATGATCCTCGAAGCCGGGGCTCCGCTGCAGACGCTCCCGCACGGAACCGTCGCGCAGAAGTTGACGCTCGCGGGCCGCAAAGCCGAGCGTGTCACCGTCGGTGCGACCGAACGCGACACCGCGATTCTGTATCTCCACGGCGGCGCGTACACGATCGGATCGATCAACACGCACCGCTCCTTGGCCGCGCACCTGGCCCGGGAATCGGCCAGTGCCGTCTACGTGCTCGACTACCGGCTGGCACCGGAGAATCCGTACCCGGCCGGTCTGGACGACGCCGTGGCGGCATTCCGCGAGCTGGTTCGTGTCCACGGCTTCACCCCGGATCGCATTGCCATCGCGGGCGATTCGGCCGGCGGCGGTCTGACGGTCGCCACCGCCCGACGTCTGGTGGACGACGGGACGAGCCCGGCTGCCCTCGGGTTGATCTCGCCGTGGGTCGATCCCGGTGCGCGCGACGCCCCGAAGGATCGCGATCTGGTGGTCAACACAGGCTGGTCCTACAGCTCGGCCGATGCGTATCTGGGCGCGGGCGATCCGCTCGATCAGGGCTTCGCACCACTTCTGGGAAACCTGGACGGCCTGCCCCCGATCGTCATGCACGTCGGCACCGACGAGGTCCTGTACGCACAGATCACCGCGTTCGCGGACCAGCTGCGCCTGTCCGGCGCAGAGCTCGAACACGTGGAGTACAAGAAGCTCTGGCACGTGGCTCATCTGCAGGCGTCGATCCTGCGTGAGGCGGCCGAGGCCGTCCAGCACATGGGCGCTTATCTGGGCCGCAAGGTCAGGGCCTCGACGAACGATGCCTCACAGATTGTGCTCACCGAGCCAGCGGCCAGCGACATCGCCTGACGCAACACCACCACGGACCTCGCCGATCATGTCGGCGAGGTCCGCTGTCGTCAGCTCCCCCGCCACCACCGAGAACGACCTCAGAGCACTCTCGCTCAGCACCCCGTTGCGGTAGAGCGGAACGACATTCTGCGCTGGATAGACGTGCTCGTCGTCGGGCAGTGTTGTCAGATCCTTCGCCAGCGGGCCGAACGACGCGGTGCGAATTGCGAGTGCATCCACAGCACCCGCATTCAGGTCGTCGATGGCGAACTCTGCGTCCGGGTACACCATGAACTCCGAGAATCCGGCCCCGGTGAAGCTCGGGCTGCCCACACTCTCTGTCCTCACGTCCATCGGATGTACCTCTCCCTCGACCGTCCCCACTGTCACATCTTCCCGACGAAGAAAGTCCGTCACCGTCTCCCCGTCGTCCGACGCCGAGTCGGGAGCTACTGCAATCGCCAATCGATCCTCGGCCGTCGCGTAGTCCCCCACCGACAATCCGGCGGGCAGTGAGCGGTTCAGCTCGGTGAACACGTCCTCGGCCTCGGTTGCGCCGGCGAGCGTGTCGAAGGTGCGCAACAGGTCGCCGGTCAGGTCGGGAACCATGGACACCTCGCCGCGATCGAGGGCTGCGAGGTAGTCGGCCCGATCACCGAGGCCGTCCTTCACTTCGACGTCCACCCCCGTCGAGCGCAACCCACCGGCGTAGATCTGCGCGAGCAACTGGGAGATGTCCGAGCTGCCGGATCCGACGACGATGGCCTCAGCAGCAGGGTCGGCCGACTCGGCGGTACTGCAGCCGCCGAGGAGTCCGGCGATCGACACCACCACCGCCGTGGCCAGAACCGACGAACGCACTGTATTTTCTCCTGTTCACTGCCCGTGTGGTTTACCGATCCCGACCGCGGGGCACTAGTGCGAACGAGACGGTAGTCGAACCAACCTTATGGGCACGCTGATTTCGACTACCATCCCGAGCAGCCCGAGTCCTGGTTCTTCCGACGCCCCCAGGGGCCGATCGGGGGAAATGGGTAGGACTGTGCCCGAACCGATGGAAGGACACCATGACCACCTCCCGAATCACGCGTGCGTTCTCCGCTCCGAGGGCGGTGGCAGCTGTTGCCGCACTCGCTCTCTCGGTCACCGCCCTGACCGCCTGCGGCGGCAATTCGGATCCACTCTCCAGCGGTGGCGGCGAGACCAACAGCGACACGAACTCCATCATCATCGGCTCCGCCAACTTCCCCGAGTCGGAAACCGTGGCGAACATCTACGCCGAGGCGCTGCGCGCCAACGGTTTCGAGGTGAGCACCAAGCTCAACATCGGCAGCCGCGAGGCCTACATCCCCGCAGTGCGTGACGGGTCGATCGACATGATTCCCGACTACACCGGCAACCTGCTGCAGTACTTGGACGAGTCCGCGACCGCCACGTCCTCCGAAGACGTGCTGGCGGCCCTGCCCGCAGCACTGGGCGACGACCTCACCGTGACGGCCCAGGCCCCCGGCGAGGACAAGGACGCCGTCGTCGTCACTCGTCAGACCGCCACCGAGCGCAACCTCACCACCATCGGCGACCTCGCGCCGTTTTCCTCGGACGTGACCTTCGCCGGCACTCCCGAATTCCAGGAGCGCGTCGGCGGTCTGCCGGGTCTGCGCGACAAGTACGGCCTGGACATCTCGGCCGGCAACTACATCCCGATCTCGGACGGCGGCGGGCCTGCCACCGTCGAGGCTCTGGTCTCCGGACAGGTCGTTGCCGCGGATATCTTCACGACCTCGCCTGCGATCGCGCAGAACGATCTGGTGGTGCTCGAGGACCCGGAGAACAACTTCGCCGCCCAGAACATCATCCCGGTGCTGCGTACGGCCAAGCAGTCCGACAAGCTCACCCAGGTTCTCGACGCCGTGTCGGCGCAGATCACCACCGACGAGCTGATCGCGCTGAACACCTCGGTGTCCGGTGACGAGAAGGTCGAGCCGGCGGCAGCAGCAGCGGCGTGGGTCAAGGACAAGGGCCTGGACCAGCCGGTCAGCTGATGATCACCTTCGAGCACGTCAACAAGACGTATCAGGACGGCACCACGGCGGTCGACTCCTTGGACCTGGTGATCGAGCCACACTCGTTCACCGTGTTCGTGGGGCCGTCCGGTTGCGGCAAAACCACCTCGATGCGGATGATCAACCGCATGATCACCCCCACCTCGGGCGTGATCACGGTGGACGGACGCAACATCGCCGACACCGATGCCGTGAAATTGCGTCGGGGCATCGGCTACGTCATCCAGAGTGCCGGATTGCTTCCGCATCGCACCGTCGTCGACAACGTCGCCACGGTGCCCGTGCTCAACGGCGAATCTCGTCGCGCAGCACGGAAAGCTGCACTCGACGTCCTCGAGCGTGTCGGCCTGGACCCGGCGTTCGCCTCGCGCTACCCCGCGCAACTGTCCGGTGGGCAGCAACAGCGGGTGGGGGTGGCCCGAGCACTGGCCGCCGACCCGCCGATCCTGTTGATGGACGAGCCCTTCAGCGCGGTGGACCCGGTGGTTCGTGAGGAACTGCAGACCGAGATGCTGCGCCTACAGGCCGATCTGAAGAAGACGATCGTCTTCGTCACCCACGACATCGACGAAGCCGTCCGGCTCGGTGATCACATCGCGGTCTTCGGACCACAGGGCCGACTGCAGCAGTACGACAAGCCCGAGACCGTTCTCGCTGCCCCTGCCACCCCGTTCGTGGCCGGTTTCGTCGGTCGCGACCGTGGTTACCGAGGCCTGTCGTTCCGGTCGGCGCAGTCGGTGACGATGCACCCCATCCACACGGCCGTGCAGGACGAGGTGAGCAGTCTTCGACTCGACCAGGGGCAATGGGTATTGGTGGTCGACTCGCAGCGTCGTCCGCTCGGGTGGATCGACGCTACCGGCGTCGAGAAGGTGCGCGACGGCCGAAGCATCGACGAGAGCACGGCGGCGGGCGGGTCGTTGTTCCTCGAGGGCGGAGATCTGCGCCAGGCACTCGACTCGGCGATCTCGTCACCCTCGGGCATCGGGGTTGCGGTCGATTCGTCCGGGGCGGCGGTCGGCAGTGTCGACGGCGCGGAGATACTCGAAAACCTTGCTGCACAACGCAAGTCCGAGGACTCCGAGCGCAACCGGCACCACTTCCTCGCGGCCGGGGACACAGACCAGTGACCTGGCTGTTCGACAATTTCGATGTCGTTCTCGGCTACACGAAGACACACCTGTATCTCTCGCTCGTCCCGCTGTTCGTCGGACTGTTGATCGCCATCCCGCTCGGCACCGTCATTCGCAACACCCGCTGGGTTCGCCGAATCACGTTGACGGTGGCCAGTATTGCGTTCACCCTTCCGTCGCTGGCCCTGTTCGTCACCATCCCGGCAGTGGTCGGTCTGCCCGTTCTCGATCCGCTGAACGTCGTGATCGCTCTGGCCGTCTACTCGACGGCACTGCTGGTGCGCGCAGTTCCCGAGGCACTCGACTCGGTACCGTTCGCCGTCGTCGATTCCGCCGAGGCGATGGGCTACTCGACACTGCGCCGAGCAGTGACCGTCGAACTGCCACTGGCACTTCCGGTACTCATCGCCAACATCAGGGTCGTGGCGGTCACGAACATCTCACTGGTCTCGGTGGGCTCGGTGATCGGTATCGGCGGCCTCGGTCAGCTGTTCACGCAGGGCTACCAGCGTGACTACCCCGACCAGATATTCGCGGGCATCATTTCGATCGTGTTCCTGGCGTTGGTGTTCGACGCAGCCCTGTTCCTACTGGGTCGTCGACTCACCCCGTGGACGCGCCTCGGCACGGGCTCGTCGAAAAAGAAGGCACGCGCATGAATCTGTTCTCGGAGGCGTTCTCGTACATCCTCGACGGCGGAAACTGGTCGGGGCCAACGGGAATCGGCGCACGGCTGATCGAACACATGTGGTACAGCTTGCTGGCGGTGTTGCTCTCGGCAGTGATCGCCGTACCCATCGGCCTGTTGATCGGTCATCTACGACGCGGCGAAGCGGTCATCGTCGGCCTCGTCAACGCACTGCGTTCGCTGCCCACCCTCGGCATCCTGGTGTTCCTGGTTCTGGTGATCGGGTTGGGGCTGGTGCCGCCGATCATCGCGCTGGTGTTGCTCGGTATCCCGCCGCTGCTGGCCGGGACGTACTCCGGTATCGCCAACGTCGACGCGAACGTGGTGGACGCCGCCCGGGCGATGGGCATGACGGAAACCCAGGTGCTGCTTCGGGTCGAGATTCCGAATGCGCTCCCCCTGATCCTCGGCGGACTCCGCAACACCACTCTCCAGATCATCGCCACCGCAACGATCGCGGCCTACGTCAACCTCGGCGGGCTCGGCCGCTACATCTTCGACGGCCTGGCCTTGTACGACTACCAGCGGGTTCTGGTCGGCGCGATCCTGGTGGCCGTGTTGACCCTCGTCGTCGACGGACTGCTCGCTCTCGCAGTGTGGACCTCCGTTCCGGGAACCGGCCGGCTGCGCCGGATGCCGACCGGACTGGCGAAGGTCTGAGAGAACTCGATAGGCGTCTTCGAACGAAAGACACCGGCGAACCACTGGCCCTGGTAGGGCTGGGTTCGCCGGTGTTTTTTCCGTTTTCCTACGCGACGCCCTCGGCTCGCGCTGCTGCCGCAACTGCGTCCGCAACGGCCGGGGCGACACGAGGATCGAGTGGGCTGGGCACGATTTTGTCCGCAGCCAACTCGTCGCCGAGAACCGAGAGGATTGCCTCGGCAGCGGCGAGCTTCATGCCTTCGGTGATGCGGCGAGCGCCCGCGTCGAGCGCACCCTTGAACACACCGGGGAAGGCGAGAACATTGTTGATCTGGTTCGGGAAGTCGCTGCGTCCGGTCGCGACGATGGCGGCGTACTTTCTCGCCACCTCCGGGTGAATCTCCGGATCGGGGTTCGACAGCGCGAACACGATGGACTCCGGGGCCATCGAGGCGATGTAGCGCTCGTCGACCTTGCCTGCAGACAGACCGAGGAACACATCTGCTCCGGCCAATGCCTCGGCCGCTCCCCCGGACAGTGCACGCGGGTTGGTGCGCGCAGCGAGATCGGTCTTGACGCTGGTGAGGTCGTGGCGATCGGAGGAGACGATGCCCTTGGAGTCGAGCACCACCACGTCCAGGATACCGGCCAGCAGGAGCATGTTGGTGCACGCGACGCCCGCTGCGCCGGCTCCGGAGACGACGACCTTCAATTCGGACGTGCTGCGGCCCTGCACCTTCGCTGCCCCGTTGAGCGCAGCGAGGACGACGATGGCGGTGCCGTGTTGATCGTCGTGCATCACCGGGCAGTCGAGCGCCTCGATGACGCGGCGTTCGATCTCGAAACAGCGTGGCGCCGAGATGTCTTCGAGGTTGACGGCTCCGAAGCTGTGCCGCATCCGCACGATGGTTTCGACGATCTCGTCGACGTCGTTGGTGTCTAGGACGATCGGGATGGAATCGAGGCCGGCGAACTTCTTGAACAGTGCGGCCTTGCCCTCCATCACCGGCAACGACGCCCGGGGGCCGATGTCGCCCAGGCCGAGCACCGCGGAACCGTCGGAGATGACGGCGACGAGGCGATCGGTCCAGGTGTATCGCTTGGCCAGCGACGCATCGGCCGCGATGGCGCGGCTGACCTGGGCCACCCCGGGGGTGTAGGCGATGGACAGATCGCGCTGGGTCTCGAGCGGTGCCGCCAACTCGACCGACAGCTTTCCGCCGAGATGCCCGGCGAAGATCTCCTCGTCGGTGATCGCGGCCGGCACTGCCGGTGCCGAGTTCGGTGCTGTGGTGTCTTCGACTGCCGTCACGGTGAAAGCTCCTCGCACTGTCGACCTCGACCAGCAAGGCGACGCATGTCAACGAAGTGAGTGGTTCTGGGAATGGAGAGCGCTCGGAGTGCGCCAGTGCTGGCTGCAAACTGCCGAAAGCGTGTCTCGCAGGTGCGGCGGGTGTGCCGACACGATCAGCGATGGGCTGTAGCCCTATCGGTGGGCTCAGTGTGCCACACCGCTCGGCCACCTGACCACAGAGTCAGAAGCGAACCCCGTCTGTTGTCCTCATTGCCACCCCTGCCGTCATTGCCACCATTGTGTCCACAGCACCAGGCCGGTGACGACGAAGACGACGAGTGCACCGAGGAACGCGGAGAACCCGCGCCGATGATCCGCGATGCGCTGGGCGACGACGGCCACCACGGCGGCGGCGATGTGTGCAGCGACGGAAAGACCCCCTGGCCCGGGGAAGCCGCGGGAGTGGCCGAGATATTGAGTGACGGCGACACCGATCGCGAGCACCACCAGACCCGCGGTGACGACACCGCTGAACCCCCGCAGGAAGCGGAGCCCCGCTCCCGCCCTGGCCCCGGTCATCCGCCGGCCACGAATCCGCGGACCGAATCCGCGATCAACTGCACCGCAATGGCGGCGAGCAACAAACCTGCGATACGCGCCAGCAGCGAGATGCCACCTTCACCGAGAAGACGGATCAGTACCGTCGAGAATCGCAAGACCAGGAAGAACAGCACGTGAATAGTGATGATGCCCAGGGCAATTGCGAGTAACGAGCCCGCGTCACCGTCGGCCTGGCTGACGTAGACGATCACTGCGGCGATGGCACCGGGACCTGCCATCAGCGGAGTCCCGAGTGGCACGAGGGCGACGTTGACGTCCTCCGCCGCGGAGTCGCCGCCCGCACCCTTGCCGGTGAGCAACGACAGGGCGATGAGCAGCAGCAGCAAACCGCCCGCGCCCTGCAGTGCCGGGATGCCGATGTGCAGGTAGCTCAGAATCGCCTGACCGCCGATGGCGAACACCGAGATGACGGTCAGCGAGACGGCGGGTGCCTGCCACGCGGCCTTGTTGCGAGCTTCCTTGCTCTTGCGGCCCACCAGGGACAGGAACACCGGGATAGCGCCCGGCGGGTCCATGATGACGAACAGGGTGATGAGCACGGTCAGGTAGAGCGTCACATCGAAGGTCATGAGCGAGCCGCCGCAACTATTCGGTCGTATTGGTCCGGGGCAGTGGTGTATTCGCCGAGTTGCACCGTCTTGTTGGTCCCGTGGTAATCCGAGGACCCCGTGACGATCAGGTCCAGTTCGGCGGCGAGATCGGCCATCACCGCAGTGTCCTCGGGCGAATGATCCATGTGATGGACCTCTACTCCGCCGAGCCCCAACGGCGTCAGTTCTCGAATGTGGTCCAGGTCGAGGATGCGTCCGCGCGCGCGGGCCCGAGCATGCGCGAGCACACTCACCCCGCCTGCTGCCGCGATCATCCGAACCGCAGCCTCGAGCGGAGTGTCCAGCTTCTCCACGTAGTACTTGCCGCTGGTCGCCAACGGACCGGCGAACGCGGCGTTCATGTCCGGAACGTATCCGGCGTCGATCAGCGCGCGGCCGAGATGGGGACGTCCGGCTGCGGCACCGGCCGAGGCCAACACTGCGTCGGGATCGATCGGCAGACCGTCGGCCGCCATGTTCTCGGCGATGGCGCGCAACCTCGTCACCCGTTCGCCGCGCAGACGCGCGCGCTCGGCCGCGAACGCATCGTTCTCGGGGTCGAAGAGGTACGCGAGCAGGTGCACGGGAACCGGTTCGCCGTCCTCACCGCGTCCGGTGCACGAGAGTTCCATACCGCGCACGAGCGTCAGACCGGGAGGAACGGCCGCGGCCGCTTCGTCCCAGCCCGACGTGGTGTCGTGGTCTGTCAGCGCCACCACCGACAGTCCCGCCGCGGACGCGGCGTGGACCAGCTCGGTTGGGCTGTCGGTACCGTCGGACGCCGTCGAGTGGGTATGAAGATCGATGAGCACCTCGACAGTGTTCCAGGCTCTCCGTCTCGTCGTTTTGCTGGCGTACGATTGCCCGCCATGCCGTCCCTTCCACCTCGACCGTCGCTACCGTCACTGCATCGACGAGGACCCAAGGCCGCAATCGATCCGGGCCCGAGAATTCCGGTGCCCACGGCCCGCGCGATCGTCGACTGCGCGGTGTACGTCGACGGCTCCCGATTGCCCGGCAGATTCACCCACACCTCGGCCATTGCGGAGGTACGCGCGCGCGGCGAAGGGTTCGTGTGGGTCGGCCTTCATGCGCCCGACGACCATCAGATGAACGCGATCGCGCAGTGCTACGGACTGCACGAATTGATGGTCGAGGACACCGTGCACGCACACCAGCGACCGAAACTCGAACGCTACGACGACGTCGCATTCCTGGTGCTGCGGACGGTGAAGTACGTCGAGCACGAGTCGGTGACCACCGCCAACGAGATCGTCGAGAGCGGCGAGATCATGGTGATGGTCGGCAGCGACTTCGTCATCACCGTCCGGCACGGTGAACATTCGGGGTTGGCCGGCGTCCGGCAGCGCCTCGAAGCGAACCCGGAACAGCTCGCACTCGGGCCGTCCGCGGTGCTGCACGCTGTGGCCGACCACGTCGTCGACGAGTATCTGGCGGTGACCGAGTCGATCGAGCGAGACGTCGACGGTATGGAAGAGGAGGTGTTCTCCCCGCACCACCACGTGCCCATCGAGAACATCTACCTGCTCAAGCGAGAGGTCGTCGAGCTGCGCCGGTCGGTGACGCCGCTGTCGACGCCGTTGGCTCGTCTGGTGCAGGAACCGAGCGTGCCGAAGGCCGTGCGACGGTATCTGCGCGACGTGCAGGACCACCACACCACCGTCGCCGAGCGGATCTCCGAGTACGACGAGGTACTCAGCTCGCTGGTCGACGCCGCACTGGCCCGGGTGACGATGCAGCAGAACCTGGACATGCGCAAGATTTCGGCGTGGGTGGCGATCGCGGCAGTGCCGACTATGGTCGCGGGCATCTACGGGATGAACTTCGACAACATGCCCGAGCTGCACTGGACCTACGGCTACCACCTGATCGCCGGGATCGTCGCCTGCGTCTGCATCGGATTGTGGCGCACGTTTCACAAGAACGACTGGCTGTAGAAGCCACGCTCGACGTTGGACGTCGTCCAACGTCGAGCACCGGTTGTTGGTGATTGCCCCGAACGCCGCCGGGTGACGAACCCACCTGTTCTCGCCGGATGAGACTGCAGAAGCCCTGCATCGTCATTCGGAAGGGATCGATGAGAATCCGCACGCTGGTACTGGCCGTCGCCGTCGCCGTGATCTGTTCGTCCGCGCCGGGGGCCGCGTCGGCTCAGCCGGTTCACGCCGCTCCCGCCGGTCCGCCGCTGACCGTCGCGCAGGCCGATCTCGACAAGGCACTCACGTGCACCACGGATCTGCACGACGCCACCCGCGATCCGGTTCTGCTCACCCCCGCTTTCGCCACCGATCAGCAATCGTTCGGTTGGAACTACCTGCAGTCACTGCCCGCCGCAGGGATACCGGTGTGCAGCCTCTCGCTGCCGGACGAAGGGTACGGAGACCTACAGGTCGCCGCCCAATACGTGGTGCACGCGGTTCGGACGATGGCAGCCGACAGCGGTCGCCAGGTCGTCCTGATGGGTCACCAGCACGGCCCGCTCGACGAGCTGTGGGCGTTGACGTTCTGGCCGGACCTGCCTGCCCTGGTGTCGGATTTCATCTCCCTCGCCACCCCGTACAACGGCACCGACTCGGCCCGCTCGGGGTGCGACGACTCGCAGGAGTGCCCGCCGGCGAACTGGCAGATCGCCACCGGATCGAAGTTCCTCACCGCGCTGGCGGCCCGTCCGCTGCCCGCGGGACCCAGCTACACCTCGATCTTCACGCGCTTCGACGAGCTCATCTATCCGCAACCGCACGCCAGCACTCTCGCTGGAGCCGCGAACATCGCCGTCCAGGACATCTGTCCGCTGCGGCCCGTCGAACACTTCAACATCATCGGCGACAACGTCGCCTTTCATCTCGTCCTCGACGCGCTCGAACACGACGGACCTGCTGTGCGCGAGCGCATCTCGGACAATCTGTGTTTCACCACCGCGATGCCGAACCTGCGCTACGACGCGCGTGCGGCGATCACCGGACTGAAGTATCTGGCTCAGGTACCTCGGCACCTGATCGACGATTCCGTCACCGCCGAACCGGAACTGGCGTCCTACGCGCGGTAACTTCGTCAGAGGCTGGCGGCAGACCGGTTGGGATCGCGGACGTCGATCCCCGCCTCGGCCCAGGCCTCACGTAGCGCATCGGCTCCGCGCAACCGCACCCAGGCTGCCTCGGTGCCGGTGAGAGGGACGGCGGCCAGAAAGCGAACCGGATCGTAGGGCTCGGGCAGTGTCAGGTCTGCGATGTCGCTCGCCCCGAGCAGCACGGCGGTGAACGGCGCGTTGGTCCACAGCGGCTCGCTCAGATCGAGCAGCGCGTCCTCGACGAGTACGACGCCCTCCACCGCGGGTGACGCAGCCAGAACGGCCAGGCTCTTGTGCACGCCCGAGGCCACGCCTGCACCCCCTCGGAGAGTCAGCACCAGTTCGGCTCGGGGGCCACGCGAGGGATCTGCGACGAGTTCGTTGGGATCGGCCATGGGGTGCCGGGAACAGCCGAGACTGACGTACCGGACCACGTCGGAGTCCGCGCCGAATCTCAGGACGTCCAGCGGCTCGAGGCCGAGGAACGTCACCGACGCCGACGACGGATTCTCGTCGCCGATCTCGGTCAGCAGATGTGCGCGTACCGCTGCAATGACACTGTCACTCACGTGACCCATCCAACACTGTCGCTCACCTGACCCATCCAACACCACCGATGCCCGAGAAGTCCGTTCGGAGGTGCCACGCAACGGAGGTGGGTACCGTCGTACCGTGGTCTCCGTTCTCGCAGTGTCCGACGAAACGATCGAATCCCTGTGGAGTCCGCAGGTGAAGTCGCTCGGAGTCGACTTGATTCTCGGCGCAGGCGACCTTCCGTTCGACTACCTCGAATACCTCACCGATGCCTTGAACGCGCCGTGCGTATTCGTTCCCGGCAACCACGACGCGGACCTCACCGGCTACTCGGCCGGACGTGCGGGATGGATGCGCGCCGGGCTCCCCACCACCTGGCCCGGACCCGTCGGAGCCGTCAACGTCGATCGCCGAATCGTCTCCGCGGCGGGCCTGCGGATCGCCGGTCTCGGCGGGTCCATCCGCTACAACGGCGGGCCCAACCAGTGGACCCAGCGGCAGCAGCGTCGACGCTCACGCACCCTGACTCGGACGTTCGCGTGGCATCGCAACGTCCGCAAAGACTTTCGGCCCCTGGACATTCTGCTGACCCACAGTCCGCCGCTCGGCGTCGGAGACGACACCGACCCCGCACACATCGGTTTCGACTGCCTCGACGAGGTGACGCGAAGACTCGCCCCACAGTTGTTGTTGCACGGCCATATTCATCCGCACGGCGCAACGCCGGAGGATCTGACCCTGCACGGCGCAGCGGTGATCAACACCGTCGGGTACACCCTGCTCGAGATCGAACCGGGCGGACAGAGAACCGAATTCGAGGCACCGAGGATCGTGAGGCGCAGGCATGGCACGTGACACCGGATTTCCGGCCGCCGATGCGGAGAACGACTTCACCCGCCAGCGCCGACGCGCCGACGTCGCCCGTCTGGTCGGATGGCTCCGGCGTCAACCCGACGACGTCAACACCATCCTGCCGTTCGACGAGGTGGTTGCCGCGCTCGGCAAGGTGGGCGAGCGTCATCTCGGCCTGCAGGTCATTCGCGTCGAGACCATCGTCGGAAGCGTCGACCGCACTCGCGATTTCGACCGCTTCTTCCGGCCGACGTCGGCGCGCATTCGTGAACGCTGGCAGCGACTGGCAGCCGCCCAACGCCGCGGTGAGGCGATGCCCCCGATCCAGGTGTACCGCATCGGTGGCATGCATTTCGTCGTCGACGGCCATCATCGAGTGTCCATCGCATTCGCCATGCACCGCACGACGATCGACGCCGTCGTCACCGAGATCATCACGCGCATCTCCCCCGAGGGCATCACCCGACGCGGCGATCTGCTGATCAAGGACCACCGGCGCATCTTCCTCAGTCGTGTCCCGTTGGTGGGCAAGGCCCGCGAGGCCGTCCAGGTGACCGATCCGTTCGACTACGCCCAGCTCAGCGAGTCGGTCGAGGCGTGGGGCTTCCGGCTGATGCAGGAGGTCGGTGAATTCGTCGACCGCGGTACCGTCGCGCGGCGTTGGTTCGGTGAGGAGTACCTGCCGGTGGTGCGCATGGTGCGCGCGGCCGAGATCCTCGAGGATCGCACCGACGCGGAGGCGTACCTCTGGATGAGCCGGGAGCGTTACCGCCTGGTGCGCGAACACGTCTGGAACGACGAGATCGTCAGCGAACTCCGGCAGAAAGCGCTGGGCAAACCTACCCGGCCGTAGTACTGCCCGCGTCGACGCTCGGCCGTGGTGGCGGCCCCGGCTCACTTCCCTGGTACACCGATCTCTGATAGTTACTTAGATGCGTTCATCATTCTAATTTTTTCGGCTCCACCGCATAGTCGATAGGTAACGAGGTAGCTCTTTCATGTCCACCCGCCGCATACTGCTGCCCGGACTCTGTTTCATCGTCATGACTCTCGCGGTCCTGCAAACGATGGTCGTCCCCATCGTTCTGACCATCGGCACCCAACTCGGGGTCAGCACCACCGCCGCCGGATGGGTACTGACGGCCAATCTTCTCGCGGCGGTGATCGCCACCCCGGTCATCGGGAGGCTCGCCGACCTGCACGGTAAGCGTCCGGTGCTGATCGGTGTGCTCACCGTCGTCCTCGCCGGATCTCTGCTCGCGGCCCTGACGCACTCGTTGCTGTGGCTGATCGTCGGCCGGGTCCTGCAGGGCGTGGCCTACGCACTGTTCCCCATCGCGCTTGCCGTCCTTCGCGACGAGATGCCTCCTCGTAAGCTCGTGGGCTCGATGGCAGTCCTGTCCGGCACACTCGGCGTCGGCGGCGGGTTCGGACTGGTGTTGACCGGGCTGCTGACGGCCAACGGTGCCGACTACCACCGCGTGTTCTGGCTCACTGTTGCCTTCGTGGTGCTCGCTCTCGCGATCGCCTGGTTCGGTGTACCGGCGCGTCCGAGAACCAGTGGCGGCACCGTCGACTGGTGGGGCGCTGCACTGCTCGCGGTGACTCTGCTTCTGCTGTTCCTCGCCCTGACCCAGGGCCGCACCTGGGGGTGGGGTTCGATCGCCACCATCGGCTGCGCGGTTGTCGGTGTAGTCGCGGGGGCCATCTGGTGGAACTTCGAGAAGCGCGCCGACGAGCCACTCGTCGCACCCCGCATGCTCACCCACGGCCCGTTGCTCGCCACCAACGTCGCCACCCTGTTCGTCGGTATCGGGATGTTCGTCAATTTCCTCGCCTGCTCGTACTTCGTGCAGACACCACGAGCCGTGGCCGGCTACGGCTTCACCGCGAATGTTCTCGAGGCGAGCGTTGTGTACCTGCTGCCCGGCGCGGCGGTCGGAGTAGTCGCAGCCGTCGTCAGTGGCCGTCTCATCCGGTCGTTCGGGCCGCGGCGAGTACTGATCGCAGGAGCCATGATCGGGCTGGTCGGATTCGTCTTCGTCGCACTCGCCCACGATCACACCTGGCAGCTGATCACCGCAGGCATCGTCATCAACATGTTCGTCAGTCTTGCGTTCGCTGCCCTGCCGAACCTGCTCATGGCCGAGGTCAGCGCAGCGGACACCGGGGTGGCGAACAGCGTCAATTCGATCGTCCGAACAGTCGGTACCTCGATTGCCAGCGCCACGCTGTCCACCGTCCTGGCCATGTTCACCATCGACGGGACGGCCGTTGCCCGCGAGAGCGTGTACACCGCAGCCTTCGTCGCAGGCGCGGTGGCCTGCCTCGTCGTCGTACTCGCGGCCCTGGCCATCAGGAGCACCCCCGCGGCTCGGGAATCGGTGCGAGTGGCCGAGTCCGAGCCGACCACCACGTCGAACATGCCGGTATGACGCACTGCCGACCGCCTCACAGCAGCCTGACAGGTGACACCCTCGTCCGACCAGGACGCGGACCGTTCAGCCGCTGGTCGAGGCCCCTGGCAGGAAACTCGTAATCTACTGGGAGTCAACGAATCTGCCTTTCGGGTGACCTCATGCGTACCTAGTGTCGTGGAGGTACGAACACCGACGAGAGGCACACCTGATGAATACCAAGAAGATTCTCACCCGCGCAGCAGTCACCGGAGCATTGGTGGCCATCCCTCTGGTAGCAGTCACCGGCACCGCGTCCGCCGATCCCCTGTGGTCCGACCGCGACGATCGTGACCACAGCGCGCCGCAGTATCAGCAGAACCAGCAGCCCGATCAGTTCCGCCTGCCCGAACTGTTCCCACAGGCACCGGCACCGCAGCTGCAGAACCCGGCACCGAACGTGGTCCCGTTCGACTTCTTCCAGGGATACCAGTTACCGACCACCGGTTCCGCGTTCTGACCCATGTGAGCGGAACTTCGTAGCCCACTACGAAGTTCCGCTCACATGCGCGTAGCGCTCTACAGCGTCAGATTGGCACCCGAGGCCTGGTCGAACACCGAGATCTTCGCCGGGTCGAACCACAGTTCCACCTGACCACCCTCGGCGGCCTTGGACTCGGCCGCCAGACGCGCAACGACCTGTGCGCCACCGAGATCGGCGATACCAGCGTCGGCTGCCAGTTCCTGCAGCTCACTGGATTCGACGCGGGCGCCCTTGAGCGTGAAGTAGACGTACTTGTCGCTGCCCATCGACTCGAGCACGTCGACGGTGGCGGTGAAGGTGGCACCGCTCATCTTCTGGTAGCCGTCGATCAGCGCCGCATCCTCGAAATGCTCGGGGCGGATACCGACGACCACCTCGCGGCCCGGGTTCTTGGCCTTGATCGCATCCATCCGCTCGAGCGGGATGTCGATCTCACCGAGCGCGGTGGACACGCCGTTCGAGGTGAGCTGTCCGGGAACGAAATTCATCGAGGGCGATCCGATGAAGCCGCCCACGAACAGGTTTCGCGGCTTGTCGTAGAGCTCCTGCGGCGACCCGATCTGCTGCACCAGTCCGCTGCGCAGCACCACGACGCGGTCGCCGAGGGTCATGGCCTCGGTCTGATCGTGCGTGACATAGACGGTGGTGGTGCCCAGGCGCTTCTGCAGCCGCGAGATCTCGGCGCGCGTCTGTACACGCAGCTTCGCGTCGAGGTTGGACAGCGGCTCGTCCATCAGGAAGGCCTTGGGTGTGCGAACGATGGCGCGGCCCATGGCAACTCGCTGGCGTTGACCACCGGAGAGGTTCGCCGGCTTGCGGTCGAGGTGCTGACTCAGGTCGAGGATCTTGGCTGCCTCCTCGACCTTGGTGTTGATCTCGGACTTCGAGAGCTTCGCCAGAGTGAGCGGGAAGGCGATGTTCTGACGCACCGTCATGTGCGGGTACAGCGCGTAGGACTGGAACACCATCGCGATGTCGCGATCCTTCGGAGCACGCTCGTTGACCCGCTCCCCCGCGATGCGCAGTTCGCCCGAGGAGATGTCCTCGAGGCCGGCGATCATGTTGAGGGTGGTGGACTTTCCGCAACCGGACGGCCCGACGAGGATGATGAATTCGCCGTCGGCGATGGTGATGTCGACGTCGCTGACGGCAGCCGCGCCGTCGGGGTAGAGCTTGGTGACTTTGTCGAGAACTATTTCGGCCATGACGGTTATCCCTTCACTGCGCCGGACGTCAAGCCCGCCACGATACGTCGTTGGAAGAAGAGCACAAAAATGATGATCGGGATCGTGATGACGACTGCTGCCGCCGCGATCGACCCCGTGGGCTCCTCGAACTGAGAGCTACCGGTGAACTGCGAGATGGCCGCCGGGACGGTGACCGAACGTTCCGTTGCTGTCAACGAGATGGCGAGCAGCAGGTCGTTCCAGGCGAAGATGAACACCAGAATGGCGGCGGTGACAATGCCGGGCGCAGCCAGCGGGGCGATGACCTTGCGGAACGCCTGTGCGGGCGTCGCGCCGTCCATCTTCGCTGCCTTTTCGAGCTCCCACGGAATCTCGCGGAAGAACGCCGAGAGGGTGTAGATCGCCAACGGCAATGCGAAGGTGATGTACGGAATGATCAGTCCCGGCCAGGTGTCGAACAGTCCCAGCGAGCGGGAGATGTCGAACAGCGGTGTCACCAGCGAGATCTGGGGGAACATCGCGATGAGCAGCGCCGCACCGACGAGTGCCTTCTTTCCCGGGAAGTCCAGGCGAGCAACGGCATACGCGGCCATCGTGCCGATCACCACGGCGATCACCGTGGTGATCAGTCCGATGCCGATCGAGTTCACCAATGCCGAGGTGAACTGATTCGTCGAGAAGATGCCCTTGTAGTTGTCGAAGGTGATCGCACGCGGAATGAAGTTGCCGTCGGCAATGGTGGCCGTCGACTTGAACGACAGGCTGATGATCCACAGCAGTGGAACGAGTGCGTAGAGCAGGACGAGGACGTTGACTACCGTCCAACCGACCTTCTTGCGAGGCGTAACAGTGGTCATTACTTGCGGCCTCCGTCGTCGGATCCCGGTGCCGAGGCACCGAACAGCTTGATGAACACGAACGCGATGATCGCGACGCAGAAGAAGATCAGAATGCTGATCGCCGACCCGAGTCCGAGGTTGAACGCCCCGAACAGGTTGTTGTAACCGAGAATCGAGACCGATCCGGTTTCGTTGCTACCTCGGGTGAGCACGTAGATGTTGTCGAAGATGCGGAACGCGTCGAGGGTGCGGAAGAGCACCGCGACGAGAATCGCCGGCTTCATCAACGGAATCGTGATGCGCATCAACCTGGTCCACGCGCCTGCTCCGTCGACCTCGGCCGCCTTCAGCAGATCGTCGGGCACCAGCGCCAGCCCTGCCAGGAGCAGCAGCGCCATGAACGGCGTGGTCTTCCACACCTCGGCCAACACGACGATCGCCAGCGACGGGAACTGCTCGGTGAGCGGAGCACTACCGTCGGGCAGCAGATTGGCGAGATATCCCGTGCCCGGGGTCCATGCGTAGTACCAGCTGTACGCCGCGGCGACGGTCACGATGCCGTACGGGATGAGCACCACGGTGCGCACCAGTCCACGGCCGAAGATGGTGCGGTGCATGACCAGAGCCACCGCCAGGCCGAGGACGAACTCGATGATGACCGAGATGATCGTGATGCCCGCCGTGACACCGAACGCCGTCCACCAGTACCCGTCGGAGAGCACCGTGACGTAGTTGGAGATGCCGACGAATTCACGATCCTCGGGGAACGCGAGGTTGTACTTCTGCAGGCTGAGCCAGAACGCGTAGATGATCGGATAGCCGGTGACGGCGATCATCAGAATCGCTGCGGGTGCGATGAGCAACAGTCCCAGCCGCCGTTCGGCCTTCTTGCCGTCGGAGACGTTCTTCAGGGCTGCCTGCTTGTCCAGAGGCTGCGATTGGGGCTCTGAATCGGTAGGAGCACTCATGGAATCAACCCTTCGGAATTGACGGCCTTGGTGACAAGATCAGCGAGCTTGTCCACGTCGGCTACCGGATCGATGTTCTGCGGTGGGTTGAGCGCATCGGTCAACAGAATCGAGATGCTCTGGTAGGCAGGCGAAACGGGTCGCACAGCCGCCGATTCGATGGAACCGAGCACGCCTTCCCATGCGGGATAGGAGGCCTGGAACTCCGGATCGGAGTACAGCGACTTCAGCACCGGCGGCACACCACCGTTGATGGCGTTGTTGCGCTGGTTCTCTTCGTTGGTGAGGCACTCGACGGCCTCCCACGCGAGATCCTCGTGCTGGGTCGTCTTGGCGACGCCGATGTTGAATCCACCGATGGTGACCTTCGCGGGCTCGCCGGGGTTCACCTCCGGATACGGCGCGCTGCGGAAGACCTCGGCGATACGCGCGTCCTGCTGGTCGGCAGGCACGTTCGCGAGATCGAGGAACGAGACGGCGCCGGCGATCGCGTTCTCCTTCAGACCGGGCAACACGAACGGGTAGTTGACCTGGAAGGCCATCCGTCCCGATTCCATCCCGAGCCGGGCCGTCGCCTCGTCGCTCTGCGAGACCGATGGGTCGTGGCCGTCGGCCGTGGCGACCCGCTTGATGATCTCGAGGGCCTTCTCGGTGGCCGCGCGATGCTCGGGAGTGTCGTTCAGCGTCACCGTCGTTCCGTCCTCGGCGACGACCGAACCACCCGCACTCTCGAGCAGCGAGTTGAACCACACCATGAAGCCCTCGTACTGCTTGGCCTGTACGCCGATCTGCCCCGGCTTGCCGGCGGCCGCATTGGCCTCGGCCACGTCGATCAGCTGATCCCACGTCTGCGGCGGTACCCCGTCCGGCACCTCGTCGGGCCGATACCAGAGCAACTGGGTGTTGGAGTTGAGCGGAACCGCATACAGCTGGTCCTGCCATTCCGCGGTGGCGAGCGGTCCTTCGAGCGTGGAGCCGTCGCGCAGCTTCGCGGACAGGTCTTCCGGGACGGGCAATGCCCATCCGGCTTCGGCGAATTCGGCCGTCCACACCACGTCGAGCGTCATCAGGTCCAGCGTCTTGTCGTTTCCGGCGAGGCGTCGCGCGAGCTGGAGACGCTGATCGTTCGCGCTCTTGGGCAGCGTCCGCTGCTCCACGCGGTATCGACCGTTCGAGGCATCCGAACACACCTGCGCCGCAGCGGCGTACTGCTCTGCGCCGTCTGCGGCGGTGTAGAAACTCAGAACCGGAACCGAACTGTCGGACGAACCACACGCTGCGAGCAACGGACTCGTGACCAGAGCCGCTGCTGCCAACACCCCTATTCTCGTCGCTTTGCCACGCCTACGACCACGATGTCTCGGCACTTTCCGCCTCCGTACGTTCAATTACTCGCGCAGCACACTGTGTGGGACTGCCGTGCACGAAAGAAACGTAACCGAACTCACTGGCATAGAGGGCGATTTGGGGCTATTCCGTTACCTGTCGGTTGCCTGGTCGTCCACCAGGTGTGATCAGATCGACAGTTTGGCGAGCAGGTCGCGTGCTTTCTCCGCCGTTCGAGGCTCACAGAGGACGTCGTATCGACCCGCCACCAACTGCATGCTCGACGCGAAATCTCGCTGCCCCTTGGTGGCCGCGTACGGAATGGAGGCCGAGATCAACCCGAAGATGATGCCGCCGCCGACACCGATGAGCAGGGCTCCGAAGATGTTCTCGCTGAAGATGCCGAGCACCAGGCCGAGGAACACTCCCAGCCACGCACCCGAAACAATGCCTCCACCAATGACTTTGGGCCATGTAAGGCGGCCGAGGACGCGTTCGACCTGCATCAGGTCGACGCCGACGATCGTGACGTCCTGTACCGAGAACTCTTCGTCGGAGAGATAGTCGACGGCGCGCTGCGCCTCGGCATAGGTGGGGTACGAACCGATGGGCCAGCCGGAGGGCGGCGTCGGCAGTCCCTGCCCTGGGCGACCGGACTGAGAGAGGGGATTGGTCATGGCTCCATTGTGCCCCGAAACGGACAACCGGCACACCCGTTGTAGCGGTTCACAGCAGGTTGACGGTCGGTCAGGACGTGGGCGGCTCGAACGTCGTCGTGCGCGTCAGGCCGGCCGCGCGACCCTTCGCCGAGACGACCAGCGCCATCTTGCGGCTCGCCTCGTCGATCATCTCGTCGCCGAGCATCACCGCCCCGCGAGCGCCGCCCGCCGCGGAGGTATGGAACTCGTAGGCGTCGAGAATCATCTCGGCCTTGTCGTAGTCGGATTGGCGCGGCGCGAAGATCTCGTTGGCGGCCTCGATCTGCGTCGGATGCAGTACCCACTTACCGTCGAAACCGAGGCCGGCCGTGCGGCCCGCCGCTCGACGAAAGGCGTCGAGGTCACGAATCTGCAGGTACGGGCCGTCGATCGCCTGCAGTCCGTGAGTTCGCGCGGCGAGCAGAATGGTCATCAGAATGTGGTGATAGGCGTCGCCGGTGTCGTATCCCACCGGCTGTTCGCCGACCACGAGGGTGCGCATGTTCACGCTGGCCATCAGATCCGCTGGCCCGAACACCAACGTCTGCACCCGGGGACTCGCGGTCGCGATCTCGTCGATGTTGCGCAGGCTGCGTGCGCTCTCGATCTGCGGCTCGATCCCGATGCCGCCGACATCGAGACCGTGTTCCTTTTCGAGCTGAGTGAGAAGAAGATCCAACGCCTGGACGTGCGCGGCGCACTCGACCTTCGGCAACAGGATGGCGTCGAGATTGCGGCCTGCACCCGAGACGACGTCGATGACATCGGCGTACGTCCACTGCGTCGTCCAGTCGTTGACGCGCACGACCTTGATCTGATCGCCCCAGCCATCGGAGTTCAGCGCATCGACGATGCGCGCCCGAGCCTCGATCTTCGCGATGGGGGCGACGGCATCTTCGAGATCAAGGAAGATCGCGTCGGCAGGCAGACCCTTGGCCTTGGCGATCATCTTGTCCGAACTGCCCGGAACTGCCAGTACCGATCGCCGTAGGCCCGACGCATTCACCGCAGCACAACCCCTGTCTGATTCATACTCTGTATTGTCCAGCCTCTAACCTTGCCATCATGGCAGCACTGAGCAAGGTATTCGCGGCCAGGCTCGCAGGCCTGGGCGTCCTGGGCCCCGACGGCGAATCGATCGGCCGGGTTCGCGACGTGGTCATCTCGATGCGCGTCGGCAGAGCGCAACCGAGAGTTCTCGGCCTGGTGGTCGAATTGGCAACTCGCCGAAGAATTTTCGTGCCGATGCTCCGCGTGACCAGCATCGAGCCCAACTCCGTTCAACTCACGACCGGTAACGTCAGTCTGCGTCGATTCACCCAGCGCGCCAACGAGATCCTGGTGTTCGCGCAGATCCTCGACTCCAAGGTGCGCGTCGACGACCCCGAGCTCGACGAGCTGCACGACGCCGATTCGATCGTCGTCGACCTCGGTCTCGAGCTCACCCGAACTAGGGATTGGGTGGTCGCCCGAGTGGCTGTGCGTAAGCAGCGTCAGCGCCTCGCGCGCCGCGGCGCGATCCACGTCGTGGACTGGCAGCACGTGCAGGGGCTCACACAGAACGAGCTGTCGATGCCCGATCAGGGTGTGGCGCAACTGCTCATGCAGTTCGAGGATCTTCGCGCGGCCGATGTGGCGAACGCGATGCGCGAGCTGCCCGTCAAGCGCCGCATGGAGGTGGCGCGAGCTCTCGACGACGAGCGGCTCGCGGACGTCGTTCAGGAGCTGCCCGACGACGATCAGGTGGAGTTGATGCACTACCTCGGTGTGGACCGCGGTGCCGACGTGCTCGAGGCCATGGACCCGGACGACGCCGCCGACCTCCTGGGCGAGCTGCCCGAGACCGAAGCGGAATCGCTTCTGCGCCTGATGGATCCGGAGGACTCCGCGCCTGTCCGTCGCCTGCTCGAGCACTCCCCCGACACCGCCGGTGGTCTGATGACCCCCGAACCCGTCGTTCTCACCGCGTCGACGACGGTGGCCGAGGCTCTCGCCCGGGTGCGCAACCCCGACCTGACGCCTGCGCTGGCCTCCCTGGTGTTCGTCGTGCGGCCCCCGACCGCGACACCGACCGGCCCGTACCTCGGCTGCGTCCATTTGCAGCAGCTACTGCGAGAACCCCCGGCGAGCTTGGTCGGCGGAGTGGTGGACAGCGCCCTTCCGCGGTTGTCCCCCGACGACAGCCTCACCGCCGTGACGCGATACTTCGCGACGTACAACCTCGTCTGCGGCCCGGTGGTCGACGACGAGGACCACCTGGTCGGGGCCGTGACCGTGGACGACGTCCTCGATCACCTGCTGCCCGAGGACTGGCGAGATCAGGAAGTGGCGGGACAGTGAAAGAAACAGCACGCCAGAGAATGGACACTCCGCGTGGATCGCGGATGTTCAACGTCAATCTCGACTTCGATCTCGGCAAGTCGGGCGAGAAAGCCGCCAGATTCCTCGGCACGGGGCGCTATCTGGCCATTCAGACCGGCATCGTCATCGTCTGGATCTTCCTCAACGTCGTTGCGGTCAATCTGCAGTGGGACCCCTATCCCTTCATCCTGCTCAATCTCGCCTTCTCGACTCAGGCCGCCTACGCCGCGCCGCTGATTCTGCTGGCCCAGAACCGGCAGGACGACCGCGACCGCGTCTCCCTCGAGGAGGATCGCTCTCGCGCCCAACAGACCAAAGCCGACACCGAATTCCTGGCCCGCGAACTCGCTGCGCTGCGCATCGCCGTCGGTGAGGTCGCCACCCGCGACTACCTGCGCCGCGAACTCGACGAGATCAAGGCACTGCTCGAGCACGCAACAGGTCAGCCGGTCACATCGCCGAAGAAAGCACGCAAGAAGGCAGCCGCGCGGGTGCAGGACGATGCCGGTGCGCCGGACGCGTCCGATAACGATCCGCTGCCCTGACCGCACGGCATCGCCGCTGATAACAGCCCGATAACAGAACAGTCTCGAATCAGGTACCCTCGATCCCGGTCATCAGCTCGGGCCCCGGACGTCGTCCGGGGAAATCAGGAGGTACAGCACGCGTGGGTCGTCACAGAAAAGCATCGACTTCCAAGGTTCGACGGAATTCGGTGATTGCTCTGGCAGGTCTCGTCCCCGCAGGACTCGTCACCGCCGCCACCAGCGCCGGGGCAACGGAATACATTCCGTTCGTCAGCGCGAAGACCTCGCCTGCAGCGCAGGAATCGAACTCGGTGGTCGAGACCCCGCAGCCGATCACTCAGGACCAACAGGCTCAGCCGGTGGCGCAGGCCGAGCTTCCGGTACCGGCACCGGTCCCTGCACCCGCGCCGGTCCCTGAGATCCCGCCCACACCGGAGCTCCCCACCAACCTGGCCGTCAGCCCCATCGCGATTCCGGTGGTCAACGTCGCCGCCTACAAGAACGCCGAGCGGATCCTCGCCCAGCAGCAGCCCGGCTGCGGCATCAGCTGGACCGTCATCGCCGGCATCGGCCGCGTCGAGTCCACCCACGCCAACAACGGCAAGGTCGACGACTCGGGCGAGCTGCACGAGCCCATCCTCGGACCGGTTCTGAACGGCACCCTCGCCGGCAATCAGGTGATCCGTGACACCGACGGCGGCGCACTCGACGGCGACACCCAATACGACCGCGCAGTGGGACCGATGCAGTTCCTGCCCTCGACGTGGAACCTGTATCACGCCGACGGCAACGGCGACGGAGTCTCCGACCCACAGAATCTGTACGACGCAGCCCTGGCCACCGGCATGTACCTGTGCGACGACGGCACCAACATGCGTGACCTGGGATCCACCACCAGAGCGATCCTGCGCTACAACAATTCGATGGCCTACGTGGCGAACGTGCTGGCATGGTCGGCCGGATACGCCACCGGCATCGTCCCGACGTCGGACCAGCTCCCGCGCATTCACTGATCGGGTGTCCGCGCCTGCCCTGCTGTCCATCGACGCAGTGCCCACCGCCTAGCATGAGGCAATGGCTGTACTGACCGAATCCGACGTTCGGACCGCGCTCACGAAGGTGATCGACCCCGAGATCCGCAAACCCATCACCGATCTGGGAATGGTCAAGAGCATCGATGTATCCGCCGACGGTTCCGTCGGTGTCGGCATCTACCTCACCACCTCCGGCTGCCCGATGAAGACCGAGATCAGCGATCGCGTCAAGAACGCCGTCGCCGACGTCGCAGGCGTGGGCACCGTGACAGTCGAGCTCGACGTCATGAACGACGAGCAGCGCACCGAACTGCGCAAGTCTCTGCGCGGCGATTCCGCCGAGCCCATCATCCCGTTCGCGCAACCCGGGTCCCTGACCCGCGTCTACGCGGTGGCGTCGGGCAAGGGCGGCGTGGGCAAGTCCAGTGTGACGGTCAATCTCGCGGCATCACTGACTGCTCGTGGGCTGTCGGTGGGCGTGCTCGACGCCGACATCTACGGTCACTCCGTGCCCCGCATGCTCGGCAACGACGCGCGGCCGACCCAGGTCGAGAAGATGATCATGCCGCCGCAGGCGCACGGCGTGAAGTTCATCTCGATCGCCCAGTTCACGCAGGGCAACACCCCCGTCGTATGGCGTGGACCGATGTTGCACCGCGCACTACAGCAGTTCCTGGCCGACGTCTTCTGGGGCGACCTGGACGTGCTGCTGCTCGACCTTCCCCCCGGCACCGGAGACGTGGCAATCTCTGTTGCACAACTCATTCCGAGTGCCGAGATCCTCGTGGTCACCACTCCGCAGCAGGCCGCGGCCGAGGTTGCCGAGCGCGCCGGAGCAATTGCCCTGCAGACCCGCCAGCGCGTCGCAGGCGTCGTGGAGAACATGTCGTGGCTCGAACTGCCCGACGGCACCCGCATGGACATCTTCGGATCCGGTGGCGGACAGGACGTATCGGACAGACTCACGAAAGCTGTCGGTGCCAGCGTTCCCCTGCTGGGCCAGATTCCCCTGGACACCGCCGTCCGCGAGGGTGGTGACGCCGGGATGCCGATCGTACTGAGCAACCCGGAATCGCCTGCGGCACAAGCCTTGGAGGCCGTCGCCGCAAAGTTGGCAGTCCGCGAACGTGGACTGGTCGGAATGTCGCTCGGAATCGACTCGGCCCGCAAGCTCTAGAAACGACGGTTATACCCGACAAACGACGTCGGGAACAGGGTAGAAGCCTTAGGATTTGCCTTCAATCCTACTGTCGATAGAGAGTGGCCTTCATGAAGAAGCCGCATCGGATCAGGCCGGTCGTCGTTCCGGTTCTGATCGCCCTGATGATGACCCTGCTGGGATCGCTGCTCGGCCCTGGCCTGGCATCCGCACAACCCGCCCCGCCCGCGCAGAACTACTCGATCGCGACCGACACCACGTTCGCACCGTTCGAATTCCAGGACGAGAGCGGCAAACTCGTCGGAATCGACATGGACCTGCTGGCGGCGATCTCGGTGGATCAAGGCTTCGACTACACCGTCGAGCAGGTCGGGTTCGATACCGCGCTCCAGGGCGTCACCAGCGGCCAGTTCAACGGCATGATCGCCGGCATGTCGATCACCGACGAGCGCAAGGCCACCTTCGACTTCTCCGAGCCGTACTTCGATTCCGGTGTCCAGATGGCAATTCTGGATTCCAACGACGAGATCACGGGCTACGAGGATCTGCGCGGTAAGTCCGTCGCAGTCAAGAACGGCACCGAGGGCGCCACCTTCGCCGCGTCGATCGCAGATCAGTACGGCTTCACCATTCGTAGTTTCGACGACTCGGCCACCATGTTCGAGGAAGTTCGCACCGGCAACTCGGCGGCCGCCTTCGAGGACTACCCCGTGCTCGCCTACGGCATCACCCAGGGCAACGGATTCAAGACCGTCACCGAGAAAGAAGCCGGTGCCAGTTACGGATTCGCCGTCGCCAAGGGCACCAACGCGCAGCTGCTCGAGCAGTTCAACACCGGCCTGGAGAACCTGCGCGCCAACGGCCAGTACGACCAGATTCTCGACACCTACCTCAACGCCGACGCCTCCACCTCAGACACGTCCATCCCCGGCCTGATCGCCAGCAGCTGGCAGTTGCTGCTCAAAGGCTTGTGGCTGACCATCGTCTTGACTGTCATTTCCATCGCCATCGCGTTGGTACTCGGCGGAATCTTCGGCCTGTTCCGCGTCTCGACCAACATCGTGCTCCGTGGAATCGGAACCACCTACGTCGACATCTTCCGTGGCACACCGCTTCTGGTGCAGGCATTCTTCATCTACTTCGGTGTGCCCGCGGCGCTGAACTTCCAGATGTCGGCGTTCACCGCAGGCATCATCACGCTCTCGCTCAACGCCGGTGCCTACATGGCCGAGATCGTCCGCGGCGGCATCCTCGCCGTCGACAAGGGACAGATGGAGGCCTCGCGCAGCCTCGGCATCAGCTACCTCAAGTCGATGCGAAAAGTGGTGATGCCACAGGCAATACGCACGATGATCCCGTCGTACATCAATCAGTTCGTCATCACGCTCAAGGACACCTCGCTGCTCTCGGTCATCGGCCTCGCCGAGTTGACGCAGACGGGTCGTCTGATCATCGCGCGCAACTTCGAGTCGTTCAACATGTGGCTCATCGTCGGCGTCCTGTACTTCATCATCATCATGGCTCTCACCAAGCTGTCGAACCGGCTCGAGAAGAGGATCAACAAATGAGCACCGAACTGACCAAGGACCTGCCGGTCGACAATGGTCCGGGAACGAAGATCTCGATCAAGGGCCTGCAGAAGGCGTTCGGCGACAACACGGTTCTCAAGGGCATCGACGCCGAGATCGCCAACGGTGAAGTGGTCTGTGTGATCGGCCCCTCGGGCTCGGGCAAGAGCACGTTCCTGCGTTGCCTCAACAAGCTCGAAGACATCACTGCCGGATCGGTCGTCGTCGACGGCACCGACCTCACGGCCAAGAACGTCGACCTGGACAAGGTGCGCCAGAACATCGGCATGGTGTTCCAGCACTTCAATCTCTTCCCGCACATGACCGCCCTCGAGAACGTCATGCTCGCGCCCGTCGAGACCAAGAAGATGTCGAAGTCGCAGGCGAAGGAGTCGGCCGCGAAGTTGCTCGAACAGGTCGGCCTGTCCGAGCGCGCCGACTACAAGCCGGCCAACCTATCGGGCGGGCAGAAGCAGCGCGTCGCCATCGCGCGAGCATTGGCCATGAGCCCGTCGATCATGCTGTTCGACGAGGCCACCAGCGCACTCGACCCCGAGATGGTCGGCGAAGTACTGCAGGTGCTGCGCGACCTCGCCAAGGGCGGTATGACGATGGTCGTCGTCACCCACGAGATGGGCTTTGCACGTGAAGTCGCGGATCGTGTGATCTTCATGGCCGAGGGCGTCATCGTCGAGGAGGGAACCCCCGACGAGTTGTTCGGTAACCCACAGAACCCACGTACCCAGGACTTCCTGAACAAGGTGCTCTAGCTCGCCCGCCCCCCGTCTGCCCGCTACCCCCCCGTCCCGGATCAATGCGCCTTTGTTGCACTCAGAGCGACTGAATCCCACATTCATCCCGGGGCGGGAGGTCGGTCGGTACCAGCAGTCGGGGTGGCCTGGCGGGCGGGCTGAGGGTGCGTCTACGTGGCGTCGGCGTCGATCGGCGGGGTATCGCCCGCCGCGAGTTTCGGCTCGTTCTTGCTCATCGACACGGCACTCCCGGATGTACTGCTCGAGGGCACACCGTTCTGTGGCGTCGGTCCGCCGAGGTTCTTCGGCTTGGTGTCGAAGGGCTTGCCCTTGAAGGTGTCGTCCAAGGGGTTCTTGAAGATCGAATCGTCGCCGTCGAGCAGGTGCTTGGTGATCACCGCACGCGGCGTCATGCCCCGGAGCTGGTTGAGGTCGGCGAGCGGTTTGCGAAGGTCCTCGAAGTCGGTACCCAGCTCGTCCTTGAGCTGTTGACTCGCGCCGTTCGCGTAGTCCTTGACCTGGCGGATGGACTTGGACACCCAGCTGATGGCGCCGGGAAGGCGATCCGGACCGAGGATGACCAGAGCTGCTACGAGGAGGATTACGAGCTCTCCCCAACCGATGTTGCCGAACACGCCTGCCAGCCTACGTCGTCAGTCCGAAACCGGCGTGACGGAGACGTCCACCAGCCGTCCCGAACGGACGAGTTGCACGGGTACCGCTTGGCCGATCGTGGTCTCCTGCACCGCGACCACCAGTTCGTCCGCATCTCCCACAGCGCGGTCGCCGACCTTCGTGATGACGTCCCCTTCGACGATTCCGGCCTGCTGCGCCGGGCCGTCGGTGCGCACGTTGGCGACTTCGGCACCGGCCGAGGTGTCGTTGATGACCGATCGGGCGTTGATGCCGAAGTCCGGATGTCTCATGACGCCGTCCCGGATCAGGCTCTGTGCCACCTCGGTGACCTCGTCGACCGGAATCGCGAAGCCCAAGCCCACCGATCCGCCGCTCTCGCTTCGGATCGCCGAGTTGATGCCGATGACGCGACCCTCGAAGTCGATGAGCGGGCCGCCGGAGTTACCGGGGTTGATAGCGGCGTCGGTCTGTACGGCATCGATGACCGCATCGGTGTCGGTGCCCTCGCCCGACAACGCGACGGGACGGTCGAGCGCGCTGACGATGCCGGAGGTGACCGTCTTGTTCAATCCCAGGGGCGAGCCGACGGCGATGACGTCCTGGCCGACGCGAACGTCGCCGGAACTACCGAGCTGGGCCTCGGTGAGGTTGCCGACCTCGGTCTTCAGGACGGCGAGGTCGGTCTTCGTGTCGCGGCCGACGATGCGGCCGGGCACCTTCGTGCCGTCGGAGAAGGTGACTTCGAGTGTCGAGTTGTCCGGGTCGGACGCGGCAAGGGAGATCACGTGGTTGTTCGTCACGATGTAGCCGTCACCGCTGATCACGACACCCGAGCCGGTGCCCCCGGTCTCTCCGAGCGTCACCTGGATCGACACGACGGACGGCAGGACCGCGTCGGCGACCTTGCTGATCTGCCCGCGCGGGATGTCGTCACCGCTGGACTGGGTCAGTGTCACTTTCTGGCTGGTCAGTGCGCCGGTCACCTCGGCGGTCAGGCGACCGAACAGGCCACCGACCAAGCCGATGACGAGTGCGAGGACACCCAGTACGACGAGAGCTCGAACCGATACCGACCGTCCGAACAACACGTCGCGGACACCGAGTTTGGTTCCGGGAGGAAGCACAGGAGGTGGTGGAGCATCGACCGCTGCGCTGCCGAGAGATACCCGGGACGCAGGATCACGCCACGGATCGGCCGGCTCCGACGCGGCGGTGTCGCCGTCGTCGTGGGCGTCGGGATCACGCTGGAGCGATTCCTGAGCGTCGTCAGGACGTCCGAATGCCTCGGCGAGGATCGGATCGGGTGGTCGAACGGATACACGCGACGGCAATTGCTCGCCGGGCCGGCGCGGAGAGAACGAGCCGTCGACGTCCTCGGGACGTCCGAACACGGAAGCCGACACCGGATCGACGGAGGGCCGATACACCGGACGCGGTGGCAACCGTGGACCTTCCGGACCGTTCTGCGCGGCCTCGAAATCCGACGGGTCGGTGCCTGCGGTCTCGGTGCTGGTCGAATTCGATGTCACGCGTCCGGTTACCCCTCGCATACGTCGGTGTGAGAGTTCAGTATCACTCGAGCGGTCGGCTCGGCTCGATGCAGGTGAGGAGTCGGGCAGATCTCGCTGTCGTCAGCGTCGGCGACGACGCACAGCGGCGACGGACGACATGAAGGTTCGCTTGGTGTGGGCCGGCCGATCCTCGCCGGCGCACGACGGGATCTGGCTGAGCAGGCCGAGCAGCGAGTGTGGCATCGACATCTCACCCGCCCCGCGCAACGCTTTGCGCGCTTGCTGCTGAGCCTCGACCTCGGCCGCGCATTCCGGGCATTCGGCGAGGTGGTGGGCAGCACGAAGGTACGCGGGCATCCGCAATTCGCCGTCGACGTATGCCGCAACGGCCTCACTGGCCAGATGTTCGGTGGAGCTGAACTGCCGGGGCTTGCGCGCCTGCGTCATCCAACCCTCCTCGTAGCTAGTGGACACTTGCGTGACCGGAGTCGACCTTCCCGTGCACTCGAAGGTACTCGCGTAGCGCCTGGCGTCCACGGTGAATGCGACTGCGGACCGTTCCGAGCTTGACGCCCAGTGTCGCACCGATCTCCTCGTACGACAGTCCTTCGATGTCGCACAGCACAATTGCGGCGCGGAACTCGGGTGCCAGCGAGTCGAGTGCCGACTGCAGATCGGGGTCCAGCCGCGCGTCGTGGTAGATCTGCTCGGGGTTGGGCCGGTCGGAGGGGACGCGGTCGTAGTCCTCGGGCAGTGCCTCCATGCGGATGCGGCTACGGCGACGGACCATGTCCAGGAACAGGTTCGTGGTGATGCGATGCAGCCAGCCCTCGAACGTGCCGGGCTGGTAGTTGGACAGGGAGCGGAACACCCGGATGAACGTGTCCTGAGTCAGGTCTTCGGCATCCTGAGCGTTGCCGGACAGGCGGTAAGCCAGTCGGTAGACGCGGTCGCCGTGCTCGCGAACCAGCTCGTCCCAGGACGGCATGGTGGAGTCCTCGCCGGTCGCATCGAACACTGCGGTTCCGCTGAGGTCATCGGGTGCGGGTACTGACTCGGGTAGACGCGCGGTGTCGCGATCGCCGTTGATCTTGTAAATAGCTGGATCCTCCTGCTCAGGACTGCGTACGTCCTTCTGACTCAACCGACGACTACCCTCGGATGTTCCAGCTCACACTTCGCAATCGAGACGGACCTTCGATTCCTCCATAGCCTGACCGACCCGCGTGTGGGTCCGGTATGAATCACCTGAGGCGCACCTGAGAATGTGTGCGTGAGATCGAGCCTCCGGCACGATAACCTCGGGGCGTGCCGACCAACGCCGAGAAGATGCTCGCCTACGCCGAAGACTCCGCTCAGGAGGACGAGGTTCTCATCGCAGCCAGAGAGCGCGCCATCGACCTCGGTGCCGCCCCGGTACCGCCGTCGGTCGGGGCGATTCTGAGTATCTTCACCCAGATGCTCGGGGCCAAGACGGTCGTCGAGATCGGAACGGGCGCAGGAATCAGCGGGCTGTGGCTGCTCGACGGGATGCGCGCCGATGGCGTTCTCACCACGATCGACACCGAGCCTGAGCACCAGCGCGCGGCCCGAGAAGCGTTCCGCGCCGGAGGAATTGCACCCTCACGCACCCGGTTGATCAACGGCTGGGCACTGGACGTGCTCCCCCGATTGGCCGACGACACCTACGATCTGGTGTTCATCGACGCCAGTCCCGCAGACCATCCACACTTCGTCGCCGAGAGCGTTCGACTGCTCCGCCCCGGCGGAGTTCTGGTGCTGCACAACGCGTTGCTCGGTGGACGAGTCGCCGATCCCACTCAGCGCGACGCCACAGCGGTGGCCGTTCGATCCGCCGCGCGGGCGATCGCCGAGGACGAGCGGCTAACCACCGTGCTGCTGCCCCTCGGCGACGGTTTGATCTGCGCGTCGAGAGCGTGAGTGCGCTCCGCGCAGTGGTGCGGTTATGTGCCCTCTGCGGCACCTAACCGCACCGCTGCCGCAGGCACTCAGATCCAGACGCCCTTACCGACCGAGACGACTCCCCCGGCGCTGACGTTGAAGCGTTCACGATCGCGTTCGTGGTCGACGCCGATGATCTCGCCGTCACCCACGACGACGTTCTTGTCCAGGATCGCGTGCCGGACGACGGCACCCTTACCGATCTTGACGCCGGGCATCAGGACACTGCCCTCGACGGTCGCGCCGCTGTCGATCATGACGTTGGAGCTGAGCACCGAATTGCGCACGGTGGCGGCAGACAGGATGCAGCCGGCACCGACCACCGACTCCTGAGCCAAGCCGCCCTGAACGAATTTCGCGGGTGGCAGGTTCTCGGCCGATCCACGGATGGGCCAGCGGCGGTTGTACAGATTGAAGATGGGGTGCACCGACACCAGGTCCATGTGGGCGTCGTAGAAGGCGTCGATGGTGCCCACGTCTCGCCAGTACCCGCGATCGCGTTCGGTGGCACCGGGCACGACGTTGTCGTTGAAGTCGTAGACCGACGCGACGCCTGCTTCGACGAGCGCCGGAATGATGTCGCCGCCCATGTCGTGGTCGGAGTCGCTGTTCTCGGAGTCGGCCTTTATGGCGTCGACGAGCACCTTGGTGGTGAAGACGTAGTTGCCCATGGAGGCATAGGTGACATCGGGGTCGTCGGGGGTTCCGGGCGGTTGAGCCGGCTTCTCCAGGAACTGGGTGATCTTGCCGTCGGAGTCGGAGTCGATGCACCCGAAGGCGAATGCCTCGCTGCGCGGCACCCGGATACCGGCAACGGTGACGCCTGCACCGGAGTCGATGTGCTGCTGCACCATCTGCTCGGGGTCCATCCGATAGATGTGGTCGGCACCGAACACCATGATGTATTCGGGGTCCTCGTCGTACACCAGGTTCAGTGACTGGAAGATGGCGTCGGCGCTGCCGGTGTACCACCGGGGCCCGAGTCGCTGCTGCGCCGGCACCGGAGTGATGTACTCCCCGGCGAACCCGGACAGCCGCCACGTCTGCGAGATGTGGCGGTCCAGTGAATGGGACTTGTACTGGGTGAGCACGCAGAGCCGGAGGTAACCGGCGTTGACGAGATTGCTCAGCACGAAGTCGATGAGTCGGTAGGCGCCCCCGAAGGGAACGGCCGGCTTGGCTCGGTCGGCGGTCATCGGGTAAAGACGTTTACCCTCACCGCCGGCAAGCACGATCCCTAGTACGTGCGGTTGTGTCCTCACCCACTCAACCTATCCGCACCGAGAGAACCTTGCGAGCAGTACACGCACAACTGCTGGGGAATGTAGGTTCGTTCACGTGCGCGTAGCAATGATGACCAAGGAATATCCCCCGGAGATCTACGGTGGCGCAGGAGTTCATGTCACCGAGTTGTCCGCGCAGTTGAAGTCGCTGTGCGACGTGGACATCCACTGTATGGGCGCGCCCCGCGACACTGCGCAGGTGCACGACCCGGATCCCGCTCTCGCCGGAGCCAACGCTGCGTTGACGACGTTGTCGGCCGAGCTGCGAATGGCGAACGCGGCCTCGGGCGCAGACGTGGTGCATTCGCACACCTGGTACACCGGCCTCGCAGGCCACCTCGCAGCCGAGCTGTACGACGTTCCCCACATCCTCACCGCCCACTCGCTCGAACCGCGCCGGCCCTGGAAGGCCGAACAGCTCGGCGGCGGATACCGCATCTCGTCGTGGTCCGAGCGCAACGCCGTGGAGTACGCCGACGCCGTCATCGCCGTCAGCGAGGGCATGGCCAAAGACGTGCTCGACGCCTATCCGCGACTCGACAAGAGCCGGGTTCACGTGGTGCGCAACGGAATCGACACCGAGCGCTGGTTTGCCGATCACGGCACCTCGACGCTGGACGAGATCGGCGTCGATCGAAGCAAGCCGATCGTCGCCTTCGTCGGGCGCATCACCCGACAGAAAGGCGTCGGGCACCTGATCGCGGCCGCCCACCACTTCGATCCGTCCATCCAGCTCGTGTTGTGCGCCGGCGCGCCCGATACACCCGAGATCGCAGCGGAAACCGAGCGCGCGGTGGCACTGCTCGCCGAACAGCGGGGCGGCGTGTTCTGGGTCAAGGACATGCTTCCCACCGACAAGATCCGCGAAATACTCACTGCAGCAGCAGTATTCGTATGCCCGTCGGTATACGAGCCGCTCGGCATCGTCAATCTCGAAGCAATGGCCTGCGAAACCGCCGTTGTGGCATCGGACGTCGGCGGTATCCCCGAGGTGGTCGACGACGGCCGCACCGGACGCCTGGTGCACTACAACTCCTACGAACCCGACGTATTCGAGCGGAACCTGGCCGACACCGTCAACGCAGTCGCCCTCGACCCCGCACTCGCGACGGAAATGGGCAAGGCAGGACGCGAGCGCGCCGTCGCCGAGTTCTCGTGGGCGTCGATCGCACAGCAGACCCTCGCCGTCTACGACGCAGCGTTGGCGCGGCGGCGATAGGTCGACACTGTCACCGACGCGGTGACCTCGATGCCGTCCGGTAGCTGCGCCAGCGCAGCGGACCGCGACTCGGGGTCACCGTGCCGCGCCGACGGGCCCATTCCGATCAATGTCTCGATGTCGTGGTGCGAGAGCAGCATCGAGTATTCGAGCGGGGATTCTGCCACCGGCTCGAACAAGCCGGACAGCGATTCACCGAGCCTGCGAGTCTTGTTCTCCTCGACGCCGATGAGGCCCAGTGGGCCCCGCAGCTCGTGCTGGTGACGCGCAGTGGGTGTCACGACCACCAGCACGCCGTCGGGTACGAGAACTCGGCTGAACTCGGCGGCGTTGCGCGGAGAGAACACACACGTCACTGCAGCCGCGGTTTCTGTTCGCACCGGTAGGCCACTCCAGATATCCGCGACCACGGACCCCAGACGAACGTGTGATCGCGCAGCGCGACGCGCAGCGAACTTCGAGACGTCGACGCCTATGCCCCGGGCATCGGGACGGGCGTCGAGCACAGCCGCGAGATAGTGACCGGTACCGACCCCGACGTCGAGTACCACCTCGCTGTCCGACGGAACGGCAGCCGAGACCGCCGCCGCGATCGGGTCGAAATGGCCCTTCCCTAAGAACGTGTCGCGAGCGGCGATCATCTCCGCCGAGTCACCGGTGAACTTGCCGCCGTCTCCGGTCGACAAACTGACGTAGCCCTGACGAGCCACGTCGAACGAATGTCCTCGATCGCACAACAGCGTCCGATCGGTATCGCCGAAGTCCATGCCGGATTCGACGTCGCGTGCCCGGCATTGCGGACACAGCAGCAGATCGACGACATCGGTCAACATCGAGCACCTCTCTCACACCGGAACGAACACTCGTCGCCACAACACAAAGCCCCGCTTGCCGGTACGGCGAGCGGGGCTGAGCGACGAGCGATCGACGTGACTATCAGCCGGTGACACCCTTCAATTCGTCTCCGAGTGCCGCGGCCTCGTCGGGGGTCAATTCGACGACCAATCGGCCGCCCCCCTCGAGCGGGACACGCATGACGATTCCTCGTCCCTCTTTGGTTGCTTCGAGGGGACCGTCCCCGGTCCGGGGCTTCATCGCCGCCATCCTCTGCTCCCTCCAGATCTGCGCCCATCAGCACGGCGCCTCGGCCTAAAAGATAATTTCGTCGCGGGGCGACGGGTGTTGAGTCCTATTCTTCCCTATCGACCTCGATACCGGGAATCGGAGTCGGTATTCGTGACCTGCACACAACACCCCGACAGGTGATCGTCGACCATTCCGGTGGCCTGCATCAAGGCATAGGCGGTTGTCGGACCGACGAATCGCAGCCCCCGACGCTTGAGCTCCTTGGCCAGAGCCTTCGACTCGGAGGTCGAGGCAGGCACGTCGGAGGACTCCGTCAGCCGCCCGGGCCTGGGTTCGGGCGCAAAGGACCAGAGCAGGGTGTCGAGGTCGGTGTCGGTCAACTCGACGATGACCCGAGCATTGTTCACCGCAGCGTCGATCTTGAGGCGATTACGCACGATCGACGCATCGTTCATCAACCGTTCGACATCTGCGGTGCCGAATCGTGCCACTCGTTCCGGGTCGAAACCGGCGAACGCGCTCCGGAAACTCTCGCGCTTGCGCAGGATCGTGATCCACGCCAGGCCGGACTGGAACGCCTCGAGACACAGCCGTTCGTACAGTTCGTTTCGCCCGTGCAGAGGCTGCCCCCACTCGGTGTCGTGGTAATCCCGATACAGCTCGTCGTCGGTGGCACCCCACGGGCAGCGCAGCCTGCCGTCCGGTCCGGCGACAGCGCTCACCGCTCGCCCGGTTCGGTCGTGCCCGGCTCGTGGTCGACAGAGGGCCTGAACCCCAACTCTGCGCCGGCCTCCGCTGCAGACAACCGCGACCGAAGCATGTCGATTTCGCCGCCGAGCCGTTCGAGCGCCCAATCGACCTCGCTCGGCTTGTACCCCCGCACGGTCTGCTGGAACTTCAGCGCGCGCACGTCTGTACCGGTGACGCCCTCCGCGGGCAGCACGGTCGCGGTGGTTCCCTCGGGCAGTGGGCCCAGTTCCTCACCGCGACCGAACACCGTCGACGCCACGAAGAACAACGCAGCAGCGACGACAGCAATGACGACGACGTAGATCAGCAGCGTCAACATGCCACGATCTTGTCACGCCCGCCCGACACGACTACTTCAGCGAGTTCATCGCCGGTCGATCCATCAGCGACACCTCGGTCGAGAACGGCTCGAAGGAATCACCGTCCACCCGGAACTGCATCAACCCGGCACCGGAATCGACCATGCCGCACCGGTTCAGCATCGTTCCGACGATCTGCCGACTCATCGCCCCGAGCTCTACCAGCGGACGGTTACGGTGCTTGCGCACACCGAGGTTCACCTGACCGATCGCCTGCAGACCGAGCCTGTCGTACGAATCGAGCAACAGCCCGATCTCCACTCCGTAGCCGGGCGCGAACGGCACCGCGGACAGCAGTTCGCGAGTACCCGCGTATTCCCCGCCGAGCGGCTGAATGACGCCCGTCAATTCCGGTCGCAGTGCAGCGAGCAGCGGCCTGGCCACGAGCTCGGTGACACGTCCACCGCCGTTGGCATCCTCGGTTCCGCTGACCCGCAGCGGACGGCGGTAGTAGCCCTTGACGAGGTGGATGCCGTCGCCCATCAGCAGCGGGCCGAGCAATTTCGGTACGAACGCCGGATCGGGATTGATCAGATCGGAGTCGACGAAGGCGATGAGATCACCGGTCGACGCCGCGACCGATCGCCACAGCACCTCACCCTTGCCCGGCACCGGGTCGATTCCGGGGACCGCTTCCTCGCGGCTGATGACTCGCGCGCCTGCCGCCGCCGCGCGGACGGCTGTTTCGTCGGTAGAACCGGAGTCCAACACGATCAGCTCGTCGACGAGCCCCCCGAGCAGGGGATGAATCGTGTCGATGACCGCGGCAACGGTCTGTTCCTCGTTCAGCGCCGGGAGTACCACCGACACCGTCCGGCCCGCCTTCGCGGCTTCCAGTTCGGCGATCGTCCAGTCGGGGACGTCCCAGCTGTTGGTCTCGGACCATGCCATGGTCACGTCCGTTCGATCCGCAAGTGTCATGCCAGACCCCTGACCGTCCGCGCCGGGGTTCGGAGCCCCTGGATCGCTGCCACCATGTCTACGACTCTTCTGGTCGACGCAACCTCGTGCACCCGGAACATTCGGGCTCCGCCTGCTGCGGCCAATGCTGTCGCTGCCAATGTTCCCTCCAACCGGTCGACGAGCTCTACCCCTAGAGTCTCGCCTACGAAGTCCTTGTTGCTCAGCGCCATGAGCACAGGCCACCCGGTGTTTACAAGATCGTCCACGCGCCGCAACAACTCGAGCCCGTGATAGGTGTTTTTCCCGAAATCGTGCGTCGGATCGATCAATATCGAATCTTTTTTCACCCCCTCGGCGACAGCATTCTCGGCGGCTGCGGTGACTTCCGCGATCACGTCCGCCACCACATCGGCATACCGAACCCGATACGGACGCGTCCGCGGCACAGCACCACCGGTGTGCGAACAGACGATGCCGACACCCTCGGCGGCCGCGACGCGCACCAACTCGGGGTCTGCTCCGGCCCAGGTGTCGTTGATCAGATCCGCGCCCACTCCGCAGGCCAACCTGGCGACTTCGCTACGCCAGGTGTCGACACTGATCAGCAGCTCGGGATACGCACCCCGGATGGCCTCGACGAACGGAACGACGCGTCGGATCTCCTCCTCGGCGTCGACGATGTCGCCCGGACCGGCCTTCACACCGCCGATGTCGACCATGTCGGCACCCTCGGCGACTGCCCGGTGCACCGACGCCATCGCGGCATCGTCGGTGAAATTCGCACCCCCGTCGTAGAACGAATCGGGGGTGCGATTGACGATGGCCATCACCAAAGCGCGGTCGTCGGCAACCGGTTTGCCGCAGAGGGTGCTCATGAAATCAATAGTGACACGCGCGCATCTTTCGGGTGCTCAGCCTTTGGGAGCCTTACCTGCGGCGACCTCGTCGACGTACCCGTCGTACGCCTTTTCGTAGCCACCGGACTTGCCGCGCAGTACGTACAGATCGCTGGCACTGTCTTCCTCGTACCCGAGCTTGCGTAGGGCCACCTTCTGGCTCTTGAACGTCGACGTCTGCTCCAGGCTGTCCACGACACGCACGAACAGCGGCACCGCGTAGCTCGGCAGCTTGTCGTAGAGGTGCTCGGCGACCGATTTGCCGTCGAAGGTTTCGCCTTCGCGAAGCGTGACCGCCGCCATGCCGGCCTTGCCGTCGGTTCCGTCGATATCGACGCCGTACACGACGGCACCGTCGACCGAGGAGTGTCCGCCGAGGGCACCTTCGACCTGGGTGGTGGCCACGTTCTCGCCCTTCCAGCGGAAGGTGTCACCGAGGCGATCCACGAACGCGACGTGCATCCAGCCCTGCTTGCGGACCAGGTCGCCGGTGTCGAACCAGGCGTCACCGTCCTTGAAGCCGTCGCGCACCATCTTCTTCTCGGTGGCTTTGTCGTCGGAATAGCCGTCGAACGGTGCCCGGTCGGTGATCTTGGACAGCAGCAATCCGATCTCCCCGTTGCCGACCTTGCGGAGCTTGCCGTCCTGGCCGCGCTTGGCCTTGCCGGATTCCTCGTCGTACTGCACGACGGCGTACGGAAGCGGGCAGATGCCCGCGGTCTTCTTCATGTTCAGGGCGTTGATGAACGCGATGTTGCACTCGCTGGCACCGTAGAACTCGGCGACGCGGGAGATACCGAACCGCTCGGTGAACTCTTCCCAGATCTCCGGGCGCAGTCCGTTGCCGACGATCAACTTGACCGAGTTGTCGCGATCCGAACTCTTCTTCGGCTGCGTCAGCAGGTAGCGGCACAGCTCACCGATGTAGGTGAACGCGGTGGCCTTGTTGACCCGGATGTCGTCCCAGAAATTGCTCACCGAGAACTGCTTGCCGATGGCCATGGTGGCTCCGCCGGCGAGCACCGAGGACAGCGTCACCGTCAGTGCGTTGTTGTGGTAGAGCGGCAGGCAGCAGTAGATGACGTCGTTGCTGCGCAACCGGACACCCATGTTGCCCAGCCCGGACATCGACTTGAGCCAGCGGAAATGGCTCATCAGGCTGGCTTTCGGCATGCCGGTGGTGCCCGAGGTGAAGATGTAGAACGCCTTCTCCTTGGCCTGGATCTCCGCGGTGACCTTCGGGTTGGCCGTGGACGCCGTTGCGGCCAGCTCGGCCAGCTTCTTCAGTGGCAGCACCGCTCCCACCTTCGGCTCCGCATCGAGCGAATCGAGAGCTTCCTGCGCGTTCTCGTCCAGTACCAGGACCTTCGCGTCGAGAATCCCGAGGCTGTGCTCGAGCACGTCGCCGCGCTGGTTGTAGTTCAGCATGCCTGCGGTGGCACCGAGCTTGACGGCAGCGAGCGCGGCGAACAGCGCCTCCGGACGGTTCTTGCTCAGCACGCCGACAACGTCACCGCGCTGTACACCGTGGTCGGCGAACACTGCGGCGTACTGGTTGACCACCTCGTTGGCGTCCTTGTACGAGGTCGACTCACCCTCGAACCGCACGAACGGGCGGCTGCTGTTCTTGGCAGCGGCCTCCTGAAAGATCAGGCCGATCGACACCTTGTGATCGGGCTTGCGGGTGAATCCCGCCAGACCCTTGAGCAGGCTCGGCACCTCCGTCACCATTTTCGGCAACGCGACCGCGAGGTCGGTCACTCCAATTTTCTGACGGGCATCGACAGCCATGAACTCCCCTTTGAGACGGTGTGAGATTTCTTACCCTACTTGAGGGTAACAAGTTTGAGCATCTCACTCCGCGGGCAAGGTTCGTGACCTGTCACAACGTTGCGCACGCATCCAGCGCCGATTCGACCGTCGTCGTCCTGACCAGTGCGTCGAGTGCTCGCTGTTGCACGAATCCGGTCGACCGGAGACCATCTATCCACTGCATCATCCCGTCGAAATGTCCGAACGGATCGAGCATCACCATCGGCTTGCTGTGCATGCCCAGGTAGCCCGCAGTCCACGTCTCGAACAGTTCCTCGAGCGTTCCGATACCGCCGGGCAGCGTGATGAACGCGTCGGCGCGATCCTCCATGATCTTCTTGCGCTCGCGCATCGTGTCGGTGACGATCAGCTCATCGGCGTCGACGTCCGCGACCTCGCGGTGCACGAGTGCCTTCGGGATGACGCCGACGGTGTTCCCGCCTGCCGCTCGCGTCGCCGCGGCCACCGCGCCCATCATCGAGACGTTGCCACCGCCCGAGACGAGTTGCCAGCCACGTCGGCCGATCTCGGTTCCGACGTCTCGAGCGAGTTCGATGAACGAGGAGTCGACGGGACCCGACGCGCAGTAGACGCAGACACTGAGCGTGTGTCCCCCAGTTGCTGGGTTGCTCGCTACCGAATTGTTCACTGCTGGGCCTCGCGGACGATGCGGACGGCCTCGTCGACGCTGTCGGTGCAGTGGATGAGGTCGAGGTCCTTCTCGGACACCTTGCCTTCTTTCACGAGAGTCGTCTTGATCCAATCGAGCAGTCCCGACCAGAAGTCTTTGCCCAACAACACGATCGGGAACTTCGTGACCTTTGCGGTCTGCACCAGGGTCAGCGCCTCGAACAGTTCGTCGAGGGTACCGAAGCCACCGGGCAGGCAGACGAACGCCTGGGAGTACTTGACGAACATGGTCTTGCGAACGAAGAAGTATCGAAAGTTGACGCCCAGATCGACCCACTCGTTGAGTCCTTGCTCGAACGGCAATTCGATGCCAAGTCCGATCGAGTAACCGTCGGCCTCGCTCGCACCGCGGTTGGCACCTTCCATCACGCCCGGCCCGCCGCCGGTGATGACGGCAAAGCCCTCCTCGGCGAGAGCGGTGCCGAGCTGCCGGGCTCGGGCGTACTCGGGATGGTCGACGGGGGTGCGGGCAGACCCGAACACCGTCACGGCTTTCGGTACCTCGGCGAGCGCGCCGAATCCCTCGACGAACTCGCTCTGGATGCGCAGCACTCGCCAGGTATCGGAGTGAATCCAGTTGCCCGGTCCTCGCTCGTCGAGCAAGCGTTGATCGGAGGTGGACGTCTCGGTGTTTCGGCCACGCCGGAGTACTACGGATCCCTTGTGTCTGGCCGGCTTCTCGGTGTGTCCCTCGGAACTGCTGGGGCCCTCGACGCTGTTCATGGCGTCCAGGCTATCCGGCGGAGAGGTAGCTCCGGAGTACCTGTGTGACATGGCTGATCTGCTCGACGGGGACGCGTTCGTCCCGCTTGTGCGCGAGGTTGGGATCGCCTGGCCCGTAATTGACCGCCGGGATGCCGAGGGCCGAGAACCGAGACACGTCGGTCCAGCCGTATTTCGCCCGAAACTGCCCGCCCGCAGCCTCGATCAGCGCAGCCGCCGCGGGCTGGTTCAGACCGGGGAGGGCACCCGGTGACGAGTCGGTGACCTCGAAGCCGAGATCGAGCCCGTCGACCACCTCACGAACATGCTCTACGGCCTCGGTGACACTGCGATCCGGCGCGAACCGGAAATTCACGTCCAGTTCGGCGGCGTCGGGAACGACATTTCCCGCAACGCCGCCGGAGATCCGAACTGCTTGCAGCCCTTCGCGATACACGCAGCCGTCGATGTCGACGGTGCGAGCTCGATACGCAGCTAGCCGGTTGAGTACGGCACCGAATTTGTGAATTGCGTTGTCTCCCAGCCAGGAACGGGCACTGTGCGCCCGCGTTCCCGACGCCGTCAGCCGGACCCGCAGCGTCCCTTGACACCCGGCCTCGATGAAACCGCCGGACGGTTCACCGAGAATGGCGACGTCGGCTTCGAGCCACTCCGGCAGTTCTCGCTCGATGCGGCCGAGTCCGTTTCGCGAGGCCGCGATCTCCTCGCAGTCGTAGAACACCAGAGTCAGGTCGTGCGCGGGGTTGTCGATGGTCGCCGCGAGATGAAGGAAGACGGCGTCCCCCGACTTCATGTCGACGGTTCCGCACCCGTGCAGGATGTCGCCCTCGGCACTGTCGTGTTCCCGCCTCGACGGCACGTTGTCGGCGATGGGCACCGTGTCGAGATGGCCGGCCAGCATCACCCGCGATCCGAGTCCGCGGTTGGTTCTGGCCAGAACGGCGTTGCCGCTCCGAATGATCTCGAAGCCCGTGGTCTGCTCGCGGAGCGCCTGCTCCACCTCGTCGGCGATGCGCGATTCGTCCTCACTGACACTGGGGATGTCCACCAGTGCAGCAGTGAGATCTATCGGGTCGGCATGCAGTTCGAGCGTCACGCCGACAACCCTAGGCTTTGGGTCCCGGAATCTCGCGGACCACGCCGTCGAAGCCTGCACCGAACAGTCGTCCGCTCGAAAAACCCTGTTCGGAGCGACCGTAGGCGACAACACTCGTCAACCGGGTACCGGTGCCGATCACGCAGGTGGCCCCCGGCGCATCGATGCGGACGACGGATCCGCCGGCATTGAGCGGCACCACGGGGCGTCCGGCGGAATCGAGAGTCAGGCCGTCCGGGGCTGCGAAGGAGCCCAGTCCCGACAGGTCGAGGAGGCTCTCCGGTGCCGACGGGTTGGCGATCGGAATTCGGCTGACCCCTGGGTTCACGAATGTTCGCGAGACGTACAGATACTGATCAGCGGCGTCCAGGACAGCGCCGTTGGCGCTCGGAAAGCGAGCCCAGTCCGGGTCGACGGAACCGTCGGGACCGATCCGACCGATGAGCGAGCCGAAGTCGTTGGTGGCGTACACAGTTCCGTCGGCAGCGACAGCGAGTCCGTTGGCAGCACTCAGGCCGGTCGCAAATGGGGTGACGGCAAGCGTGTTCACGTCGAGTCGAACGATGCCGGCCGCCTTGACGAGGTCGCCGACGAAGACGCGAGGGTCGGCTCCGTAGCCGACCAGGAGTGTGCCGTCGGGCATCCAGGCCAGAGCTCCGCCGCCGCCGCTCGGAACCTTCGCGATGGGATACGCGGCCCGGCCCGGCGCATCGATGCGGTACACCCGGCCGGAGACGATGTCGGTGACGTAGGCGCGGCCCGACGCGTCGACGGCCAGGCCTTCGAGAGCTGCCCCGGGAATTCTCGTGACCACGGCCGACGAACCGCCGGCTCCGGCGCAGTTGGGATCGGCGGCAGCGGTGCCCGAACCGACAACGGCGCTGCTCACGGCGATCAGCGCAGCAGCGATCACCGTTACTGCCGAACGCGTGCGTGTGGACTTGCTCGAACTCATGACGCCCCCCCAGACTCGGCGACCCCCTGTCAGCCGATGGGCATGTCTACCACGCTCCTGCGACAACCAAACCGAGGGCGACTCCGAGGACGATCGTCGTGGCCAGCGTCGTCACCAATCCGGTGAAAGAGACGCCGTCCGCCACCACCGTGGCGGCTCCACGGCTGCGCGAGCCGATGCGGGTGGTCATCGGAGAAACTCTGTCAGCTCCCCCGCCCTCTACCCGTACACCCGCATCCCGATGCGATCACACTCGACAGTCGAATCGGTAACGAACCGACGCGGCATCAGGATCGGATTCCGGAAACAGTCCGCGTACCCGCGATGACGGGTGAACCCGCGCACGAAACCCACCGCGTATTCTTCCTGCCGTGAGCGCACAGGGAGCATCAGCAGTAGGTATTGCCAACATCACGACGTCGGGTGTCGTTCTCGACACCTGGTTTCCGAGCCCCGAGCTCGGGTCGGGCTTCGAGACCGGCACCACTCGACTCGAGGGATCCGAGATCCCGGAGGAGTTCGCTTCTCTCGTCGGACCGGACGACGCGCGCGGTGTCGAGGTCGTTGCGGTTCGCACCAGCATCGCCTCCCTCGACGACGCCCCGATCGACGCGCACGATGCGTATCTGCGACTGCATCTGCTCTCGCACCGGCTGGTTCAGCCGCACGGGCAGAACCTCGACGGAGTGTTCGGCCTGCTCGCCAACGTCGTATGGACCAACTTCGGCCCCGCTGCGGTCGACGGCTTCGAGACGGTGCGCGCGAAGCTCCGCGCCCGCGGGCACGTGACGGTGTACGGCGTCGACAAGTTCCCGCGTCTGGTCGACTACGTCGTTCCCACCGGAGTTCGCATCGCCGACGCCGACCGCGTGCGCCTCGGTGCTCATCTGGCCAGCGGAACGACGGTCATGCACGAGGGCTTCGTCAACTTCAACGCAGGCACGCTCGGCAACTCGATGGTCGAGGGGCGCATCTCGGCAGGCGTTGTTGTGGGCGATGGTTCCGACGTCGGCGGCGGCGCGTCCATCATGGGGACGTTGTCCGGTGGCGGTAAGAACGTCATCTCGGTCGGGAAGAGCTGCCTGCTCGGTGCCAACTCCGGACTCGGTATCTCTCTCGGTGACGATTGCGTCGTCGAGGCGGGGCTCTACATCACCGCGGGCACGAAGGTCAGCGGACCGGATGGAACTGTGGTGAAGGCGGCGACGCTGACCGGAAAGTCCAACCTGCTGTTCCGTCGCAACTCGCTCTCGGGTGCGGTCGAGGTGGTGCCGTGGAAGGGCACCGGAGTCGAACTGAACGCAGTGTTGCACGCCAACGACTGAGAGCTACGTTCTCGAATTAGCTTTAGGGCCAACCTCTTCCAGCCCCGCACCGTGTTCTCGGTGCGGGGCTGTATTGTTTGCATGGGCTTACGCGATGTGGGGGCCGGCTCTGGCGTGGGATTGTCGGGGTTCTCGGTAGGGGTCGACGGTGGCCGGCGGTACGAACCACGGGTGGTTGTCGGCGCCGATGAACACTTCCCAGTCACTGTGGTGGATCAGTCGGTGGTGGAATCCGCACAGTAGGACGAGATTGTTCATGTCGGTCGGGCCACCATCGGTCCAGTGCCAGATGTGGTGGCCTTCGGTCCAGGCTGCGGGTTTGCCGCACCCGGGGAACGCGCAACCGTGATCACGGGCGGTCAACGCGCGTTTCTGTTTGGCGTTGACGGTGCGGGCGGTGCGGGCAAGGTTGATCGGGGAACCGTTCTCGTCCATGACGATGGCGGTGAGAAGACAATCGCAGGCCAGTTGCCGGGACGTATTGCGGGAGAGTGGCCCCATCCACGGCAGCCACCCGACGGTGGTGCCGTCACCGAACAGGTCCCGATACGCGCCGCGATCCTGGCTCGGTCGCGTAGCACCGTCACATCCATCGGCACTACCGGTGAGGTCATCGGGTTCGGTTGCGGTGGAGGCGTTCTCGTGTGTGCCGTCGCCGTCTGCGTTGCCGTCTGTGTCTGTGCTGTCGCCTGCCGTGGCGTCGGTATCGGATTCGTGTGCAGCGTGCGAATTTTCGTCTTCGGTGACGTCGTCGCCGCGGCTCTGAAGGTCGCGGAGGGTGATGTGGAGGTTGATGTGAGGTCTCTCGCCGCCCTCGGTGGGGCGATCCTTCGAGGCGAGGTAGTGGTCGAGGATCTGCCCGAAGGCGTCGGCTCGGCGTTGGGCTGGGCTGCGTTCGTCGGGGGTGCCGTCGGCTGCGGGGCGGGGTTCGGTCAACGGTGAGAGGGCGGTGAAGAGTTTTTCTGCGGTGATGGCATCGAAGTCGGCTTTGAGGCAGAGCCGCTGGTTGAGCATCTTCGATGCGAACAGTTCGTTGCGGTCGGTGTCCTCGGGGGGTGGTTTCTTGCTGCCGTAGGTGTCTTCGAGTTTGGTGATCGCTTCACGGATGCGGCCGGTACGTGCGCCGGGCCCGGTGGCGGCGGTGATCATCGCGGTGCGGGCGATGTCCCGGCCTTCTTGCGGGAGGTTCTTCGGTGGTGTTTCGGCGAAGGTGAGGATCAGGGCGGCGTGGTCGATGGTCATGCTGCCGGTGTTGACGGCGTCGGCGATGTCGGGGAAGTTCTTCAGTCCTCGGGCGAGGGCGACGATCTTGGTGGCTTTGGACGGTGAAAGCAGGGTGGTGGAGGTCAGCCAGCCGGCGGGGCCCGGGAAGCCGAGCTTCTCGCGGCTCACGCGGGTGTCGATTTCGGCGACGAGGGCGATACGGCGGGCTTCGAGCAACTGAATGTCATGGGAGGCGGCGATGGCGTCGGCGAGTAGCTCGGACTCGCTCAGTTGCCAGATCTCCGTTGTCATGGGCCAAGTGTATCGAACATGCGTTCGACTGGCAATGATAGTCGAATCGAAAACTATTGCCCTGCTTCACTATTCGCGAAAAAGAATCTGTCGGTAGCTCGTGATAGAGGTCGGCACATCCGTCACACTTCACGATTCGTGTCGAGCCGACCGCTCGGGTCGGACGAGTACCGGTCTTCGAGGACCGACCAGACGTGTTCGCGACTGTAGAGCCGACCCGAAGCTCCGATCTCCCAAAAACTTGGATCGGTGAGGCGCTCGAAGTCTTCCCGCGTGGTGCCGTACTCGCGGCGGTGGAAGACCGGTTCTCGCCGTTCGAGTCCCGCGAGTACTTCGTGAAGCCCAGGCGCAGTGTGGCAATCGGGCCCGCGCACAGAATCGGCCATGGCGTCGGCCCCAGCGTCAGCCGATGGTTCCCAGCGACGCCAGAGTTTTGACCACAGCTCTCGCCGCCTCGGCACCTTTGGTTTCGAGATGCGCGGTGAAGAAGGCCTTGTGGTCGGCATGCTCGTGGAAATGGTGGGGAGTGAGCACCACCGAGAACACGGGGACGTCGGTATCCAGCTGCACCCGCATGAGACCGTCGATGACCGCCGTCTCGACGAAGTCGTGTCGATAGATTCCGCCGTCCACCACCAGTGCGGCGGCAACGATCGCCGAGTACTTCCCGGTCTTGGCCAGCCGCTGCGCATGCAGCGGGATCTCGAATGCTCCCGGGACCTCGAAGACGTCGATGGACGTCCCGGCCTGGCCGAGCCGCTCGAGTTCTGCTGCGAAACCCACTCGCGCGCGGTCGACGATGTCCAGGTGCCAGCTGGCGTGAACGAAGGCAATGGATCCGGCGAGTGGAGTCGTCATGGGTGCGATGCTAGCGGTATCGCTCGTCGAGCAAGTCGAGTGTTCCGCCATCGGATTCACCGTCGAAATACTTTTGCAACACTTCGCCGAAAACGGACGTGCCGTTGGTAGCTTCGGCGAAAAGGGTCATGGACGAGTGCAGTTTCAGATTGTCCGGATAACCGAAGATCTCGTCGATCGTCCGGCCCTCGATTCCAACGGTCAGCCGAGCTGCCTTGCTCAGGCGCGGCCCCAGCACCTCGTGAGACAAGTACAGTTCCGCCTCGGTCAGATCGGCGATGCCGAAGTGTTGAGCAGTGGCACTGCGGCCCAGCCCCGCCAACTGCGGGAACACGAACCACATCCAGTGCGTCTGCTTGCGTCCCGCCTTCAGTTCCTTCGTCACTGCATTCCAGACGGGGTCCTGGGCGTCGACGAAGCGTTGCAGGTCGTATTCGGTCATGCCGTTCAACCTAGGTGAACCCGCGCATCAGGGTGTCGACGGTTGCGTCCAGTAGATCCTCGACGGGGACGCCGTCGAGGAGATCACCGGTGGCGAGCACCGCGAGGCCGTGCACGCTCGCGAACGCCACCCGAGCGAGTATTTCGGTGGGTGCCGCGGTGATCATGCCGGCGTCAATGGCGTCCTTCAACAACGCTTCGGTTGCCGTCATACTCTGGCCCGCAGCAGCTTTCAGGTCTTCGCTGGCATCGGGGTGGTGTTTGGTGCTGTACATGACATCCAGCAGTTCGGGATGCTCGACGGCGAATCCGAGATAGGCACGTGCGACGCCACGAAACCGCGACATCAGCTCACCGGGACCGGTCGCAGCGGCGGCCATCCGGCGGTTCATCTCCTGAAAACCGTGTAGCGCCAGCGCATCCAACAATGCCTGTTTGTCTCTGAAATGCCGAGCCGGGGCGGCGTGACTGACTCCGACATCTCTGGCCAACTGCCGCAGCGAGAGCGCGTCGACGCCACCCTGCGCAATGCTCCGTTCGGCCGCGTCGAGCAGTACCGCCCGCAAGTCACCGTGGTGGTAGCGCCGCGTTGCCATGTACTCACCCTAGGGGATGTTGGCATTGACAACAATGCTGACACTGCCTACATTTGCGCTCATGACTTCCACAGTGCTCATCACCGGAGCAAGCTCAGGCCTCGGCGAGGAATTCGCCACCCGATTCGCCGCACGCGGCGAGAACGTCGTCCTCGTGGCGCGGCGGGCCGATCGGCTCGAGGCGCTCGCTCGTAGCATCGAGGCCGACCACGGCGTGACTGCCACCGTCGTGGCGATGGACCTGGGCGTACCTGGAGTCGGTGCAGCACTCCGAACCACGTTGGCCGAGAAAGGGATAACTCCCACTTCCCTGGTCAACAATGCTGGCTTCGGAACGCACGGCCGGTTCGCCGACGAGGATCCGGAGCGCGTGGCCGCGGAGATCGCCCTCAACGTCAGTGCGCTGGTCGACCTCACTCACGCATTCCTGCCGAACTTGACCGGTGCGCTGATCAACGTGGCGAGTACCGCTGCGTATCAACCGACGCCCAACATGGCCGTGTACGGGGCGACAAAAGCGTTCGTCTTGAACTTCACCGAGGCTCTGGCATTCGAGTACCGCACCTCGTCGTTGAAAGTCCTCGCACTCTCCCCCGGCCCGACGCGCACCGAGTTCTTCGACGTCGTGGGATCGAAAGACGCCGCGGTGGGCAACTTTCAGACATCCGAGCAAGTTGTCTCGACGGCATTGCGCGCGTTGGATTCTCGTCGCACTCCGGCCAGTGTCGTGTCCGGTCTGTCCAACAGGATCAGCGCAGGCAGCGTGCGCCTCGCCCCGCGCGGTCTGGCAACAGTGATCAGCGGTCGCCTGCTGAAAGCGTGAGGCCGACGAGGATTCGCTCGAATGCCGCTCGCTCGGAAACCGGGATCGCGTCGAGCAGATGCCGTCGGACCGCCTCGGCGTGAACGGGCCGAGCGCGCACGACGGCATCGCGACCCGCGGTGGTGAGAAATACCTTCACTCCCCCGTCGACCTGACGTCGAGTGATGAGTCCGCGGTCGGCCATTCGGGTCAGATGGTGCGACAGCCGGCTGCGATGCCACTCGAGCAACGCGGCCAAGGCGCTCTGCCGCAGCACCCCATCCCCTATCTCGTGCACTCGGGTCAGAACCGCGAAATCCTGGTCCGACAGGCCAGTTTCGTCCGCAATCTCCGCGGTGACGCGAGTCCACACGGCGTCCTGCGCCCGCTTCCATACGTGCCACAGGGCCATCTCGGATTCGTTCAACAGCGTCATTGCGCCAGCCTATCCACCCACTGTTGACATGACAACACAACCGGGTGCATTGTGTTGACATGACAACACACACCGCTCTCGTCACGGGTGCCAACCGAGGCATCGGCCTTGCCATCGTCCGCGGCCTCGCCGCCCAGGGCTTTGTCGTCTACTTGGGCTCGCGAGATCTCGCCGGGGGCGTCACAGCGGCCACCGGGATCGACGGAGACATACGCCCGATTCGGCTCGACGTCACCTCGACCGACGACATCGACGAGGCCGTCCGACACATCGACACCGAAGTGGGCCACCTCGACGCTCTGATCAACAACGCCGGCGTCAACGTCGGGTATCACCGCCCTACCGAGGAGAGTTCGTCGGATCTGCGAAAGGTGTATGACGTCAATGTCTTTGCCGTCGTCGATGTGACCAACGCATTCCTGCCGCTACTGAGAAAGTCCCCGGCCGGTCGGATCGTCAACGTCACCAGCAAGCGCGGTTCCATCGGCGAGGACGGTGCATGGGTGGGCACGCCGTCGATGGCGTATTCGAGCTCGAAGACCGCCCTGAACGCCCTCACCGTTCACTACGCCCGAGACCTTGCCGATACCCCGATCAAGGTGAACGGAGCAGCCCCCGGGCACGTCGCCACCGACTTCAACGGATTCCGCGGAACACGATCGCCGGACGAGGGTGCGGCCGTTGCGATTCGGCTCGCCACCCTCGACGCCGATGGACCCACCGGACTGGTGTTCGAGGACAACACCGTCCTGACGTGGTGAGGCGTGCGGCTCGCCTACCCCCGTGTACGACGCGAATCGATCACTCCCGTATCGAATCCGGCCAGATGCAATCCACCGTGGAATCGCGCGTGTTCGATCTTGAGGCAGCGATCCATGACGACGTTCGATCCGGCGGCTTCGGCGTCGTGGGCCACCTGCTCGTGCCACAACCCCAGCTGGAGCCAGATCGTCTTCGCCTGCGCTGCAATGGTTTCGGCAAGCACCGCAGGAAGGTCGTCGTACTTGCGGAAGACGTCGACCAGATCCGGCGGTTTCGGCAGGTCGGCGAGCGTCGGATAGACCGTTGTTCCTTCGATCTCGGTGATCGTCGGATTGACGAGAAAGATCTCGTAGTTGCTCGTCGACGACAGATACCGATTGACGAAATAGGATGCCCGCGAGGGGTTCTTGGACGCACCGACGATTGCCACCGTCCTGGTTTCCCGCAGAATGCGCTGACGCTCTTGGGCGGACGGGCCCTGCCAGGTGCGTTCACTCACGAGCGTGCCTTTCCGGTTGCCAGCGTCAGGGCCTGATCCAGATCCCAGAGAATGTCCTCGATGTCTTCGAGTCCGACGCTGATGCGGATCAATTCCGGGCCGACACCCGCTCCGCGGAGTTGATCGTCGGTCAGCTGCCGGTGGGTGGTGCTGGCCGGGTGAATCACGAGGGTACGCACGTCGCCGATGTTGGCGACATGGCTGGCAACTCGAACACCTTCGACGAACGTCTGACCGGCGTCGCGACCCCCGTCGATTCCGAAGGCGAACACCGCACCGGGCCCGGCGGGCAGATATCTCTCGGATCGATCGTGATGCGGGTGACTGTGTAGCCCAGCCCATCTCACGTAGTCGATGCGCGGATCCTGTTCCAGCCACTCGGCGACCGCTCGGGCATTGGCGACATGTGCGTCCATACGCTGCGGCAACGTCTCGACACCCTGGATCAGGGTGAAGGCCGACTGCGGTGCCAATGCACCACCGATGTCGCGCAGTTGCTCGCTGCGCAGCTTGGTCAGAAAGCCGTACTCGCCGAAGTTTCCCCACCACGACAGGCCCCCGTACGAGGCCACCGGCTCGGTCATCTGCGGGAATTTGCCAGAGCCCCAGTCGAATCGACCGGATTCGACCACCACTCCCCCCAGCGTCGAACCGTGCCCGCCGAGAAATTTCGTCGCCGAGTGGATCACGATGTCGGCACCGAACTCGATGGGCCTGCTCAGCCACGGGGTCGCCATCGTCGCGTCGATCACCAACGGGATTCCGTGCTCGTGCGCAACGGCGGCGAGACCCTCGAGGTCGGCGATCTCCCCCGACGGGTTGCCGATGATCTCGGCGTAGATCAGTTTGGTCGAATCCGTGACCGCAGCAGCATAATCCGCTGGATCGGTGCCCGGAACGAACGTGGTCTCGACACCGAACCGGCGGAGTGTGACGTCGAGTTGGGTCACCGTGCCGCCGTAGAGACCGGCCGCCGCGACGATGTGGTCCCCGGTGCCCGCGAGAGCAGCGAACACCGCGAACTCGGCCGCCAACCCACTGGCGAACGCGACCGCTCCGATGCCGCCTTCGAGGCTCGCGATGCGCTCCTCGAAGGCGGCGACGGTCGGATTGCCGATACGGCTGTAGACGTTGCCGTACTTCTGCAGAGCGAACAGATCGCCTGCGTCCGAGGAATTCTCGAACACGTAGCTCGCCGTCTGATAGATCGGCACAGCACGCGAACCGGTGGAAGGATCAGGCCTTGCTCCGGCGTGAATTGCTCTGGTACGTAGGCCGAATGTCCGTTCGCTCATGACCTCAGGCCGTTTCGAGAACGGTGTGGATCGGGGTGGGATTGCGCGTCAGATCCAGCACCGGGCAGTGATCGTCGACGGCCTGTTGCAGCTCCTCGTACCGTTCCCGCGTCTCCGGCCCCGTGACCGTGACGACAACGCGCACCTCGCCGAACCCTGGGCGCACCGCGTCGTCGAACCCGAAGAATCCGCGCACGTCGAGATCTCCCTCGGCCTTTGCGCTGATGTCGTCGACGATTATGCCCAGCTTCTCGGCCCAGACGCGATAGGTGACCACCTGGCAGGAAAGCAGCGACGCGAGGTAGTACTCCACGGGATTGGCGGCCTTGTTCTCCCCGCCGAGGGCCGGCGGCTCGTCGACCTCGACGCTGTACTTGCCGAGTGTGACGGTGCTGGCGACGGCGTCGTGTGCGGTGGCCGAACCACGAAAGACGACCTGGGCGTTCTTCGCGTCGGCCTGTACGGCGTCATCGGTGGCAGCGATGACGCCGCCGAGATGAGAAACAGATGTGGTCATGAGAATTCCTGTTCGATTCGAGGGTTGCCGGAACTACCCGAGGAGCGCAAAAAGCCCGTCGGGAATGGGTTCGATCGACTGTTACGAACAGGAGGAGGTGCAGACGAGACCGAAGTCGATGGTGCGACGACGAACGAGCCTTCTGGCTGCGTCGGTCACATGTGTCTCGGTCACGAAGCCGACAATAGCCTAGGAACGTCTCGCCTACGAGAACTGGTCCGCGCCGACGTCGGTCTCGTCGTCGGTGATGGCCGCGACGATGCGCGCTGCCACCGACTCCGGGGTCAGCCCCTGTGGCAGTTTCGGTGCCTGCCCGGCGATCGGCCGAGTGGCCAAGCCGGTCTCGGTGTGCGGTGGCCGCACATCGACGATCCTGATCTTCGACTTACGGGCTTCTGTGCGAACACTTTTCAGCAGCGCACTCACCGCGGCCTTGCTCGCAGAATAGGCACCCATGTTCGGCATCGGCTTGTCGGCCACCACCGCACTGATGTTGAGGACGAAGCCGCCCTGATCGAGTGTGGTCAACGCTTCGCGCATGATGCGCAGCGGCGCGAGGTAGTTGAGCAGCAGCAGTTCGTCGACGGTGTCGTCGTCCACTTCGGTCACCGGCCCGAACGCCACGACACCGGCGGCGATCACGATCCCGTCCAGACCGCCGTGGTGTTCGACGGCCTCTGCGATCACCGAGCGACCCGAATCCGGGAGCGTCAGATCGGCATTCACCACGTGATGATCCGAGGACTCGAGGCTGCGACCGCTGACGGTCAACCGAGCACCGGCTTCGGCGAGCTGGTCGACAATCGGGGACCCCAGCCCACCACTGGCACCGAATACGAGAATGCGTGCGCCGTCGAGTGAGGTCATACCCCGAACTTAATCGCCGCCTCGTACCCCGCGCTGACGCTGAGCCATTTTGGGTCATTCCGCAGGCTCCACTCCCGCGACGACTAGCTCAACAACTTCTTCTGCACCTTGCCCATGGCATTGCGCGGCAGCGAGTCGACCACGCGAATCTCTCGGGGCCGCTTGTGAATCGACAGCTCGGTCGCCACCAGATCGATGAGCACCCGATCATCGACATCGGTGCCCACGACGAAGGCCACGATGCGCTGGCCCAGGTCGTCGTCCGGTAAGCCGACGACAGCGACCTCGTCCACGCTCGGATGCCCCAGCAGCACCGTCTCGATCTCCCCCGCGCCGACGCGATAGCCGCCGGATTTGATCAGGTCCGTCGACGCGCGCCCGACGATGCGATGAAAGCCGTCCGGCTCGATGAGAGCGACATCTCCGGTGTCGAACCAGCCGTCCTCGGTGAAAGTCTTCGCTGTCGCCTCCGGGTTGTTCAGGTAGCCGTCGAACAGCATGGGGCAACGGATCTGGAGTGCACCGATCGATTCACCGTCGTGGGGCAGGATTTCGCCCTGCTCGCCGCGCAGTCGGGTTTCGACGCCTGCGACCGGTAGCCCCACCGAGCCCGGGCGACGCTCACCGTCGGCGCGGGTGCTGATGGTGATGAGGGTTTCGCTCATGCCGTACCGCTCGATCGGGGCCTGGCCGGTGAGTTCACGCAGCTTCTCGAACACCGGTACCGGAAGCGGCGCACTGCCGGAGACCAGCAGTCGGGCGTCCGCGAGAGCTCGGGCGGACGTCTCGTCGGCGGCGACCCGCGACCATACCGTCGGCACCCCGAAGTAGAGGGAACCACGCGCTGCCGCGTAGAGCTCCGGAGTCGGCTTACCGGTGTGAATCAGTGGGCTGCCGACCCGCAGCGGGCCGAGGACCCCGAGGATGAGACCGTGCACATGGAACAACGGAAGCCCGTGCACCACAGTGTCTTTCCACGTCCAGCTCCACGCCTCCACCAATGCGTCGAGGCCGGCGGCGATTGCGCTGCGAGAGATCAGGACGCCCTTCGGTGGACCGGTGGTACCGGAGGTGTAGAGCACGAACGCGATCGACGATGGCTGCGGTTCGGCGTAGCTGTGCCACGACCGCGCATGCTGACGCACCGGTAGAACCTCGAGCCCGGCGGTATCGGGCGGAGCTTCGCCGAGCCACGCCTGGGCACCCGAGTCACGGAGGATGTGCTCGCGTTCGGCGACACCCGCGTCCGGCGGAACGGGCACCACGGTGACCCCAGCGATCAGGGCACCGACGACCGCGAGCACCGTCTTGACCGACGGCGTTGCGTAGATCGCGAGCCGATCTGCCCGCGCGATACGTTCGGCAACCGAGGTCGCCGCACCCAGGATGTCGGCGCGAGAAAGCGAGACTCCGTCGATGGTGATGGCGTCGGGAATATCGTCTCCCCGCGCAACGGCGAGTGGGTTCAGTGAACGAAGCAGCACATGGCTACCGTACATACATGGACGTGGACGGAATCGACACCGGCGATTACGCCGAGTACATGACGGTCGCCGCCGGTGACCTGCAGGCGGGCGTCTATCTGATCGGAACCGACGCCGAGCAGGACACCGACTCCGAGGACGAACTCGACCTGGATCTCGAAGACGAGGATTCGGACGACGACGCCATCGACATCGCGCACGTCACCGACGGCGCGCCGAGGCTGGTCTACTCGGTCCAATCCGACGATTTCTGGACCCGAGTCGAACTCGCGGATCTCCGAGCCACCCAGCTCTACGAGGAAGCCCACGCACGCAATCCCGAGGTCAACACCGAGCCGAAGCGCTTCACCACCGTCGAAGCATTCGGCAGCAACGAACTGGTCTACATCCTGCGCATCCGACGCGGCGGCTGGGATGTGGGCGAGCCCGACCTCGATTGACCGCTGTCGCCGCTAGGCCGAGGACGCGACGGTTCCGACGCCGAGGGCGACCAGGAATCCGGCACTGATGCGGTCCAGCCAGTCGGTCACCGCCGGCTTGCGCAGCAACGCGACCGCGCGTGAGGCGACGACGGAGAACACTCCCATCACCAGGGCGGCCACCACCACCTCGACCAGCCCGAGCGTCATTGCGCCGGTGAACGTGACCACGGTGAGGAACTGCGGCACCACGGCCAGGTAGAACAGTCCCACCTTCGGATTGAGCGCACACGAGAGAACTCCGGCACCGAACGCCGACCATGCCGCCGCAGCGACCGGCACCAGCGGCTCACCGGCCACCTTGTTCTTTCGGCGTGCCCGAAACGCCTTCACGCCCAGGTACAGCAGATACAGCCCGCCGAGAATCTTGACCACGCGATACGCCGTCGCCGACTGCTCGACGATCGCCGCCAGCCCAACAGCTACCAGCACGGCCCAGAACAGTCCGCCGATCGCGACGCCCATCGCCGCCGCGATCCCGGGCTTGAGGCCGCCGATGCTGTACCGCAGCACCAGAAACGAATCGGGCCCGGGCAGAATCGCCAGCAGAAAACACACGCCGGCGAAGCTGAGCAGCAGGGTGAGGGTCATGCGTACATGAGAACACCCAGTCCGAGCCGGGTCCAACCGACCTGAGTGTCCACCGGAATCAGCCGCGCAGGCGAGTGGCCGCAGCCTCGATGCGCTCGTCCGTGGCCGTCAGTGCGATTCGCACGTGCTGTCCGCCGTCCGGCCCGTAGAACTCTCCCGGAGCGGCGAGGATGCCGCGTTCGGCGAGCCAGTCGACGGTGTCGCGGCACGGTTCGCCCCGCGTGGCCCACAGGTAGAGCCCGGCCTCGGAGTGATCGACGGTGAATCCGGCTGCCTCGACGGCAGCTTTGAGCACGGTGCGCCGGGCGCGGTATCGCTCGCGTTGAATGCTCTCGTGCTCGTCGTCGGCCAGAGCCGCGGTCATGGCGGCCTGGATCGGCAGCGGCACCATCATGCCGGCGTGCTTGCGCACCTCGAGCAACTCGGCCACGAGGGACGCGTCGCCGGTGACGAACCCTGCGCGGTAGCTCGCCAGGTTCGAGGTCTTCGAGAGTGAGTGCACGGCAAGCAGATTGGTGTGATCACCGTCGCACACGCGAGGATCCAGTACCGATACGGCGTCGGCGTCCCAGGTCAGTCCCAGGTAGCACTCGTCGGAGACGACGATGGCGTCGCGCTCGCGGGCCCAGTCGACAACCTTGCGCAGGTGGTCGACGCCGAGCACCTTCCCCGTCGGGTTGGACGGAGAGTTGACGAAGATCAACGACGCGCGCTCCGGTCCGAGTCGCGAGAGACCGTCTGCCCGCAGAATACGAGCACCGGCAAGCAGGGCACCCACTTCGTAAGTGGGATAGGCCAATTCGGGGATGACGACCAGGTCGTCGGCTCCCAGACCCAACAGAGTCGGCAACCAAGCGATCATTTCCTTGGTGCCGATGGCCGGTAGCACCGTGTCGACCCCGATGCCGGTGATCGAGTAGCGGCGCTCGAGCGCAGCCACCGCGGCCTCCCGCAGCGCAACGGTACCGACGGTCGTCGGGTATCCGGGTTCGTCCGCAACCGAATTCAGTGCCGTGCGGATGACCTCGGCAACGGGATCCACCGGCGTCCCGACCGACAGGTTGACGATGCCGTCCGGGTGCGCCGACGCCTTCTCCTTGGCAGCGGTCAACGAGTCCCAGGGAAAATCGGGCAGCGCCGCTGCCACCGCTCTACGTGCCAAGGCGTCAGTTCTCGCCCATGGGAGGCAGAGCCTTGATGAACGGCGGGTCGTAGTCGGTCTTGCCGAGCTTCGCGGCACCGCCGGGAGATCCCAGGTCGTCGAAGAAGTCGACATTGGCACCGACGTAGGCGCTCCACTGCTCGGGAACGTCGTCCTCGTAGAAAATGGCCTCGACGGGGCACACGGGCTCGCAGGCCCCGCAGTCGACGCATTCGTCGGGGTGGATGTACAGCATTCGGTTACCCTCGTAGATGCAATCCACCGGGCACTCTTCGATGCACGCTTTGTCCAGTACATCTACGCACGGTTCTGCAATCGAGTAGGTCACTGCTGCTCTCCCCTCCTGTATCGATCGTGGGCGCTCGCGCGCCCTGAGCATCCTAGTATCGCCGTCCGAACATGGGGCAAATCGACCAGGGTGGCCTCACCTGCCCCGAACGGCTATCGCCGCAGCTGCTTCGCGGGCACGTCTGCACCGAGTGCGGACGCCTTCTTGTGCGCCGCCAGCCACTTGCGGCCCTGCTTGGCGGCGCGCGAGAGCGCGCCCCGCTCACCGAGGTATCCGGCGACGCCGCCGACGAGCGGAATAGCTCCGAGTACGCGGTAGAACCCACGTGGATGCGGGCGCTTCTCCAGTTCGCCGGCAACGTCGCGCAGCACGTTGGCGATCTGCCACATTCCGCGCAGCAGTGCGAACGGGCCGGATTTCGGCGATTCTTCCTTCTTCGCGGGAGCGCTGTCGGCCAAGGACGTCAGGTCGCGCTTGCACAGCACCGACCCGAGCAGCGCCACGTGCGTCTCGCGGTCGGTCACTCCGGATTCGCGGGCCACCGCCACGAGCACCATCGCCTGGTTGGCGAACCCGAGCAGGTCCTGGATCGGCAGCCGGTTCACCAGGATGCCGAACACCCCGGGGAATGCGACGGCAACGGTGTTGAGAGCTCCGATGCGATTGACCCACCACTGCGAACGAGCATCGCTGTCGAGCTTCTCCCAGCCTGCTGTTCCCGGGAAGTCGGTGGTGTCGAAGGCTTTCGCGAGAAAGTCGATGACGTTGTCGAGGGTCGAATCGTCCGCAGAGGACTCGCGGAACGTCCGCCCCTTGAGTCCGATCGGATCACGTGTGGCCAGGATGTCGAGCACGGGATGAATGATGGCGACGGCGCTGCTCAGCACCGCGGCGACTCGACGGTCGTCCATGTCAGACAAGCTCCATTTCAGAAAATCAGGACCCAGGGTCAGATCAGGCCGGCGACCGACACCTCTGGTGCCGGGCCGTACGTGGTGGTGCGCTGACGAACCGGTCGTCCGATGCCGTCGGCGATCTCGTGCAGTTCCGCGACGGTCTTCTCCGAACCGTTCTGCGAACCCGCCATCCGCGAGATCGTCTCTTCCATCAGGGTCCCGCCCAGATCGTTCGCGCCTCCGTTCAGCATCGCCTGTGTACCCGTGATTCCCAATTTCACCCACGACGTCTGAATGTTGTCGATCCGGCCGTGCAGCATGATCCTGCCCAGAGCATGCACCGCGCGGTTGTCCCGGTTGGTCGGTCCTGGCCGCGACGCCCCGGCCAGATACAACGGTGAGGACTGGTGCACGAACGGCAGCGGCACGAACTCGGTGAATCCACCGGTCTTGTCCTGGATCTTCTTGAGCACGTTCAGGTGACCGACCCAGTGCGACGGGTTGTCGACGTGCCCGTACATCATCGTCGAACTCGACCGCAGCCCCACCTCGTGCGCGGTGGTGATCACTTCGATCCACTCGGCGGCAGGGAGCTTGCCCTTGGTGAGCACCCAGCGGACCTCGTCGTCGAGGATTTCCGCGGCGGTACCCGGAATCGAATCCAGGCCGGCGGCCCGGAGCTCGGTGAGCCATTCGCGGATCGACTGACCGCCGCGCGAGGCCCCGTTGACGATCTCCATCGGCGAGAACGCATGCACGTGCATCGACGGCACCTTGGCCTTCACCGCCCGCACCAGATCGGCGTACCCCGTCACCGGCAGTTCGGGGTCGATTCCGCCCTGCATGCACACCTCGGTGGCTCCGACGACATGCGCTTCCCACGCGCGATCGGCTACCTCGGTGGTGGACAGTGTGAACGCGTCGGCGTCGCCCTTGCGCTGAGCGAACGCGCAGAAACGGCACCCGGTGTAGCAGATGTTGGTGAAGTTGATGTTCCGGTTCACCACGTAGGTGACGGTGTCCCCGTTGACCTGCTTGCGCAGATCGTCGGCGAGCGCGGCAACGGCATCCATGCCCGGACCCTCGGCCGTCGCCAGCGCGAGGTACTGCTCGTCGGACAACCCGGCCGGGTCCTTCTCCGCTGCCGTCAACGCCGACACCAGGTCACGATCCACCCGCTCGAGCCCGGCGAGATCACGGACCTGCTCGCGGATCGATTCCCAGTCGCCGAACGCATTCGCCAGATCCGAGCGGGTCTCGGTGTTGCGGCCCTGGGTGTCGATCTCGGTGTTCAGATCCACCCGACCCGAGGACTCCCACTCTTCGTCCGGCTCCTGCCACGGCAGACCCGTCGGGTTCACACCCTCGCGAGCCATGCCGGTCTCCGGATCGGCCACCGCCCGCACGTGCGCGGAGATCCGCGGATCGATCCACGGTGCACCGGCGAGAACGTACTGCGGCTGCGCGGCAGTGCGCTCGACCAACCGGTATCCGGCCGTTGCCGACAGCTCGGCGAGAGTGTCCAGGTTCGGCCACGGCCGCTCGGGATTGACGTGATCGGGCGTCAGGGGCGAGACCCCGCCCCAATCGTCGACGCCCGCCCCCAGCAACGCGGCAGTCTCCTCCGGTGCGACCAGATTCGGCGGAGCCTGAATCCGCATCGACGGGCCCAGCACCATGCGCGTCACCGCGATGGTCGCCAGGAATTCTTCGAGACCGGCGTCGGGCACCGACCGCATCGCGGTATCGGACTTGGCCAGGAAGTTCTGCACGATGATTTCCTGAACGTGCCCGAAAGACTTGTGCACCTTGCGAATTGCCATGATCGACTCGGCGCGGTCGCGCAACGTCTCGCCGATGCCCACCAGAATGCCGGTGGTGAACGGGATATTGAGCCGGCCCGCATCGGTCAGCGTGCGCAGCCGAACCTCGGGATCCTTGTCAGGACTGCCGTAGTGCGCCTGTCCCTTCTCCTCGAACAACCGACGCGAGGTGGTCTCGAGCATCATCCCCATCGACGGGGCGACCGGCTTGAGACGTGAAAGTTCCTGCCAGGACATCACTCCCGGGTTGAGGTGCGGCAGCAGGCCGGTCTCCTCGAGCACCCGGATGGACATGGCACGCACGTAGTCCAAGGTCGAATCGTAGCCGCGGGAATCGAGCCACGCCTTGGCCTCGGGCCACCGCTCCTCCGGTCGGTCGCCCAGAGTGAACAGCGCTTCCTTGCACCCGAGCGCGGCACCCTTGCGAGCGACGTCGATGATCTCGTCGGGATCCATGAACATCCCGTGCCCGGCGGCATTGAGCTTGCCCGGCACCGTGACGAACGTGCAGTAGTGGCACTTGTCGCGGCACAACCGCGTGATGGGTACGAATACCTTGCGGGAGTACGACACCGTCTTCGGCCGGCCCGCGGACTCGAGCCCGGCATCGCGTACCCGGGACGCCGACGCCATCAGATCGGTCAGATCGTCACCGCGAGCGTGCAGCAGTACCGTGGCCTCGTCGACGTTGAGAGACACTCCATCGCGGGCACGACGCAACACTCGTCGCATCGCAGAGGGGGCTGGTACGGGATCCGGTAGAGAAGTCACCCGTCGATCATGCGCCTTCCCGGTACGCCCGTGCCACTGCAGGGTCTTCAGGCTGCCGCCCCGACTCCGACTCGGGGTGGTGGATACCAAAAGACACCTCTAGGTTTGTAGCCGTGACAACGATGACCGACCCCCAGTGGCAACCGTCTCCTCGTGCACGTCTTCTCTGGGCTCTGAGTGCCGGTCTCCTGTGGCTGCCGGTCTTCGTCGCCCAGATCGTCTGGGCCGTCGTCGACTCGAAATGGACCTCGTGGCCGCATGTCGCCGTCCTTGTGGCATCGATAGTGCTGGCGGCCCTGCACATCGCGATCGTGCCGCAGTGGCGGTACCGCGTCCATCGTTGGGAGATCAGCGACACGGCGGTCTACACCCGCACCGGCTGGCTCAGTCAGGAGCGCCGCATCGCGCCGATCTCGCGAGTACAAACGGTCGACACCGAGCGCGGACCACTCGATCGGCTGCTCGGATTGGCCACGGTCACCGTCACCACGGCGTCGTCGGCCGGAGCAGTGAAGATCACGGCACTCGATCGAGACGTCGCAGACAAGACAGTGGCCCGACTGACCGATATCGCCGGCCGCACCGTCGGAGACGCAACGTGACAGATCAGGAGCTCCTCGCCGTCGAGGAAGAGCAACCGTGGCTACGGCTGGACAAGCGAATGTTGTTGGTGCACCCGGTGAACGAGGGCATCAAGATCCTGCCGGTGCTGCTGTTGTCCTTCTTCGTCGGCAGCCAGAGCGGTAACCACTACTGGAGTCTCGGCATCCTCGCGGTCGTGGTGGTGTTCGCAATTCTGCGCTGGTTCACCACCAGCTACCGGATCGGCCCGGTACATGTGCAACTGCGCACCGGAGTGCTGCAGAAGAAGGTTCTGTCCATCCCGCGCAACAGGATTCGTTCGGTCGACGTGGAAGCGAACGTGCTGCACCGGATGCTCGGATTGTCGATCCTGCGGATCGGAACCGGCCAGCAGGCGGGCAAGGGCGAGGCCTTCGAGCTCAATGCCCTCGACACCTCCCTGGTCCCCGCACTGCGTGTCGATCTGCTGCAGCGAGTGTCGGGACAGATTCCGGCAGCCGACGGTATCCCCACCGCGGCACCGAATCCCGAAGTGGAGATTGCCCATTGGCAGTTCTCGTGGGTGCGATTCGCCCCGTTCTCGATCACCGGCATCGTCACCATCGCCGCTGCCGTCGGCGTGCTGTTCCAGTACGGACTGGGGCAGACGCTGGCCGAGTCGTCGGTGGTCTCGAACAGCATCGACTCCGCCGAGCAGTTCGGAATCGCCGTGTTCGTCGTCGTCGCCCTGATCGCACTGCTCGTCGTGTCGAGCATCTTCGCGTGTGTCCGCTACCTGTTGACCTACGCCAACCTCACTGTCACCGACCAGGGTCGCACCCTGCACGTCAGCCACGGACTGCTCCGTACCCGTCAGTCGACACTCGACCGGAAGCGGCTGCGCGGCACCTCCCTGTCGCAACCGCTGCTGCTGCGGGCGGTCAGCGGTGCCCGCCTGGACGCCATCATGACCGGCGTCAGCGCCGAGAAGAAGGAATCGTCTCTGCTGCTCCCCCAGGCCCCGCAGGCCGAGGCTCTACGCATGATGACCACGGTGCTCGGCGACGCCGGTCTGCACGGCGGCGCCGACCGGCCACTGCTGCGACACGGCCCCGCAGCGCGACGTCGCCGTTACACCCGGGCAGCGCTTCCGCTGCTGTTCATCGCCGCCGGCCTGGGAGTCGCACAGTGTTTCGGCGCGCCGATTCCGATTCTCGCGTGGACAGCGATCGGGGTGTTGTTCGTCGCCGCTGTCGGCCTGGCTCACGATCGCTACCGAGGCCTGGGCCATGCAGTGCTGCCCGGCTGGCTCATCACCCAGCACGGTTCGCTGGACAGAACTCGGCACAGCCTCGAGGCCGCGGGCATCATCGGCTGGACGGTGCGGCAGACGTTCTTCCAGCGCCGCGCCGGGGTGGCGACCATCGTCGCGGCAACTCCGGCAGGCGTCGGCCACTACGAGGTGATCGACATCCCGGTGGAGAACGCGTGGGCCATGATCGACGCCGTCACCCCGGGAGCCGGAGACATCTGGCTGCGGCGCACCTGACCCGCTATGAAGAAGGCACGCCCGCAGAGCATCGAACAACTAGACATCGCGGTATCCGAATGTCGCGCCTGCCCGCGCCTGGTGCGGTGGCGCGAACAGGTCGCCGCCGAGAAGCGTGCGGCATTTGCGGACGAAACTTATTGGGGCAAGGCGGTTCCCGGATTCGGACCGGCCGACGCGGCGATGCTGATAGTGGGCCTCGCTCCGGCGGCACACGGGGCGAACCGCACCGGCCGAATGTTCACCGGCGATCGAAGTGGTGACGTGCTGTATAGAGCCATGCATGCCGTCGGGCTGGCGAGCCAACCCACCGCGACACATATCGGCGACGGGTTGACGCTCAACGGAGTTCGCATCACGGCCCCGGTGCATTGCGCGCCGCCGCAGAACAAGCCGACTCCGGCCGAACGAGACAGGTGCAGGCCGTGGTTGGACGACGAGCTGCGGTTGCTTCGTCCGACGTTGCGATCGGTGCTCGTTCTCGGTGCCTTCGGCTGGCAGTCCCTGCTTCCGATACTGGCCACCAACGGATGGGAAATACCCAGGCCTGCACCGAAGTTCGGCCATGGAGTTCGACTGGAGCTGGGATCGATCACGGTGTTCGCCAGCTACCACGTCAGTCAGCGAAACACCTTCACCGGACTGTTGACGCCGACGATGATCGAGGATGTCCTTCGGGATGCGGGTCGGCATGCACGCTTGCTGTGATCGCCTTCATCCGGAACATGAACAGCAGAACACCGGCCGGGCCCGCCCCCGCAATGATGAGCAGCATCGTGCGCCAGTCGGCGAGCAGCAGAACATCGTTGCCCGGGCCGCCCAGCATGCACAGCACCACCGCGACGAACCAACCGATCAGGGGTGACGCCACCCAGATCGACCGCTCGGCAACCTTACGCGCGGCCAGGACCAGCGCGACGTTGGCGATGCCGCCGAGTAGTGCGCTGATGGGGAATTGAACCGAACCGAGGTACGTCGGCAAGAAGAAGACCGACAGAATTCCGGAGAGAAAGCCGTCGAACACCAGTACTGCGACGGTCGCCCAGGACACCAGGGCGACAGTATTGGATGCGGCCTTCGAGATCATGCGCCCAATACTGCCTTGACCCGGGTTGTTTCAGTGCATCGCATTCGAAAAACCGGGCACCGGCACTCAGGAAACCGGCGGATATCCCAGCGAGGTGAGCAAGTTGCTCGCACCCATGGCGATCTGACCCAGAACGTATTGGTACAGATCTGCCTGCGCGCCGAACTGCGGCTTGAGAGAATCGACGAACGCGACGATGGCGTCCTGCACTACCCAGTTGTACATATGTGTTCCGCCCCTGCTGTGATGAGATCGACCCTGTGGTCATTCAGTGATGCGAAGCACAGCCTAGTACGCCGGCGAACAGGTCGGTCTCCCTGCCCGTCCCATCGACGCCGAGTGTGCCCCGAACCAGCACGTACTGCTCGTCCAGCAGGATCGGCTGGGCGATGTCGTTGGAGAGTGCGTACTCGCGTCCCGACGGTGCGACGGTGACCTGAGTGGCGTGTGCGCGCAGCGCGTCCCGCTTGGCATCGAGCACACCGCGAATATCGATGCTGGTCGTGATCGTGCTCTCGGGCACGCTGGGCAACTCACCGTCGACGGGCAGTCGCCATCCGGCCGGAATGTCGTCGATGGCGGCGAGTCCCGACTGCAGTTGGTCCTGACCGGTGACGGTCCAGTAGAACTTCGACACCTCCCATGGCGACCCGGCCCGGGGGTAGGAATCCGTGCCGCAGACCTCCACGGCCTCGGTCACCAACGAATGCACCTGCTGATGATCGGGATGGCCGTAACCGCCCTCGGGGTCGTATCCGATGACGACCTGCGGCCGAAGCTCACGCATCACCGCCACGAGCGCTCCGAGAGCCTCGTCGCGGTCTGCGTTGACGAACGCACGCGGCTTGCGGGCAGCAGACGTCCCGGCCATTCCGGAATCCCGCCAGCGGCCGGCTCCGCCGAGAAAGCGCGGCGGATTGCAGCCCAGCGCCGCGAGAGCACGGTGCAATTCCAGAATCCGGTAGCCGCCCAGCTGATCGGCACGATCGACGACCAGATCGGCCCACGTCTCGCCGATCACCTCGCCCTCCTCGCCGAGCGAGCAGGTGAGTACCGTGACGGCGGCCCCGGCACGAACGTAGTGGGCAATGGTGCCGCCGGTGGTGATGGTCTCGTCGTCCGGATGCGCGTGCACGAGCAGCAGCCGCTGCGGCTCCGTCATCGCCTGCTCCGTCACTGCCTCTGTCATCGATCCAGTGCTCACTTCGTCATTGGTCGCGGTGTCGCCGCGGCGATCGGTCACGAGGGCGTCCGTATCCACTGCGCCGCGTCGGCGAAGATGCCGACCTCGATCGGGCCGGTCAGGGAGACGCCGGTGATGCCGGGAACTGCGGCCACCACCGACGAGTCCTGCATGATCGGCAGCGTCGACGCCAGCGACCACAGCTTGGGCTCGACGTCGTTGGTGGCGACGGACGGATCGAGTCCGTTCACGAGAGCCCTGTCGATGGTCGGCCCGAGTTCGGGAACGCACAGGCCGGACAGATTTCGCGGGGCCGGCGCGCGGTCGCCGCTGCCTGCAGCAGGCTCCTGGACACAGCCGAACCGTGATGCCAGCGCTGTCGCCGGGTCCACTCCTGCGCTGTTCCAGCCCACCACCGCATCGACGGTGCCCTCGGTCAACGCCGTCGAATACAACTCGTCGGCGGGCAGTGGGGTGACGGTCGCATCGATCCCTGCGCTGACGAGCTCGTCCGCAGCCGTCCCCGCGACAGCGAGCGCGATGTCGTCGTTCTCGACGGCACCGATCACGAACCGCAACGCGGTACCGGTCGCGTCGGCAAGACGGGGCACCCCCGGAACCGGAGCACTCGTGGTCGCCGGGTCGGCGGTCTGGGTACCGGTTGCCGGGGCGGTCGACGTCGGCGCGGTTGCAGTGGTCGGTGCGGTCGCATTCGGTGTCGATGTCACCACCGCGTCGGGCGTCGGAACGAAGCCCGCGCGTCGCAGTAGGTCGAGGGCCGCGGTTCTGCCGATGGGAGCGGGCGACGTCGCGGTGTATCCGGGGTCGGAGGGAGAGAGGAGCTGCGCTGCAGCTCGACGATCCGTCGCGCCACCGCCCGCCCCGACGGTGGCGAGCAGATTGGGATCGAGCAAGCCGAAAATACCCTGGCGCACAATGGAATCCGACATATTGGCCGCGCGCCCGTTTACCGTCATCGACAGCACCCGGGATTGCCGGATCGTGTCGGTGCGGACGCCGGGAATTGCCGAGAGCTGGGCTCGCAAGGCCGCGTCACCACGAACCTGGGCGATCTGGGCGTCGGCAGACCGCAGAGAATCGGCCAGTTGCGCGGGGGTACCGCCGCGGCGGATGAGGATCTGATCGGGCGACGCGGGCTCGCCCCAGAAGCGGTCGTTGCGCTCGAGCAGAATCTCGTCACGACCCTGGTCGACGGTCTTGATGTTGAACCGGGATCCGGAGACCGGCACGTTGTCGGTGAGACCACCTTGGAAACCACCGGGCGAGTCCTTGAGCAGGTGTGAGGGCACCAGGTCCGTGAACAAGCGCTGCCACGCCGGGTACGGCGATTCGAGGGTCACGTCGACCGTCTTGCCACCGCCCGAGGATGCGACGTCGCTGATCAGGGCGTACCCGGCGGAATCGACCACACCGGGTTGGGTGATCATCTGCTGCCACAGGTAGCGGAAATCCTCGGCGGCGATGGGTGCACTGTCGGACCACTGCGCCTCGTTGCGCAGCTGATAACGAATGGTGAACGGCGACTGCGAGGTCACCTCGGCCGAGATCATCAGCGACAGGTCGGGTTCCCAGGTGGTCACCCCGGTGTCGGCGTTTCGAATCGGCCGAAACGGGCTGGGTAGCACCAGGGAACTCACCGCGGCCGTTGCGGGCGACTGATCTGCCAGCAAGTGCGGGTTGAATCCGATTCCGACGTCGTCGATGGCGACGACCACCGGATCACCGGTCTTGGCCGGAACCATCGTCGTGCTGACCGGCGTCTCCACGCTCTCGATGGGAGGTGGCGGATCCGCGGTGCACGCAGTGAGTACCAGTGCGATGGCAGAAACCAGAACCGCCGGCATCAGCACGTTGCGCAACGAGGATCTCCTTCGTGATCGGCTACCGGTACAGGAGAAGCGACGCCCCACGAAAGTGACACGTCGCTTCTCCCGCACGAGATGAGTCTTACAGAGCAGCCTTGTCGCGAGTCTTGCTGCGCGAACGCTCACGGGCGCGCTCGTTGGAATCGAGGTGCACCTTGCGGACGCGGACGACCTCGGGGGTCACCTCGACGCACTCGTCGCCTGCGCAGAACTCCATGGCCATTTCCAGGTCCAGCTTCTTGGGCTTGGCCAGGGTCTCCATGACGTCTGCCGAGGACTGACGCATGTTGGTCAGCTTCTTCTCGCGGGTGACGTTGATGTCGAGGTCTTCCTGACGCGGGTTTATGCCCACGACCATGCCCTCGTAGGTGTCTGCGCCCGGCTCGACGAAGAACGTGCCGCGGTCGGCCAGCTGGATCATCGCGAACGGGGTGACGGTTCCGTGACGGTCCGAGACGAGCGAACCGGTGTGGCGGGCGCGGATCTCGCCGGCCCACGGCGCGTAGCCGTGGAAGACGGCGTTGGCGATGCCGGTACCGCGAGTGTCCGTGAGGAACTCGGTGCGGAAACCGATCAGGCCACGCGAGGGAACGATGAATTCCATACGAACCCAGCCTGCGCCGTGGTTCGTCATCTGGACCATCTTGCCCTTGCGTGCGGCGAGCAGCTGAGTGACGGCACCGAGGTACTCCTCCGGTGTGTCGACCATCAGCTCCTCGAAGGGCTCGTGCAGCTTGCCGTCGACCTGCTGGGTGACCACCTGGGGCTTGCCGACAGTGAGCTCGAAGCCCTCACGACGCATCTGCTCGACGAGGATGGCGAGAGCGAGCTCGCCACGACCCTGAACCTCCCAGGCATCGGGGCGACCGATGTCGAGGACCTTGAGCGAGACGTTGCCGATGAGCTCCTGATCGAGGCGGCTCTTGACCATGCGCGAGGTGAGCTTGTGGCCGCTGACGCGTCCGACGAGCGGGCTCGTGTTGGTGCCGATGGTGACCGAGATGGCGGGCTGATCGACGGTGATGCGCGGGAGAGCGACCGGGTTCTCCAGGTCGGCGAGCGTGTCACCGATCATGATGTCCGGGAAGCCCGCGACGGCGACGATGTCTCCTGCGACACCCTTCTCGCCGGGAACGCGCTCGACGCCGATCGTGTTCAGCAGCTCGGTGATCTTCGCCTTCTGGACGACGGGCTCGCCGTCGACCTCACGCATCCAGCTCACGGTCTGGCCCTTGGAGAGCTGACCGTTGTGGATGCGGACCAGGGCGAGGCGGCCGAGGAACGCGGAAGCGTCGAGGTTGGTGACGTGCGCCTGCAGCGGCGCGTCGACGTTGCCCTTGGGTGCGGGGACGTAGCTGAGCAGAACCTCGAACAGCTCGTCGAGGTTCTCGGCGTCGGGAGCGTGTCCGTTCTGGGGCTGGACCTTCGAGGCCTTGCCCTCACGACCGGAGGCGTAGAGGACGGGGAGGTCGAGTGCGAGCTCGGCTGCCTCGGACGCTTCGTCGTCGAGATCGGACGCCAGATCGAGCAACAGGTCGTGGCTCTCCGAGACGACCTCTTCGATACGCGCGTCGGGACGGTCGGTCTTGTTCACGACCAGGATCACCGGCAACGACGCGGCGAGCGCCTTGCGCAGCACGAAACGGGTCTGCGGCAGCGGGCCCTCGGATGCGTCGACGAGAAGGACGACGCCGTCGACCATGGACAGGCCGCGCTCGACCTCTCCGCCGAAGTCGGCGTGGCCGGGGGTGTCGATCACGTTGATGACGGTGATGGTGCCGTCGGCATTGCGCTTGTGAACGGCCGTGTTCTTGGCCAGGATCGTGATGCCTTTTTCTTTTTCGAGGTCACCCGAGTCCATGACGCGGTCGATCGCTTCGGCACGTTCCTCGAACGCGCCGGACTGCCGAAGCATGGCGTCGACCAGGGTGGTCTTGCCATGGTCGACGTGTGCAACGATGGCGACGTTGCGAAAAGTAGTGGTGCTGTCGATGTTGTCTGCACTGCTTGGGGCGCTCACGCGAAAAATTCTCCTGGAGTCGAATGCGGGCTCTTGTTCGCTAGCGGGCTTATGTCGCTAGAGAAGCGCGCTGCACCGCGAGGTTCTCGCGACTGATCGAGTTTACCCGTAGTTCGACCGTGCCCCGCGCCACCCTCAGGTCTGTGACCTGCGCCACCCATTAGTCTTGGTGCTCATGGGCAAGATAAAGGCCGCAGATGTCTCGGGGATGAAGCCCAAGAAAAAATGCTGCCGCAAGAAGGTTCGGTGCATCAAATGCCCGGTCGTCATCATGCGAATGAAGAAGCTCGAATCGGCGGGCGCAACCAAGAAAGACCTCAAGAAGGGCCTGAAGACCGCTCGGGCGAAGTGAGCAGGATGTCCAGTAGCTCGGGTAGCCAGAGTCGGTCGGCATCGACCAGATCCATCGTCGGCAGCGTCTCGGCGTCCACCCACCGCAGAGCCGAATGTTCCAGCGCCGCAGGGGTTCCCGAGACGAGCGCCGCGCGGTAGGTACGAAGCACCAGTCCGCCGGAGAGATCGACATCGCCGTTCAGCGCGGCACCGATGGAGCACTCGACTCCCAATTCCTCGCGAAGCTCACGGGCGAGCGCTGCGTCCTCGGACTCCCCCGGCTCCACCTTGCCGCCCGGCAGTTCCCAGCGGCCGGCCAGCTCCGGCGGACGGGTTCGTTGCGCGAGCAGGAGTCGGCCGTTCTCGATCAACGCGGCAGCGACAACCACAGCGGTAGGGGTACCGGACATGCCACCATCTTTCTATGACCGAACTGCTGACCGACCGCGACATAGAGGACGCCCAGCTCACCGACTGGACGGTGGTGGAAAAATCCCTGACGCGAACCGTCGAACTGGGCTCGTTCCCGGCAGCCATCGAGGCGGTGAACCGCGTGGCCGACGCCGCGGAAGAGGCGGACCATCACCCCGATATCGACATCAGGTGGCGGACGCTCACGTTCACGCTCTCGACGCACTCTGCCGGTGGTCTCACGCAGAAGGATGTGGATCTGGCGCGTCGGATCGACGAGTTGATCGTGCACTGATGCGCCCCGCATAGACGACCCAGCCGAGGAAGAGAGCAGATCCGATCACGTCGACGGCACCCGCCCACGCCTCGAACCCGGGACGAGGGATGGTCCAGATCGATTCCTGGAAGAAGCCCAGCAACCACGGCACCCCCACCGTGACCGTCACCAGCCAGTATCCCGCGACGAGCTTGGCACCGGCGATATCGCGCAGTGGACCGTGCACCAGCCAGATCACCATCGGAATCACCCAGATCCAGTGGTGCGACCACGAGATGGGCGACACCAACAGGCCGAGGAGTTGAACGATGACCAGGGTTCCGAGGTAGTCGCGGCGATCGATTGCTCGCCATGCCGACACAGCGAGGACCGTGGCGATCACCGCGGCGGCGATCCACAGCGGTCCCTGGCCCACGTCCTCGCCCACGATCCGGCTCAGCGCACCGCGCAGAGACTGATTCCAGACCGAACCGACGGGCCCGATGCGGTCGGCGTCGCCGAGCAACGTGGTGAAGTAGGTGGCGGCCTGATGCCCGAGCACCGCGTAACTGACCGCGACCGTCAGCGCGAAGGCCACGGCCGAGAATGCTGCGGCCTTCCACCTGCGCGTGGCCAGGAAGTACAGGCCGGTGATCGCCGGGGTCAGCTTGATTCCCGCGGCGAAGCCGACGAGTCCGCCTGCGACCCACCACCGCGAGCTGCGTACAGCCAGTAGTGCCAGCAGCACCAGGAAAACGTTGACCTGGCCGTAGTCGAGAGTTGTCCGTACGGGTTCGGACCACAGCCCCAGCGCGGTCCACAGCATCGCGATCCGCACCCAGCGCGGTTGTGCGGCACGCCCGTCACCCAGCACCATCGACAGCGCCAGCCGAACCACCGCGAACAACGCGGCCATGGTCGCGGCCTGCCAGACGACGCCGACCACCGTGAACGGCAGGTAATGCAGTGGGAAGAACACCAGGGCGGCGAACGGTGGGTACGTGAACGGAAGCGGGAAGTCCGGGGTCTGCACCGAGTAGGTGTAGTCGTACAGGTTGTCGCCCAGCAGCGCTGCCGAGCCCTCTACGTAGACGTGCAGATCGACGAGGTTCATGCCGTTCGGTGTCACGAAGGCCCAGACGAAGCGGCTGATCACCGACATCGCCAACAGAACGGGGGCCAGCCGAACGAGTCGGTTCACTGTGCGTGCGGTTCCGTTCGGTATCGGTGCTGTATATCGATAACGAAGCTTATAGGTCGTCACAGGCCTTCCCTAACCACATGGGTTGACGAGTAACATTTGCATCACCTTTAACACTGATAACTCCAGCAACAGGCTATTGTTTGGCCCTGCGGAGAATTCGCAGCGTGGACCACATAGACTGCCCTGGCACAGTTGCGATGGGGAGGGTTCGACGTCAACGGCTGTACATCGGGGATCGCGCTACATAGAGTGACCCCTCGAGCACCGGCTGTCGCCGGGGCCCGCGTCATGATCAGAATGGGGATTATCACCGTGCTTCGTACCCGCGGAACGCGTCGCGTAGTAACGGCATTTGCCGTTGCAGCAGCCGCCGCACTCGTCGTGCCGACCAGCGCATCCGCACAGCCTCTGGTGCCCATGGCGCCCGCCGATCTGCCTGCAGCACCGGCCGATCCCGCCGCGTTGATCGCTCAGTTCCTTCCCGCTCCCGGTGAGCCCATGCCCAACCTGGCCGACATCGAGGCGCTCGCCTCCTTCGCGCCCGCGATCGTCGGTGCTGCCGCTGGACCCGCCGATGTCGGAGCCGCTCCGGCCGCAGATCTGTTGAGCCAGGCTCGCGCTCTGCTGGCAACGGCGCAGCTGCCAGAGCAGGTCAAGTCGCTGCTCGAGTCCGTGATCACCTTCCTGGACGGATCCGGCGGCGGCGGTCCGGAACTGCCCGCCGACGGACCGGCCATCGCTCAATTCCTCTACCCGACGCTCGGCAAGGGGTGCATCTCCGACACCGCCGATTCCGTCGGAACCGCCCTCGCCGTACCGGGCCCGGCCACGTTGCCTCCTCCCGGACCGGCCGCGGGCCAGGCAGGCTTCGTGTTCACTGCGCTCGGCACCGCCCCCATCGCCGCCGAGCAGTCCGCTCCGCTCACCGTCACCTGGCTCAACATCGACAACCGTCGCTCGGGAACGCAGGACCTGACCGGCGCAGCGAAGATCAACGCCGACGGCCCGGCAACGTTGTCGGCCATTGCCGATACCGGTCCCGGACGCGTCCTGTCGGTGGTCTCCGGCTCGATCACCACGCAGTCGAAGGAAGATCCCGCGGCCGCTCCCCGCAGCTGCACCTTCCTGCCCACCATCGGAACGGTCTACGTTCCGTAAATCCTGCGCACAACGCATTTCGCCCCCGGCTGTTCGTCAGCCGGGGGCGAAATCATTTCGAAGGTGTTTCGGACAGTCGACTTACATCGTGGAATGCGACAAACACCGCGGAATTACATCGATGTAATTCAGGTGATATCGGCAGCGGATTTCGACCACTGCCCATAATCGGCTTTGAGAATATTGTTGATGTCCACTTTGACTCCGCCGACAGAATCCTTGTCGATTCGGATCTGATGAATATGCGCGGCGGGGTGAACGAAGCCCTTCGGTGTCCCCCAATTGTGCTGCCAATACCACTGGCCGAGACCGGCTACCGAGGCCAATTCGATGGTGGGCGAATTGGCGTAGATGCCGGTGTTCTCGGCCCCGATCACCGACTGCCAACCCAGGATGTACGGCGCGATCAGAGTCGCGAACTCCACCGCGGTGGGATTGTCGTCGATCGACGCGTAGATCGGGCGGTCCGCGGGACCTCCGGCAGCCGTGTGGAGTTCGAGGCCGCGCTTGGCATGCTTCACGCCCGCTGCGTACCCACCGCGCCAATCCGACGTCGCTCCTTTTCCGAACTGGTAGTTCGAGACCACCTCCAGTCCGGCGGAGGTGAGCGAGTCGGCCTCGGACTTACGCATCGGCTTGCCGATCATCCAGTTCGCGTCGGGTCGGCGATCGGAGACGTACCGCACCGCCCCGAGGTGACCGGCCTGCTTGATCGCCGAGGCCGACGGCACCCCGCCCGAGTAGTCGACGAGTGTTCCCAGTCCGGCGTCCGCGTGCGCGGTCGCCGTCCCCAGCGCAACCAGACCGACGGCGGCAGCGGACCCTGCGGCGGCGTATTTGAACAGTTCACGTCGCGAAACCTGCACTGAAATCTCCATCATTCGATCGATCGCCGCGGCGCGCCTACTCACAGAACTGCACCACCACTGATAATTTGTGATCTTTTGTCGTATCCCACCACAATCCCACCGGTACCGCCAGCCCCACTGCTCACACCCGACGCCCTTCTCACGGGCATCACATCGGCAACTCGGGCACCCTGAACGCATGCATGAATAGGGTGGGTAGAACGATCGACGGTCGAACGCGCGAAGGAGTGGATGGACATGGGCGTAACTCTTGCCAAGGGTGGAAATGTCTCACTGACGAAGGAAGCACCGAACCTGACCGCTGTCTCCGTCGGACTGGGCTGGGACGTCCGTGCCACCACCGGCGGTGACTTCGATCTCGACGCCAGCGCCATCGGCCTCGGCACCACCAAGAAGGCACTGAGCGACCTCTACTTCGTCTTCTACAACAACCTGCGCTCCCCCGACGGCGCCATCGAGCACACCGGTGACAACCGCACCGGCGAAGGCGAGGGCGACGACGAGAGCATCGATGTGGACCTGGTGGCCCTGACCCCGGAGGTCGACTCCATCGTCTTTCCGGTGTCCATTCACAACGCAGACGCGCTGGGGCAGAACTTCGGTCAGGTCGTCAACGCCTTCATCCGCGTCGTCGACAAGTCCGACGGACGCGAACTCGCCCGCTTCGACCTCAGCGAGGATGCCTCCACCGAAACCGCCATGGTGTTCGGTGAGCTCTACCGCCGCGGTGCCGAATGGAAATTCCGCGCCATCGGCCAGGGCTACGCATCGGGCCTGGAAGGAATCGTTCGGGACTTCGGCATCGACGTGGGCTGAACCGTTCGTGGACCGTCTCGATCGGACCGTCTCGATCGGACCGTCTCGATCGGACCGTCTCGATTGAACAACGGATTCCGGCAGAACTTGTGGCGTCGAGATGATGTGTGGTGATATCAGCGCAACCGCAACATAAGCCACATCAGTCACAGGAGTCACACATGTCTCGTCGCCTCAGCCGTCTGGCGGGCGCGCTCGCGCTCTCCTGCGCAGCATTGCTCGCAGTCCCCGCTACCGCGACAGCGGAGCCTGCACCGGCAGATCCACTGGCCCAGGCAATTGCCGCACTGCAGGGTCAGGGCGGTGCATCTCTCGCGGCTGCGAACGCTATCGCCGACTCACGCACCCCGGTCGCCGAGGATGCGAGCACCGATCCGTTCGCCGCGCTGAACGCAGCCAACAAGGCGTTGACCGATTTCGGCATCACACCGTTCTTCTACCCGACTGCGGCCATCAACTGCGCGGCGACGGGTGCCTCACCCCTCGGCATCGTCCCGGGCGTCGCCGGTGGTGCCGGCGGACCGTGGCCCCAGCTGACCGTGCCGCCGATCGCCACTCTGCCCGGCCTGCCCTCGATCGCTGTGCCCGAACTGAACGCGGTGAACAAGGGCGAGACGATGTTCGCATTCGTTCCGGCCGGCATCGTCAACGACTCGGCCGACAAGTCCGGCATGCAGGTGGCGTGGTTCAACGTCAACACCCTGCAGGGCGGCTTCGCCGACTTCGGTGGGCTGGCCACCACTCTCGCCCAGTCGATCCTCGACAACTCCGGCATTCCGGCAGAGTTGAAGGAACTGGCCCGGCCTCTCGTGGTCAACGCACTCAATGCATTGCCCGCTGCCGGTGCGCGCGCCGTGCCCGTGGAAACCGGATCGGGAACCGTCCTTGCGGCGGTGTTCGGCACGGTGAACCACAAGGGAATCGACGGCACCGACAAGAGCTGCTTCTTCTTCCCCACCGTGGGTCTGGTCAACGTCGCCTGATCAACGTCGCCTGATATCGAAAGTCGAAAGGCCCTGCAGCGCATGTGCTGCAGGGCCTTTCGATGCTCAAGCTTCGACTGCTCGGCCCAGCCTTCCCAGTACTGCCTGCATCTCGGTGCGTTCCGAGCGCACCGCCCACGGACGCTGCCGGTTCCTTCCTCGCATCTGCATCGCGGCTCCCGTGAGCAGGTCACCGTTGGGGGCGAAGTGCACCCGAACGATGTCGTCGAGTGAGCGTCCCAACGCGAAATCCTTGACGCCACCGCGGAAGCCGTGCGGAAACAGTGGCGCGTCGGGTTCGTTGTACTTGCCGCCGACGAACACCGGGCGGCCGGTGCGAAAGTCACGACACTGCGCGATGAACCCGTGGAATGCGCGCCCTCGCTCACGCCCGTAATAGGCGATGCCCACTCGCCCGGACCCGGTGGCGGTGATGGCCGCGAGTCGGGCGTCGCGCACTCCGGGCGCGGAGACGACCACCGGCCTCGACCAGGTCACCGTTCCATCGAAGGACCAGGCGGCATGGAGCACTCCGTCGCGGTCCGGCCACACCACGTAGACGTTGCCCTCGTCGTCGACCGCCGTCGACTCCGGCAGTCGATAGCGCGAACCGAGCAGCAGAAAATGCAGTGGGTTGTGGTACCTCGCCAGTGCCGACCCGGGGACCATGCGGACATCCCAGGTCAGACCCTCGTCGTGACTGACTGCCACGGCGAACCGTCGACCGTAACGGCCGCCGATGTAGACCGTTCCATCCGGGCCGACGACGCCCTTGCCGAACGTGACGTACTCGCGGCTCGGTAGACCGGGGATGTTCTTCGGATCGATGTCGAATCCGCCTGCCACTTCCCACTTCACGCCGCCGTCGTAGGACCGCCAGATAACCTGACGGGTCACGTTGATCAGCGGTCGCACGCGTAGCGCGAACGGCGTCGGAGCAGACAGGTACGTCACCCTCCCACTGCTCGAATTACGTGGGCCGGCAAAAATTTTCGCGTTCGTTCGGGCTTTGGACGCCACCTTTCGGATGCGCCAGGTTTCACCTCGGTCGTCGCTGACCCCGAGAGCGAATCCCGTCCGAAACAGGCGCTGCGGTGCCGCGCCGAACGTGCCGGCATGAAGAAATAGTCGGTCGTCGACATCGTCGAAGTACAGATACGGCCGACGTCCACCGTTCTGCATGCCCTCCGGAACCGATGCGCGCCATGACTTTCCGAAGTCCGACGACCGCAACACACCGATCCCGTCGACGGTGAAGGCAGGGGCGAGAAAGACGGTGTTGTCCGACGCGACCCCGAGGGTGCAGGCCGCCGAGCCGTACTCCGTGTAGGAGATGTCGGTGACGTAGTCGGCCGAGGCGGCGGCGTTGGTCGAGGAACGCAGACCCGCCCGATAGCCCGAAGCAACTCTGGGCGTCACGACACCGACCATGCCGGTTCGCGGCGTTGCGTACGGAGGGCGAGGCGATGCATCGACCCAGGCTAACGGGGATTCGGCGAGTAATCGCCGAGGCAACCGAAGAAGTCCTCGGCCCGTGGTGGTGAGAGTTCACAGAACCGAACTGGTCAGTTCGTAACCGGCCCGGTCCCGCCGCGGCGCTTAGGCTCTACCGTGTGCCCCGCGATCGCCCCGACGACAATCGCCCCGAGTCGATGCGTCTGCACCCGGCCGATGCACGGGCGTACTGGATGGCGTCGAAGATCCCCAGCGACCAGTTTCTGCTGTACTGCTTCGACACCGGACCCGACGACCTCGATGCAGAGGTGGTCCGACTGCTCGAACGCAGCGCTCGCATCGACGTACTGCGCCAACACGTCACCGACGCACCTCTCGGGCTGGACTATCCCCGGTGGACGTCCGCGAATCCGTGCACCGACGCGATCATCGTTCACCGGACACCACACACCTGGTCGGAATGCCTCGATGCGATCTCGGCGTCGTTCGAGCAACAGGTGGACCCCCGAGTATCGGTGTGGTGCCTACAGCTGTATTCGCAGGTCTCCGACGCTCCTGGCGGAACAGGACCGGCTATCGTTGCTGTACTTCAACTTTCGCACGCTGCGGCCGACGGAGCCCTGGCATCGAAGACCGCCCGCGACCTCTTCGGCACACATCGACTCCCGCCCGCAACCGAGTGCACCTCGCGTTCCACCGGGACCGAAATGGCCTCCGCAGTGCGGGCCGCTGCAGTCCTTCCGCTGCGCGTGGCGCTGATGGTTCGCGGCGGTCTACGCGCTCGACGGGACGCGCTGGCCCTCGGGCGAGCCACCGACACGGGTTCGATCCCGCCGCCTGCTCGGTCGCGGGCCCTGACAACCCTCGACGTACCGCCCACCGGCCGGACGTCCGTGCGGACCATCGTTCTTCCGAAGTCCGATCTGCACGCCGAGGGCACCACGGTCACCGCGTTCGCACTCACCGCCATATCGATTGCACTGCAAGCCTTTCTCGACACTCCAGGCGATCTGGCCGCAGAGGTGACCCTCGCGCGACAGACACGTGGGCCCGCGCGCAACAACTTCGGCAACGTGGGAGTCGGACTGTTCACCGCAGAGCCGGATATTCGCACACGCATGCTCCTCATCTCGGACGACCTGGCCGCACGGAGAGTTCGCGCCAGTCACCCACTGACGGAGGCGGCCCGCGCCTCCCAAGACGAGGTCGAAGTACACGTGCCGGCGTTTCTGGCCGAATGGGGAGTCGCGCAGTTCGATCCGACCGTGACGCCACCGACGGTCACCGGCAACACCGTCGTGTCCAGCGTCTCGCGCGGCAATGCGGATCTGACGCTCTGCGGCGGTGGCGTCCGGTTCACCGCAGGCTTTCCCGCCCTCTCCCCCGCCATGAGCCTGACCCACGGAATACACGGCATCGGCACTACCGTCACCATCGGAATCACGTCCAACAGCGCCGCCGTACCCGACCCGGACCGATACGAGGCGCTGCTACGCGGTGCCCTCGAACAGGTGCGCGCTGCCTTGACCTGATCGGGACCGAACTGCCAGACAGTTCTCAGCATTTGCCGGGCGACGAGCTCAGGTTCGACCGCCAGACTCGAGACCATGAACCAGGACCACGTCACCGTACTCGCCGTCGGGGGTACCGGAGAATCGCATCCGTCCGACCACCGGACGTCGGTGACCGGACTGCTCGCCTGCGTGGTCGGTGAACTCGACGACCGTTTCGTCGGCCGATGGGTCGGCTACCCGGCGTCGTACGGTCCTGTTTCACTGGGTGGACTGTGCTTCCGGCACAGTGCCGACATCGGCGTCCGACGCCTCCGTCGCGCAGTCGAAGGCACCACCGGGCCGATCGCGCTGATCGGCTATTCCCAAGGTGCGACCGTTGTGCGCGAGGTGCTCGGACTCGTCGCCGACGGAACGATCGACGGCACCCGAATCGTCGCTGCGGGCTTGGTGTCCGATCCCCAGCAACCGGCCGGCGCGGTGAGCGGATGCGATGGACGAGGGGTCGCAGGAACGGGTCCGGTTCTGCCCCAGTCGATTCCGGTTCGGTGGATCGGCCTCGAGACCGACATGATCTGTAACGCCAGCGACGACAGCCTGATTCGCGACATCGCCGACCTCACCCGCTGGATGTCGTTTCGCACCCCGAGAATCTGGCTGCGCGAACTGTGGACACTACTGCGCAGCAACAGTTTCCAGAATGCGACCCGGACTCGCCTGCGACCCTCCCAGTGGGTGGTGGATGTTCGACGCCTCCGCACCGCGGCCACCGAGGTGGCCGGCTATCTGCCACAGTCGATGCGCTGGCACCGATTCGAGTGGGCCAACCCCGGCGGCGGCCGACACATCGCCTATGCGCGCGAACCGTACGACGGCGAACTCACCGGATGCCAGGTACTCGCGCGCTGGCTGAGCGAGCAGGCAGACCGCCTCGAGGACGGATTCAGCCCTTCTCGGCCACAGCCGCGAGCTGCCTGAGGCCCTTCTCGAAATCCGGTCCGACGAGCTTGTCCATCGAGAACACTTTTCCGATCAGAGCGAAGAGCTTGTTCTGCTTTCCCGACATTCGCCAGGTCACCCGGGTTCCGTCGGCGTGAGGCTCGAGCAGGAACGCCGTGACGTTCCGGTTCTTGAACGGCTTGGTGAACGCAAGATCGAGCACCACCCGTTCAGCGGGAATCGACTCGGTGATGGTCATCGTCCCGGCACCGGCCTTGCGGTTACCCGACCACGAGTACGACGCCCCCACCCCGGCGTCGGGACCGGTGTAGGTGCGCTGCAAACCAGGGTCGAGTCCCTCGTAGGGCGACCACTTCACCCACTCGTGAAAGTTGTCGATCAGTCCGTGCACGGTTGCGGCGTCGGCCCGGACGAGGGCCGATCGCTCGACGAGTACCGGGTGGGTTTCGCTGGCCATGACGCTTCCTTCATTTTCTTTTGCACAAGCAGAAGATGTGTCCAGCGGGATCGCGGTACACCCAGAACGAGGACTGCGCGTGGTCGATGAGTGTCGCCCCCGCGTCGACGACGAAGTCCCTGGCCTGTTCCATGTCGTCCACCACCAGATCGAGGTGGATCTTGACGCTCTCGTTCGGCCAGTCGATCGGGGTGAAGTCCGGTGCTCGCTGAAACGCCAGCCGCAGTTCACCGGGACCATGGACAACCACCCAGTCGCCGTCGTCGTCCACCGATCCCCACCCGAGGATGGTGCTGTAGAAGCGAGCCAGCTCAGCGGGTTCCGGGCAGTCCAGCACCGTGTAGTCGACGGTGATTCTCGGGGGCGTCATGGCGCCAGAGTAACTATCAGCCGCCGAGCGCAGGGGCGATTGTCTCGAACCATGCCTCGTGCAGGTGCTGCTCCCAGTGGTTCCACCAGTGCACACCGGTACCGGTGATCTTGACGTTGGGTCGACCGCCTGCGGCCTGCAGCAACGGAACGAATGCACGGCTGCTCATGCCGGCGGCCGTCTCCAGCGGAACCATCTGCGCGAACTTGACCGGGTCGAAGCTGCTGCTGGCCGGGTTGAACACAGGGTCGGTAGCCGGTGAGCCACTCCCCGAAGAGACGAAGACTGCCGTGTTGCGCAGCGCGCCGACGTTGAGGGACGGGTCGTTGCGGATCCAGTCCGCGGACGGCCAGCTGCCCCACATGTTGCGAGCGTTGCCGCCCATCTCGCCGACGGCCACCGAGATGCCCTGCGCAAATCCGGGGCTGCTCGCGGTCGGGTAACCGCTGAACGATGCCACCGCCTTGTAGAAATCCGGACGATGCGCGGCCAGGTTGAGAGCGGAGGTTCCGCTCATCGACAGTCCTGCGACGGCATTGTTGACGTTGTCACTGCCGAAACGATCGGCCATGACGGGCGGCAGTTCCTGAGTGAGGAAGGTTTCCCACTTCACCCGTCCGAGCTTGGGGTCGTCGCGCTGCCAGTCGGAGTAGAAGGTTCCGCCGCCGCCGAACGGAATGACCACGTTGACGTGCTTGTCGGCGAAGAAGCTCTCGACGTCGGTCTCGATCAGCCAACCGCTGTTGTCCTCGGGCGCGCGCAGCCCGTCGAGCAGATACAGGGTGGGCGCGGGTCCCCCACCGGCAGCTTTGAGCACCTTGATCGGGATGTCTTTGTCCATCGACGGCGAGTAGACGTAGACGAGCTCGGAATCGGCCCTCGCCACACCGGTCCCCATCAGCACCGTTGCCATCGTGGCCACCAATACCGCCACCACAGCGAGCACCAGACTTCGTATCCGAGCATGCAGCATGGAGATTGTCCCCTTGTTCGTATCGACCGACCGTCTCGGGGAGGGTAACAGCCCGGTCACGGTAACGCTCCTTCTAGCGCAGAGGGCTGTCGACGATCCACCACGCCGCGTATGGGGGCAACCACACCGATCCGGTGTCGTCGACGTGCAGATCGTGTTGCGAGAGCACCTCCGTCGGAGCCGGGATGCCGAGTTCGATCAGCTGCGCGTGGGGAAAGGGTCGATGGTCGGCCGTCACGTTGTAGAGGCCGACCAGGGTGCCGCTCGGATGACGCCTGCGCACGACGAGCAGACCGTCGTCCGATTCGGTCTGCACGTCCACCGGAGCCTCGGCGTGGAGCATCGGCAGACCGGCGCGCACCTTCGCGATTCGAGCGATACCGTCGAACACCCGCTGCGCGTCGCTCCCCTGCTCGAACCGACCGGCGCGGTCGGCGTCGGTGACGCGGGGGCGATGCACCCACCTGTTGTCCTCGGCATGAGCCGGATCATCTGCCCAGTTCGGGTCTCCCGGGGAGCCGAGCTCGTCCCCGCTCCACACGACGGGAATGCCGCCCCAACCGGCAATGATGGCGTGCGCCAGAAAGATTCGCCCGAACGCGCCGTCGGGATCCAGGCGGGACGGGCCAAGGCCGGTGAGCGCGGCCGCGGTTCCGCTGATCCGGCGGTCGCCGGTGTCGGGGTTGTACTGGAACACCAGGCCTTCGGCCCAGGAGCCCTCGAATTCACCGGAGTACCAGTCGGCCAGAAAGTGCCGATGCCCTGCGCCCGAAAGTCCGAGTGACGCTGCGTCGCCGTCGTCGATTGCCCAGCCGATGTCGTCGTGGCAGCGAACGTAGGTCACCCAGGTTCCGCTCGGCGGCGTCGGGGGCAGCGACGCCAACGCGTGACGCGCCAAAGCCGTACTGCCCGTTGCCAACATCGACCAGACCTGCACCATCAGCGAGTTGTGGTATGCGATGTCCGAGACTCGTCCGGTGTGCCGCCCTTGACCCAGGTACGGCAGCAGATCGCGGGGTCCGACGATCGCCTCGGCCTTGAACAACGTGGCCGGAGCAGCCAGTCGAGCGGTGGCGCGCAGAGCCTGGGTGACCGCATGCACCTCGGGTTGATTCTGGCAGTTGGTGCCGAGCCGCTTCCACAGGAACGCGATGGCATCGAGGCGCAGCACCTCCACCCCCAGGTTGGCCAGATGCAGCACCACGCTCGCGAACTCCTGCAGCACAGCAGGATTGGCCCAGTTCAGATCCCACTGCCATTCGTTGAACGTCGTCCACACCCATTCCCCGAGCTCGTCGTCGAAGGTGAAACTGCCGGGAGCGAAGTCGGGAAATACCTCGGGGAGAGTGCGCTCGTACGAGTCCGGAGTGGTCCGATCGGGATAGATCAGGAAGTAGTCGCGGTATTTCGGATCACCGGCACGAGCCTTGGCCGCCCACTCGTGCTCGCGAGCAACGTGATTGAGAACCAGGTCGACCACCAGGCTGATGCCGCGTTGACGCAGCGTCTGCGCGAGGGTGCGCAGATCCTCGTTGGTGCCCAGGTCTTCTCGCACGGCGCGGTAGTCCATCACCGCGTATCCGCCGTCGTTGTCGCCGGGCCTGGGCTGCAGCAACGGCATCAGGTGCAGGTAGGTGACACCGAGGTCGGTCAGATGGTCGAGCCGCTCACCCACCCCGCGCAGCGTCCGTCCGTACCGGTCGACGTAACAGGCGTAGCCGAACATGTCCGGCTGCTGAAACCAGTCGGGCTCGAGCAGTCGGCGCTGGTCCAGCCTGTGCAGATCCTCGGCTCGGGCGGCATAGGCGCGAGCGGCGATGTCCACCAGTCCGGCCGCCACGGTGTCGGGATCGGGATAGACGGCGGTGACCGCGTCGTGCAGATCGGGAAACCACTGCTCGAGACGCAACTCGAACGTCTCGCGTCGGTGTGCGGGAAGTTCGGCGAGGATCTCGCGGGTGACGTCGGAGACGGCGGGGTGAATCATGGACTCATTCTGGCATCGACCCCAGCGTGCGGACGCGCATACATCCGGTTACCGCGGGGTATCAGAGCGGCATGTCATTGCTGAGCCGCACGGTGGACACGATCCTCGACAGAGCAATCGTTCCCGGATACTCCCGCATCGGTGCCACGGTGCGTCGCCGGTTCTGGGCCGCGGATCCGACGCCGTTCCCCTCCCCCATAGACATGGTGGTGACCGGCGCGTCGTCCGGTTTGGGAGCCGCCACTGCGAAAGAACTCGCGCGGCTCGGGGCACGGGTGCACCTGGTCGGCCGATCCGCCGACCGACTCGAGTCCGCCGCCGCGGCCATCAGAACCGAGGTGCCCGACGCCTCTCTCGTAGTGCACGAGTGCGACATCAGCGATCTCGATTCCGTGGCGGCGTTGATCGCGGCTCTGGCGTCCGAACTCACGTCGGTACATGCACTGGTGCACTGCGCCGGGGTGATGCCGGATGGACGGCAACTCTCTGCGCAGGGACACGAATCCGCTTTCGCCACCCATGTTCTCGGACCGGTCGCGTTGACCGTGGGATTGCGAGAGCTGTTCGACGCCGGATCGCGAGTTGTGTTCGTCTCGAGCGGCGGCATGTATGCGGTGCCCTTGCAGAACTCGGACTTCGAGTACGAGAACGGCAAGTACTCCGGTATGACGGCGTACGCGCGCACGAAGCGCATGCAGGTGGTGGTGGCCGAGCAACTGGCCGAACGCTTTTCGCTCGAAGACGATCCGGTGGTGCACAGCATGCACCCGGGCTGGGCGTCGACTCACGGGGTCACCGGCTCCATGCCACTGTTCGGTTCGGTGATGAAGCCGATTCTTCGCAGCGCCGACGACGGAGCCGATACCATCGTCTGGCTCGTGGCAGCCGATCCCGCGTTGACCAGCACCGGCACATTCTGGCACGACCGCGCGCCGCGCCCGACTCATTACCCTTCCTGGCGCGGAGATTCACCTCGCGTGCGAGATGCTTTGTGGGCCAGCGTGGTCGAGGCAACGGGAATCGAGATCGAACCCGCGGCCGGTGACTCACAGACCGAGTAGGTCGGCCGATCTGCGCAACCGCATCAGCACCTGAAGATCGAGGGCATCGTCCGGGTCGCGCCACTGTGTACCGATCAGCCGGTCGATTGCCTCGAGTCGTTGGTAGAGCGTGTTGACGTGCACACCCAGGCTCGACGCCGTAGCCGAATGGTGCCGTCCGTGTGCGAGATACACCGACAGCGTCTCCATCAGCGGAACCCCGCGCTTGTTCTGCTCCGCCATCAAGGGGCCGAGCAGTTCCTCGGTGAGCTCGTCCAAGTGTTCACGGGCCATGTGGCTGAGCAGGATTCGATAGATCCCCAGACCGCGGGCCGAGGACACTTCACCGTCCCTGCCCAGGGTCGTCAGAACATCGACGGTTTGTTGCGCCTCGCGGAATGCCGTTGCCAGGGCGTCGGCACCTCGCGCGGGCTCGGAGATTCCCACCGTCGCACGGGTGTTGATCATGCGGCGAACGGCAGCGGATTCTCGGGCCGGCACGACGAGCAGAACCCTCGAACCCTGCTCCGCCACTACCGATCCCGGAGGTAGTGCAATGGCTTCGAACTCGGCTCTCGACGCATTCCCTTGCCCCACTGCCACGCAGTACGTCACGTCCGGCGTCAGTCCGGCACGGTGGAACTGCCTGCGTTCGTCATCGGGTGACGAGATGGGATGAAGAAGCAGATCCACCAGAAAGGCGTCCTGCGCGCGGCGTGCAGATTCCGCTGCTGCACGCTCCTCGGCCAACGACAGCGCAATGGCCGGCGCGGCCCGATCGAGAAGCAAACGGGTTTGATGGTCCTCCGGGCCGACGGAGATCAGCACCCCCAGAAAGTGGCCCGCTGCTACCACCCGGTGAGCGGTCATCGCGTCGTCGACGGCCGTATCCGCGCCCTCCCTACAGCGGTCGACGAGAGTCTCGACTGTGGTTGCCGTGTACTCCAGAGCAGCCGGCACGGACGCGACATCCGCCATGAAATACGCCGGGCGTTCGGTGGCCGCAGCTACCTCCCGAACCAGGCTCCGCACCCCGCCCCCTTGGAGCACGACCTGGGTCAACGTGCGGTCCCATTGCAGCGTTTGTTCCAGTTCCGCCGTGCGAAGGGATAACTCGGCGTTGAGTGTTTCGAGTTTGTCGATCGCTCGAACGTTCTCGATGGCGATGGCCGCGTGTGCGGCCAGTGCCGACAGCAGAGCGATCTCACTGTCTGCGAAATCCCGCTCCGACCGTTTGCACGCGAACAATGCGCCGATCACACGGTCGCCCACCCGCAGCGGTACGCCCAGCAAGCCGCGCATGTTCTCCGATCGCGCTGCGCTGTCGGCTCCGGTGATGTGCCGAAAGGCAGGTTCGCTTTGATAGTCGGGAGTCCACGACGGCGAGGCTCCGCGCACGATGAGGCCGACCAGCCCCTCGTCCTGCGCGAGCCTGATGCCCACGAGCTTCGGCGTCAGTGCACCGCTGGTGACTTCGATGACGAACTCGTTCCCGTACACCGAACCCATGTAGGCCAGATCCACGCCCAGAAGTGTGCGCGCCTGGTCCACCACCTCTTGCAACAGAATCCGATTGTCTCGCACGGTGGTCAGGCGCACCGCGATGTCGTTGAGCGCCGAGAGTTCGGTGCTGCGCTGTTTGCGCTGATCGAGCAACGCGCGCAGCCTCGAGGCCGCGTGCGCCTCGGCACCGGGATGTGCTCGACGGTGGGCTTCCAGTTCGTCGATGGACGCATCGGCCAGCAGCAATTCCATCCATGACTTCACGGGCGACATAGAGAAAACCTACATTGGCCGAGACCCAGGTCACAGCTAGAGTCGAGATATGTCGCTCGTCGAACAGTTGTCGAATTCTCTCCCCGCGGACCGCGTCGTCGTCGATCCCGACGTCATCGCGTCGTACCAGCACGACGAAGCGGAATGGGCACCGTTTGCGGTGCCAGTTGCCGTCGTGCGGCCCCGCAGCGCCGAAGAAGTGCAGGCTGTCGTTCGTGCATGCCTGGCCCATGGCGCACCCGTCGTCACTCGCGGGGCGGGCACCGGACTGTCCGGGGGCGCGAACGCCACCGAGGGATGCGTTGTAGTCGCCCTCGACGGCATGGATGCGATCAAGGAGATCGACCAGCTCGAGCGATACGCCGTCGTGGAGCCGGGAGTGGTCAACGATCACCTGCGAGCAGCGGTCGCCGAGCACGGTCTCTGGTACCCGCCGGATCCGGCCAGTGCACCGTGGTCGACCATCGGCGGCAACGTTGCCACCAACGCGGGCGGGCTGTGCTGTGTGAAGTACGGCGTCACCCGCGATTACGTCATGGGGATGCAGGTGGTCACCGGAACCGGAGAACTGGTGAGGCTCGGGCGCAAAACAGCCAAGGGCGTTGCCGGATACGATCTTGCGGGTCTGATGGTCGGATCGGAAGGCACGCTCGGCATCATCACCGAGGTGACCCTCAAGCTGCGCCCGCTCCAGGATCCGCAGCGGACCGTTGCCGGCTATTTCGATTCGATCGTCGACGCCGGTCGTGCCGTGGCCGCGGTTGCCGCCGCCGGATTGACGCCCTCCGCATTGGAACTGATCGACAAGCAGTGCCTCATCGCAGTCGACGCCTGGAAGAACATGGGCCTGTCGGTCGAGGCGAATGTGGTGTTGCTCGGGCGGATCGACGATCCAGGACTCATCGGAGACCAGGAGGCCGAGAAGATGCTCTCGTGCTTCGACGAGGCGGGGGCCACGTGGTCTGCAGTCTCGACCGATCAGGAGGAGGCGGACGCGCTGTTCGCGGCCCGCCGGTTGGCGTATCCGGCGATGGAGCGACTGGGTCCGGTGTTGACCGAGGACGTGTGTGTACCGAAGAAGCATGTGCCCGAGATGCTTTCCCGTATAGAGCAGATCGGCCTGCGGTACGAGACTACGATCGCCAACATCGCACACGCCGGTGACGGAAACCTGCATCCGTTACTGATCACACCCCACGACGACCTTCCGGCCCGCGAGCGCGCTCAGGCCGCCTTTGCCGAGATCATCGACGCTGCTTTGGAACTCGGCGGCACCGTGACCGGCGAGCACGGAGTGGGGCTACTCAAGATGGACGGTCTGGTGCAAGAACTCGATCCGGTGGTGTTGGACATGCACCGCGCGGTGAAAAAGGCACTGGATCCGCACGGAATCCTCAACCCGGGCAAGGTGTTCGCGCCCTGACAGCGCTGAGATCCTACGGTTGAGTGCGCAGATTCCCGTTGTGCAGCGCGGTCACCAGCAGACTCGGCAGGCCGTTGACCAACAAGAGAACGGCCACCATGAGACCCATCGCCAACCACGGCTCGGTCAGCCAGAAATGATTGCCGAGCTGTAGCGCACCGACGATACTCAGTATCCATCCAGCAGCCTGGGCACGTCGGGCACGCTGGGCAGGTCTGACCGGATACGAGCCGTTCACCGTGGGCAACTTACGGCCGTAGTTTTCTCGAGATGCGATTCGAGCTGCCACGACGTGGAACAGAACAGCGAACGTGATGGCGCACAACGCAAGCGACATGTACTCGTCTCCCCTTCCAACTCTTGTCAGCGCGCAGTCTCCCAGGCCGAAGAGCAGTACGCCCGGGTTCCGCGTCTCAATATTCACATAGTCGAAAGAGACCCGTGCACAAACGGTCGAGGGACTAAACCACCTGGCCGCCGTCCGTCCCGGTACCGGACCTTTTTCTGAGAAGCGCTACAGCCGCCGCAGACACAACCAAGCCGACGAGCCCACCACACAGCGGCAGAATGAACCACAAATACCCCTGACTACTGAGCTCGATGCGAAATGGTCGCGTATCGGTGAGTCCGCAATAGGTAGGCGGCGAAATATGCGCCCAGGCAGCCGCGCAGAGGCCGAGAAGACCGCCGGTCACCGAGCCGACAAGTCCAGCCAGAGCAATCGGAACTCGGGGTTGCACAACACCGCGTGCACAGACAAACCCGAGCAGGCAGAACACCATGGCCGAGAACCCTGGGAACACGATCACAGTAGGAATCCACGTTGGTGCCGGCTCGAAATACTCGATCAGATATCCCACCACGACTGCGACCGAGGATTCGGAGGAAGCGGCCAACCGCTCCGAATCGAATCGCGGAGCCACGAAGATGTGCCACGAGATCGCAATCGCTACCCCCACCAGCAAACCCACTACGCCCGCCGCGAACGCGGCCTTACGTCGCTGACTGTTCACTGCGCCATCCCGACGTTCGCCCAGCTCCGGACCCGCCCACGACTCGTCATCCGTCGAGTATGTCCGGTGTTCGGTGCGGGGACTGGATCCGGCTGTGTAGAAGATGCTCCGCTCCGTGACTACGCAGCCGGTTCGTCAGTGCGCCACCGGCACATCCGTATTGCTCTCGGAGCGGACTCCCATTCGGCTGCGCAGAGCGATCACCAGCACCACCGCCATGAGCATGACACCGCCGACGACCCATAACCCGGCCTTGGCGTTGCCGGTGGCGTCGAGCAGCCACCCCGTCACATAGGGGGCACCGAAGCCCGAGGTGTTGCCGACCGAGTTGATGACGGCAATTCCCGCCGCTGCCCCCGCTCCGGTGAGGAACGTACTGGGCAGGTACCAGAACACGGGGAGTGCGCAGAACACGCCCACCGCGTTGACCGTCACCGCGATCATGGTGGTGAACGGTGAATCCATGTACAGCGCAAACGGAATGGAGATCGCACCGATCAGGGTGGGGATCGCGACGTGCCAGGTTCGCTCGCCCGTCCGGTCCGAGTGTCGACTCCAAAGCACCATCGCCACTGCGCCCACTGCGAACGGCACGGCCACGATGAGACCCGTTGTCACGAGTGAGAAGTCGGTATCGAACGTCTGCTTGAATCCGGCGACGATGCTGGGCAGAAAGAAACTCAGGGAGTAGAGACCGTAGGTGATGCCGAAATACACCAGGCCGAGCATCCAGACCCGGACGTCACCGAGAGCGCGCTTGACCGAGCCGCTGATGTGCCCGTCCTTCACAGCGTCCTCGGACTCCAATTCGGTGGTAAGCCAGGCCTTCTCGTCGACAGTGAGCCACTTCGCCTGCGAGGGCCGATCCGTGAGATAGAACCAGGTGACCACTCCGAGCAGGATCGCAGGAATGCCCTCGAGGAGGAACATCACCCGCCAACCCGACAGTCCGAACAGCCCGTCCATGTACTGAATGATCGCACTCGACAGGGGCGCACCGAGCGCCGACGACACCGGCAGTGCCAGCATGAACAGGCCCATCAAACGGACTCGGTAGGCGCGCGGAAACCACATCGTCATGTACAGCAGCACACCGGGGAAGAAGCCGGCCTCGGCGATGCCGAGAAGAATCCGTAGCCCGTACAGCCACCCTGCTGTCGGCACGAATGCCATGGCGGCAGCCACAATTCCCCAAGACACCATGATGCGAGCGATCCACCGTCGGGCACCGAATTTGTGCAACGCCAAATTACTGGGCACCTCGAACAGCAGATATCCGATGAAGAACAGTCCTGACGCCAGACCGAACATCGTTTCGGTGAGACCCAATTCGTCGCTCATGGTCAGCTTGGCGAGACCGATGTTGGTGCGATCGAGATAGTTGACGAAGTAGGCCAACCCGAGAAACGGGATGATGCGTCGGGCGACCTTCTTGACCACCCTCGTCTCGATCTCGGGCTTCGACGTGACTGCAGGCATGGGCTTGGCCTTCCATGGAGCGAAAGTGACCTGGACCACACTATGGACCTACTGGGCGAGGGTCTACGGAGAAATCACCCACCGAAGGCAGAGATCCGAGGGCGAGATCTCCAACGCTCGCCGAGGATGCGGTGTTGCAGTCGTGTGCCCACGCTGCGATCCTGTGGTGGTGCGGGTAGCTCTCATCGCCGATATTCACGGCAACATCGCGGCGCTCGACGCCGTCGTCGACGACATCGGCCGGCAACGCGTCGACTCAGTGGTGAACCTCGGCGATCTGGTGTCCGGCGGACTGCATCCGCGTCGGACTGCGGACCGGCTCATGGCGCTGGATTTTCCCACCATCGCCGGAAATCACGATCGCTATCTGCTCGAGCAGGATCCCGAGTCGATGGGTAGTTGGGATCGGCACGCCCATGATCGACTCGCCGACGAGCATCGACAGTGGCTGGGCTCGCTGCCCTTCTCACTCGAGCTGGGCCACGGGATCCTTGCAGTGCACGGCACTCCCACCGATGATCAGCAATATTTCCTGCACTCGGTGGACGCCAACGGCTCGCGCGAGGCAACCGAGGCCGAAATCCTCGAACGGGCAGCAGGTTTCACGGACCGATCTGTCATCGCCTGTGGACACACCCACCTACAGCGACAGTGGACTCTTCCCAGCGGAACACTCGTGGTCAACCCGGGCAGCGTCGGCACCCCCGCGTACGACGACGATCAGCCCTACCCGCACGTCATGGAATCCGGGTCGCCGCATGCGCGCTACGCAGTACTCGACGATCATGGCAGAGGCAGCTGGACAGTCTCGTTCGAGCTGGTCGAGTACGACCACGTCGGTGCTGCCGCCGATGCCCGCGCGCACGGCATGAACGCCATCGCCGACGCTCTTCTCACCGGTTTCGTCGGTCCTGCGCCCCGATAGCCGTCACACTGACCTCGTGAAGATCACCGACGCCCAGCGGCGACACCGGCTCGTTGCGCAGCACTTCTCCAAGGCTTCGAGCGTCGAAGCCGTGGTGTCGTCCCTGCTCGCGTTGCACGCCACCGACCCGGCGACGGTGTATCTCTCGGTGTTGGCGCGTGCTCGATCTCTCGGACTGTCCGCTGTTCGTGACGCGATGTACGAGCGTCGAAGTCTCGTCCGGCTGATGGCGATGCGGCGCACGATGTTCGTCGTCGCACACGACGACGTCCCGATGATTCATGCTGGCGCGAGTCTCGGGGTTGCGCGCACGATGCGGGCGCGCTTGGTCAAACAAGTCTCGACGCTGCCCACCGAACCTGTGATCGACAATGTCGAATCCTGGCTTGCAGCAACCGAAGAAGAGACCGAGGCGGCGCTGCGCTCGATGGGCACCGCCACCGGGGCGGAGCTCTCGGCCGCGGTCCCCGGCCTCAAGACGGCGCTGCTACCGACCACCGACAAGGTGTACGACGTCAGGCGATACGTCACCTCCGAGGTTTTGGTGATGATGGCCGCAGAAGGAAAATTGGTGCGCGTCGAGCCACGGGGAGCATGGACTTCTCGGCGGCATGCGTGGGCACCGATCGACCATTGGTGGCCGGACGGGATTCCCGATCTCGACGAAAACGAGGCACGCGCCGAACTTGCCCGACGCTGGCTCGAAGTATTCGGACCGGCGACGCTCGACGACCTGCAATGGTGGACGGGGTGGAACAAGACGCAGACTCGTGGTGCAGCGTCCGGCCTGGACACCGTGGCGGTCGAACTGACCGAAGGCGACGGAATCATGTTGACCGGCACTACCTTCGACAAGCCCGCCGGCGCGAGCGTCATGCTGCTGCCCGCACTGGATCCCACACCGATGGGATGGAAACATCGCGCCTGGTATCTCGGCGAGCACAAGGCACCGCTGTTCGACACTTTCGGCAACATCGGTCCGACCATCTGGTCCGGGGGTCGCATCGTCGGGGGTTGGGCCGTGACCGGATCCGGCGAGGTGGTCACCGAGCTACTGGAAGACGTCGGCTCGACGGTGTCGAAAGCCGTTGCAGCCGAGGCCGAACGACTCACCACCTTGCTCGACGGCACCGCGGTGGTCCCGTCGTTCCCGACGCCGTTGGAGAAAACATTGAGAGGCAAGAAGTGACCGGTATTCGCCTACGGATTGTGCATCTGCAGCCGCAGCCGGTCTGAGATCGTATGCGACGAACGCCGTGAAATGGTCTTGAGCCGACACTGTCCTTGACCAACAAAATCCGGTTGCACTTGATCAGCGATGTGCTTTACTGACCGCGTGATGACCCGTGCGCAGTTCTGGTGGCCGCTCTGACAGCGGCTTGCAAAATTGTGCATTCGGCCGCCTGTCGTGCGGCCTGACAACTCCCTTCGCGGGATCTCACACGGGTCTCACGTTCAGGCGGCTGCCTACCGAGGAGGCCGACCACCTTGTTCGACGAAAACGAATTCAACCGAACCGCTCCGAGACTGGGCGAGATACTCGTGAGCTCTCGATCGCTCGCCGAGTACCGAGCAATGTTCTCACTCACCGAGGATGACCTGAACAGTCGAATCCTTGATTGCCCCAGTGGTGCAGCGTCTTTCACTGGCGATGTGAACGGACGCGGTGGTAGAGCCACAGCGTGCGACAGCGCATATTTCGATGCCACCCCTGCCGACCTCGCCGCGATCGCGATCAACGAGGCGGCGCGGGGCAACGCCTTCGTCCACACTCACCGTGACGGTTACGCGTGGACATACTTCGCCGACCCGGATCACCATGGACGAATCCGTGAAGATGCAGCCGGCCGGTTCTCCGCCGATATCAACGATCACCCGGAGCAGTACGTGCCAGGCCGGCTACCTTCACTGGCTTTCGGCGATAACAGCTTCGACCTCGTGCTCAGTTCCCATCTGCTGTTCAGCTACTCCGATATTCTCGATCATCAGTTCCACATCGACTCCATCACCGAGCTGGCCCGCATCAGCCGCGGTGAGGTGCGCATCTTCCCTCTGGTCGCCGTCGGCGAGCGCACACCGTATCCGCGTCTCGGCGAACTTCTCGAGGAACTCGCAGCCAGCGGGATCAACGGTCGGATAGTGAAGGTGAACTACGAGTTTCAGCGAGGTGCAGATGAGATGCTGGTCTGCACACAACCGAATGTCCACTACCCAGAGGAGTGGATCCATCGGTGAGCAACTCTCTCGACTACCGGGTCAACTTTTCCGTCGACGACGCCGAGCTGTCGCAGCTTCATCGGAGAGCATTCGGCGGAGAGTACGAACTCACTCCGTGGCGGGCCCGACTGGACACGCACAGTAAATCGTGGGTGGGCGCGTTCACCAACGGCCAGCTGTGCGGGTTCGTACACGCGGTCTGGGACGGAGGCAGGCATGCCTTCCTCCTCGACACCGCCGTCGACCCCGCACTCCAACGGCGCGGCATCGGAACAACCCTCGTAGCGCGCATCGTCGCGGATCTGCGAGGGTCAGGGATCGAGTGGGTACACGTGGACTACCAACCGTACCTCCACGAGTTCTACTCAGCCGGATGCGGATTCAGTGCGACAGCCGCAGGGCTGCTCCGGCTCGAATGAGCGATGCGTGACTGCAGTCGTGAGGTGCTTGTCCAAATCGTCACGTCAGAACCGGTAGCGCCCCTCGGCCCAGGCGCGGGCAGCCGGCGGGGTCACCGTGTCGACAGGTTCCCCGTCGCGAAAGTAGCTGGTGTGCAGAATCCGACCCGCATCGACTGCTTCCTGCCACGCCTGGGTCGGGCCTTCACCGAACCACAGCCACGGGGTGATGTCGTCCATGATCACGATCGTGTCCGGGGTAGCGAATGCGCGTAGGTCGTCGAGGTCCGCGCGAGCACCTTCCACCGAATGATCACCGTCGACGAAGATGACATCGAATCGCAGGTCCGGGTGTTCCTTCGCGTACGCGGCGATGGTGGTGTGCGAGTCGCCCTGGATCAGGATGTGACGGCCCGGAAAGCGTTCGTCGATATGGGCTTTCGCTGCAGCACTGTATGTGTACGCGGCCAAGTCGAAGGACACGACCGTCACGTCGGGTGACGCGGACAGAAAAGCCCAACTCGAGAAGCCGGCATTGAACCCGACCTCACAGATCAGCTTCGTACCCGGCCGGGCGGCGAGCGAAGACAAGTATGACTGCTCCGCCTCATCGGCTCCACGCTCGAAAGCTTCTCCAGCGGTGGCTGTCTGGTGTACCAACGCTTCGAGTTCCTGCAGACCCATCTACGTTCTCCTATCGTCTGATTCGGAGCGTAGCCAACTTCCATGTTCCATGCAGACGACGGCTGATTGGTGCCCGCAGGCGATGCCTGTAGCGTTCGCACCTAATGACTTTCCGCACCGTGAACGGGGAACGAGTCGATGACCGTAGATCTCACCAAAGGCGATGACCGCGCCGCCGGGCCGGTCAACCCGTACGCCGTGATCTCGCTGGTGGCAGCTCTCCTGGGACTGTTTCCTGTCGCGATAGTGTTCGGGATCCTGGCCTTCTGGCGACCTGCTGGTCGAGGAATTGCTATCGCTGGCTTGGCAATCGGGGTGATCGAACTGCTCGTTGTCGCGACTTTCCTGTATGGGTTCGGATCTCTCACACCGAACAATTCGGCATCCAGCGACACATTGACGCCTTACTCGGTACCGGCAACCGCGATGTTGACGGTTCCGTCCACCACGACCTCTCTGCCTCCGGTGGAGACAACGGTCGACGCGACCGAGGTACCGATCGCCTCGCGTCCTGAGGTGGACGACCCGTGCGATCCGAGCACCGACAATCACGAAACCTCCGCCGATGGCACATTCCTCAAATGCACCTATGCAGGGTCGACCAGCGCGCGGTGGGTGCAGTCCGCACCGATCATCGACAGCAACGTGGAGGCAGGATCGGTATGCGATCCGACTGTCAGCGGCATCGCAGTGTCGCCGGACGGAATCGACTTGTTCTGCGTCTCCGACGGCGCAAATGGTGGGGGCTATTGGTCGCCCGGCCCGTAGGCGGTTGACTCGTAAAGCCTTGGGTTCGCATTGCTCTCTCGAAGCGACGTCTCATCGACCAGGGCCCGAGAGTGAACGCCCGATCCCATCGTCGACAGCGATAGACATCCCGCCGATGAGCAATTGCGATCACTCGCACGACAACTCGGTCTTCGTAGATCTGATACACGAGCCGGAACTCGCCTCGTCGACAAGCTTCAACAGGTTCGCTCGAACTTCGGCAAGCGGCAGAGTGGTCATGTACAGAATTCCAGCGCGAAGAACTTCCACTCCGCGTGAACCTGCTGGGTTCCTACCGCTCCGCGAGCAAGCTCACGGCTCGAGCCCCGCGGCCAGCGTCGGCCAGCTCTTTGCAAGTTGGTCTGCCCAGTACGGCCACGAGTGCGTACCAGGGCTGCCCAGATCGAACGTGGCCGGGATATTCAGGTCGACGAGCCTGTCACGCAGCAGGCGCGTGCAGAAATCGGTACCAACTTCGATCGCCCCGCCGATCACCAGCGTGTCGAGATCTTCGAGCGTCTCGTACCGCTCGTGCGGACCGGGGAGCCCACTGGCGGAAAAGAGGTAAATGGACATTCCGCGCAGCGCTTCTGCGTTCACCAGCAGGTCGTGGGCGGCCCAGCGCTCGTCGAGGGGCCCACCGAGCATATTGTTCGCGTTGCCGCCGTAACCGGCGACGATGCTTCGCATGAGGGTTTGCCCGAGTATGCCCTCGGATAAGAAGCACCCGCTGTACGCCGCGACGGCCGAGTACTTGTCCGGGTTCCGGGCGGCCAGCATCATCGCGGACTGAGCGCCCATCGACAGGCCCGCCACACCGTCACTGCCGTTGCCCTCGAACTCCGCGTCGATCAACGGCGGAAGCTCCTGCGTGAGGAAGGTTTCGAAGCGGTAGCGGCCGAGGCGGGGGTCGTCGTTCTCCCAGTCGGTGTAGAAGCTCGCTGGACCGGCAAGCGGGAGAACCACGTTGACATTCTTGTCACGGAAGAACTCCGCCGCGTTGCCCTTGCGAAGCCAGATGCTGCTCGACGGTTCGTTCTCCCCGGATCCACTGAGCATGTACAGCGTCGGACGCGGGCCTTTACGCTCCGCGGGGGTCAGAACCTGCACCTCGATGGTCCGATCCATGCTCGGCGAGTACACCGACAGCCACGTCAGCGTCGGGCCGGTATCGATTCGGTTCTCGATCCGCGCCGGCTGGCTCGGTGCAGGATTTTCAGTGTCGATGTCTTGAGCAGCGGCAGGCACGCCCGCTACGAAGGTGAGCAGAACTGCAATCACCACCAGAACCGGCCGCACGCCGAACATAAGACCCCCACTGCCCGCGGCGCTGCGCGACCGCTGTTGTCGGGGCAATCTTGCACGAAGGAAGGGCAAAAATCGGACTAATAGTCAGCAACTTGTGAAAAATCCGGGATTCAGCCCGTTTTGTGCCGCACCGATGGGAATAGTTCAACACTTAACCGAGGCCGTGGGCTGCCAACAAATGACATGCCCGCGTGACCTACTGAAGTCGCGCGTCAGGCTAGACGTTGAAGCGGAACTCCACCACGTCGCCGTCGGACATGACGTAGTCCTTGCCCTCGATGCGCACCTTGCCAGCAGCCTTCGCAGAGGCCATGGAACCCGCCGCGATGAGGTCTTCGAAGGAAACGATTTCGGCCTTGATGAAACCGCGCTCGAAGTCGGTGTGAATGACGCCCGCAGCCTGGGGCGCAGTGTCACCTCGATGAATTGTCCACGCGCGAGCCTCTTTCGGGCCTGCGGTGAGGTACGTCTGCAAGCCCAGAGTGTGGAAGCCGGCGCGAGCCAACGCGTCGAGACCGGGCTCGGTCTGTCCGACGGATTCGAGCAGTTCCGCTGCCGATTCCTTGTCCAGCTCGAGCAGTTCGGATTCGATCTTCGCGTCGAGGAACACCGCGTCGGCGGGGGCCACGAGGCGAGCCAGTTCGCCGATCTTCGCGTCGTCGGTCAGCACCGACTCGTCGGCGTTGAAGACGTAGAGGAAAGGCTTCGTGGTGAGCAGCTGGAATTCACCGAGCAGCTCGAAGTCCAACTTCGCCTTGGCCGAGAACAACGTCTTGCCGTCGTTCAGTACGGCCTGTGCTGCCAGCGCCGCGTCGAGTGCGGGCTTGCGATCCTTCTTGATCCGCACCTCTTTCTCGAGGCGCGGGATGGCCTTCTCTAGAGTCTGCAGATCGGCGATCGCGAGCTCGGTTTCGATGACCTCGATGTCTGCGGTCGGGTCGACGCGACCATCGACGTGCACCACGTCGTCGTCGGCGAAGACACGAACGACCTGGCAGATGGCGTCGGCCTCACGAATGTTGGCGAGGAACTTGTTGCCCAGGCCTGCGCCCTCGGACGCACCCTTGACGATGCCGGCGATGTCGACGAACGACACCAGCGCAGGCACGAGCTTCTCCGAACCGAACACCTCGGCCAGCTTCTCGAGCCGGGGATCCGGCAGCGCGACCACACCAACGTTGGGCTCGATGGTGGCGAACGGATAGTTCGCGGCCAGCACATCGTTGTTGGTCAGTGCATTGAAGAGGGTGGACTTGCCGACGTTGGGCAGTCCGACGATTCCGAGGGTGAGGCTCACGGTCTATGGAGTCTACTTTGACAACGCCACCAGCTCGGACAGTGCCCGGCCAGCCTCGATACTCGACGCACCCAGCGGTGCCAGAACGACGTGATCTGCGCCGGCAGCGTGGTGCGCGGCCACTCGCTCGGCGATGTCGTCGACACTCCCCCACACCGCCAAGCCGTCGACCAGACGGTCGCTGAGATCGTCGACATCCGCCTCGGTGAACCCCATGCGCAGGAAGTTCTGCCGATACCCAGGGACCGTGGCAAGGAAGCTCAGCGGTTCCCGAGCTGCAGCGCGCGCCCGATCCGGATCGGACTCGACCACGACGAACTGGTCGACCACCAACGTCGACCCACCGAGTGCACTGCGCGCCTGCGCCGTCCACTCCGGCGTCACCAGCAACGCGATTGCGCCGGCAGCGCGGTCCCGCGCCATCTCCAATTTCTTCGGACCGAGCGCCGCGAGCAGAAGGTGATCGGCGGGCACCTCGAGCTCGTCGAGGTACTTCCTCAACCCGGCCAAAGGCCGAGCACTCTGCGGCCCACCGAGGCCGAGGACGAATCGACCGGTGCCCGAGAGCTCGTCAAACAGCTCATCGGTCTGTGCAGGCGAGTACACATCGACCGGCACGATCCCCGGAACAATGGTCGCGTTCTCGGTCGCGTGGACCAGATCGGCCAGCCTGCCGAGTCGATCGAGCTGCCCACCCGGCAACCAGACCGAGGTGAATCCGAATGATTCCAACTCCCGCGCATCGTCGAGGTACGACGGTGACACGTCGATGGAAATGCCGATGGTGCCGAGACCGAGTGTGTCCATGGCTACGACGCTAAAACCTCGAGTGTTGTTCAGGTCAAGAGGTGATCGCCGAACTCGGGTCCCAGCTCGCCAGGATCGGCAGTACTTTCGCCGTACTCGACCCTTCCTCGACCGTGTAGACGATCAGACTTTGATCCGGCTCGCTCGGCGACGTCAGAAACTCGATCCCGAATTGCAGGGTGCCCGCCGCCGGGTGCTGAATGATCTTGGTTGCACCTGCAAATTCGGCAACCTCGTGATCGCTCCACCATTGTTCGAAACAAGGCTCGGACGAACGCAATTCGTCGATCAACGCACCCAGGGTCGGGTCTCCCGGTCGACGGGCAAGATCGCGGCGCAGCGCGGCAACCGAGGCGGCCGCGAACTGCGACCAATTGACGATTCGCTCGCGGGCGATGGGATTGCGAAACAGATAGTGGAACAACGAGTGATCAGCGGACGGTTGCAGACTCAGTACCGATCGAACCAGCGAGTTGCTGGCCAGGACTCCCCCGCTGCGCCCGAGCAGGATCACCGGGACGTGGTCGAGTGCCTTCATGACCTGGAGCAGACCTGGATTCGGTAGCTGCGCAACATCCTCGGTGGGCATCGCCGGGGACGCGAGATCGAGTAGATGCGCGGACTCGACCTCATCGAGCTTCAACGCGCCGGCGATTGCCCGCAGCACCTCGGTCGACACGTTGGCCTGCCGACCCTGCTCGAGTTTGCTGTAGTAATCCGGACTCACTCCGGCCAGCGCTGCCAGCTCTTCGCGCCGCAGCCCCGGCACCCGTCGGGCACCGGGATACGTACGAATCCCGGCCTCGATCGGGGTCATGCGGTCGCGCCGATCACGCAGAAACGCGCTGAGGGCGGACCTGTCATTGTTCACGAATTCCACAGTAGCGACGTGGGCGATTGCCAACCTGGTCATGACAGACCTAGGCAGAACGACGCCTGGTTGACTGCCTCGACCGACCGTAGACATGGCGTCATGACTTCTTCTACTTCTCCGCAGCTCCTCGGACGCACAGCCGTCGTCACCGGATCGACCAGTGGGATCGGTGCTGCGATCGCGCTAACCCTCGCCGCTCAGGGGGCATCGGTGGTCGTCAGCGGCCGCGACGCCGAGCGCGGCAAGGCCCTGGCGCACCGCATCACCGAGGCAGGCGGCACTGCGACCTTCGTCGACGTCGATCTCGCGGGCAGCTACCAGGAGCTCCGCGAATTTGCTGCCCGCACCACCGACGCTCTCGGCGGCCGCGTCGACATTCTCGTCAACAACGCCGGCATCTATCCGGCCACCGCCACCGCGGACCTGCCCGATCATCAGCTCGACGCGATGCTTGCCGTCAACGTCCGAGCTCCACACGTGCTCGTCGGCGCGCTGGCCCCGGCCATGGCCGAGCGCGGTAGCGGAGTCATCGTGAACATCGGGTCGTGGATGGCCACGATGGGCAGCCCCTTTGCCGCTATGTATTCCGCCACCAAGGCAGCCGACGAGCAACTGACCCGCAGTTGGGCTGCAGAATTCGGCCCACGCGGCGTGCGAGTGAACTCCCTCGCGCCCGGAGCGACTCTGACACCGGGCAACGAGGATGCTCGTCAAGTCCTCGACGCGATGACGGCCGGCACGCCGGCAGGCACAGTGCTCTCGCCGCAGGACATCGCCGACGGCGTTCTGTTCCTGGTCTCGGACAACGCCGCGATGGTCCACGGGACGACCCTCTACGTCGACGGCGGCATCTCGGTCACCCGCGGGTGAGCAGCACACCGCCGTCGACCGGTCACATGGTCGAGACGACCAAGCCGATGAACGCAAGGTAGAGAACGATGAAGGCACCGAAGATGATCAGCGACAGCTTCCCGAAGAACCCGGCCCGATTCGACGAATACTCTGCTCCCTGAACGTCTCCCATCATCCACAGCGGGTGCACCTTCAGTGCGTGGTTGAACGCTGGAATGGCCAGCGGCCAGAAGAAGATGACGGCCACGACGGCCCAGCCTGCATTGGAGGACGGCAGAGCAGCTGGCTGCGAATACGGCTGTGCTGTTGGAAAGGGCTGCCCCGCTGGAAACGACTGTGCTGCTGGGAACGGTTGCTCGTACGGACCTGACATGAGAATTTCCCCCGATTGTTCGATGACGGACAACCAGTAGGACGCCGCACCGTCACGTCTGGTTCCATCGGAGGAGGGCGAATCTCAGACCAATTCGGTCGTGGCCGCCGCAAGAGCGACGATTGCATCCCAATCTTGTTCTGCCACAGCCGCGGCCGGAGTGAGCCACGATCCGCCGACGCATCCGACGTTCGGCAATGCCAGGTACGCCGAGGCATTGGCGGTGGAGATTCCACCCGTCGGGCAGAAGCGTGCGGCCGGGATCGGCGAGTGGATCGACTTCAAGAAGTTCGCGCCGCCCGATGCCTCGGCCGGGAAGAATTTGAGCTCGGTGTAACCGGCTTCGAGCAGGGTGAGCACCTCGGATACCGTTGCGGCACCGGGCAGATGCGGTAGTCCGGTATCTCGCATGGCCTTCGTGAGGGAAGGCGTGCAGCCGGGCGAGACCAGAAACTGAGCACCCGCATCGGCGGCCTGCTTGGCCTGGCCGGGAGTGACGATCGTGCCCGCACCGACGAGGATCTCGGGAACCTCCGCCGCGATGCGCTCGATGGCGTCGAGTGCCACCGGTGTCCGCAAGGTCAGCTCGATGACGGGCACTCCGCCCGCCACCAGGGCACGTGCGATCGGAACAGCATGATCGAGGTTCTCGATGACGACGACGGGGATGACGGGTACGCGGTCGAGCAGAGATGCAGTCACGTTCTTACCTTCTTGTGGAGTTACAGGGACTCAGCGCATGACGAACATTGCGCCCTCGTCGGCAGGGCCGACGAGCGCACGCATGCCCGAGAACAGGTCACGACCGGTGCTGGACCATTCGTCCTTGTCCAGGACTCGTCCGGTGACCGGTCGAGCCTCGAACTCGTCGAGCGGAACATCGATCGACAATGTGCCGTCGAGAGAGTCGAGGGTGATCATGTCACCGTCGAGAATTTTCGCGATCGGTCCGCCACTCGCCGCTTCGGGCGTCAGGTGGATTGCCGCAGCCACTTTTCCGGAGGCCCCCGACATCCGACCGTCCGTGATCAGCGCTACGGACCGCCCCTTGTCCTGCAGAATTCCCAGAGCCGGAGTGAGCTTGTGCAACTCGGGCATGCCGTTCGCCTGGGGGCCCTGATAACGCAGCACCGCAACGAAGTCGCCGTCGAGAAGCCCTGCATCGAATGCCTCGAGGAAGTCCGCTTGGTCGTCGAACACTCGCGCCGGTCCGGTGACCACCCGATGTTCGGGTGCCAATGCAGACGTCTTGATGACACATTTTCCGATCGGCCCGGTCAGCATCTTCAGTCCGCCGTCGGCGCTGAACGGCTCGTTCGCGCCACGTAACACGGTGTCGTCGTGGCTCATCCGAGTACCGTCCTGCCACATCACCCCGTCGCCGTCTAGCTTCGGTTCTTGCGTGTAGCGCCGCAGGCCCTGCCCGGCAACGGTTTTCACATCCTCGTGCATCAATCCGGCGTCGAGCAGAGAGCCGATGACGAACCCGAGACCACCGGCCGCGTGGAAGTGGTTGACGTCGGCTTTGCCGTTGGGGTAGATCCTGGCCATCAGCGGCACCACGGCCGACAGATCGGACAGGTCCTGCCACGTCAGCGTGATGCCGGCAGCTTTCGCGATGGCGACGAGGTGCATCGTGTGGTTGGTCGAGCCGCCGGTGGCCAGTAGTGCGACGCAGCCGTTGACGATCGACTTGACGTCGACGACCTCGCCCACCGGGGTGTAGTTGTCTCCGAGGGACGTCAGACCGGTGACGACGTGCGCGGCCTCGCGGGTGAGCGCGTCGCGCATCGCGGTTCCGGGGTTGACGAACGACGAGCCCGGCAGATGCAGACCCATGACCTCCATGAGCAGCTGGTTGGAATTGGCCGTTCCGAAGAACGTGCACGTGCCACTGCCGTGATACGACGCGGCCTCGGCGTCCAGCAGTGCCTCACGGCCCACCTTGCCTTCGGCGTAGAGCTGACGGGCTTTTGCCTTCTCGCCGTTGGGAAGTCCGGATGTCATCGGACCCGCGGGCACGAACACCGCAGGCAGATGGCCGAAACTCAGTGCGCCGATGAGCATTCCGGGGACGATCTTGTCGCACACGCCGAGCATCAGGGTGGCGTCGAACATGTCGTGGGACAACGCAATTGCCGTCGACATCGCGATGATGTCCCGACTGAACAGGGACAGCTGCATGCCGTCGCGGCCCTGCGTGATGCCGTCGCACATGGCGGGGACGCCACCGGCGAACTGCGCGATGCCACCGGCGTCGATGACCGACTTCTTCAGTACGGCCGGGTATGTCTCGAACGGCTTGTGCGCCGAGAGCATGTCGTTGTAGGCGGAGACGATCGCGATGTTGGGCTTGACCATGCCGCGCAGCGCTTGCTTGTCGGCCTTGCCTGAGGCGGCGAAGCCGTGGGCGATGTTGGCGCAGGCGAGTCGGCCACGGGCCGGGCCTCGATCCCCGGCAGCAGCGATTCGAGCGAGATATTTCGTGCGGTCGGACTGGCTGCGGTCTGCGATGCGGTCGGTGACCTGACGCAGAACCGGATGAAGAGTGTCCATGAGCATCTCCGATGTTCGGTCTCTCACGACTCAGCCTAGAGCCGGTTACGTCGATCAGCAACCCAACTTATGTTTTTCAAAGTTCTAAGTAGCAATTCTTAGGGTGTTGCCGTAAAAGTTGCCAGTTGGTTGAATGGCGTATATGTCGATGCCGCGCCTGAGCGCTCCACCTGCGACCGCAGGTGAGATCTTTGCTCTGGTTCGCGACGGCGAAGCCGACACCCGCGCCGAATTGGGCCGGATCACCGGACTGTCTCGCTCGGCGGTCGCCTCCCGGGTCGCTGCACTCGCCGGCCTCGGCTTGATCATCGAAACCGAGGACACTCAGTCGACGGGTGGACGCCCCCCGGCGCGATTGTCCTTCGACGTCGACGCGGGTGTCGTACTCGCGGCTGCGATCGGACGTAGCCGCTCGCAACTGGGCGTCTTCACCCTCGGTGGGGAGTTCCTCGCCGGCGATACCGTCGATCAGGAAATCGGCATCGGGCCGGACGAGCTGATGCCGCAGATCACCAAGCGCTTGCAGGCATTGCTCGACGAATCGCACCGAACCGAACATCGCATTCTCGGCGTCGGCCTGTCCATCCCCGGCACCGCCGACACCGCGCGCGGGTGCAGCCTGGACTCGCCGATCATGCACGGCTGGGACGGAGTGCCACTGGCCCCGTTCTTCGCCGACACCACCTCCGCTCCGGTCTTTCTCGACAACGACGCCAACGCGATGGTTCTTGCCGAACGCCGGGACAATCGAGATCGCTTCCAGAACGCCCTGTTGGTCAAGGCCTCGACGGGTCTCGGTGCCGGGATCGTCGCGGGCGGCGCACTACAACGTGGATCACTGGGCGCAGCAGGCGAATTCGGCCACACCAAGACCGCAGCCGCAGCGGGCGTCGCGTGCCGGTGCGGCGACAGTGGTTGCCTGGAGGCCATCGCCGGCGGCTGGGCATTGGTACGTGCGCTGAACGAGCAGGGCCGAGAAGTGGGCCACATCCGCGGTGTCGTCGACCTCGCGGTCAGCGGTGACCCCGAAGCACGCAGACTCATCCGCGACAGTGGACGCCACATCGGCGAAACCCTGGCCGGAGCGGTCAATCTACTCAACCCCGAGGTCCTCATCGTCGGCGGCGACATGGCCAATGCGTACGACATCTTCGTTGCAGGACTGCGCGAGACCGTCTACGGAAACGCGACCGCGCTGGCCACCAAGGCTCTCACCATCCAGGCCACCACCCACGGCGACCTCTCCGGGGTCATCGGTAGCGCAGCACTGGTGCTGGATCAGGTACTCAGCGCTCGGGCCGTCGACGACGCGCTCGGTAGCTGACGGCCCCGGCGACATTTCCGTTCGTCGCACTCCAGCGACCGCCGGGCGCAACGCGATGCGTCGATTCGAGGACGAGCACCGGCTGCCCACATAGGGTGATCGCAGTCACACCTGCGATCCTGGAGACCCCACACATGTCACTGAAAGCACCCGACGATCCACACGTCGAACTGCTGAAGACAGATCCCGACCTACCACCCGTCGGCGTCGTCGAGTCACATCCGATGACGCCGATCAAGCGTCTGATGCTCGTCGCGATCGGCCTACTCGGCGGCGTCGCCTGGACGATCATCGCCATCGTGCGCGGGGAGAACCCCAACGCCGTCTGGTTCGTCATCGCCGCCGTCTGCACCTACATCTTCGCGTTTCGCTTCTACGCCAGGTTGATCGAACGCAAGATCGTCTTTCCTCGCGACGACAGAGCGACACCGGCCGAGATTCTGGAAAACGGCAAGGATTACATGCCGACCGATCGTCGGGTGTTGTTCGGCCACCATTTCGCCGCGATCGCCGGAGCCGGCCCCCTCGTCGGACCCGTGCTCGCCGCTCAGATGGGCTACCTACCCGGCACGATGTGGATCATCATCGGCGTCGTGTTCGCCGGTGCCGTCCAGGACTTCCTGGTGCTGTGGATCTCGACGCGCCGTAACGGCCGCAGCCTCGGCCAGATGGCCCGTGACGAACTCGGCGTCGTCGGTGGTACCGCGGCGCTGATCGCGGTGTTCGTCATCATGATCATCCTGATCGCGGTGCTGGCACTCGTCGTCGTCAACGCGCTCGCCGAAAGCCCATGGGGCGTCTTCTCCATCGCGCTGACCATCCCGATCGCACTGTTCATGGGCGTGTACCTGCGCTTCCTGCGACCGGGCAACGTCACCGAGGTCTCGCTCATCGGTGTCGTCCTGCTGCTGCTCGCCATCGTCGCCGGCGGCTGGGTTGCCGAAACCGAGTGGGGCACCGACTGGTTCACCCTCTCCAAGGTGACCGTCGCCTGGTTGCTGATCGGCTACGGCCTGCTCGCCTGCATCCTGCCGGTGTGGCTGTTGCTCGCACCGCGCGATTACCTGTCGACGTTCATGAAGGTCGGCACCATCGCGCTGCTGGCCGTCGGCATTCTCATCGCTCGGCCCGAGATTCAGATGCCCGCCATGACGAGCTTCGCCACCGAGGGCAACGGCCCGGCATTCGCAGGATCGCTGTTCCCCTTCCTGTTCATCACCATCGCCTGCGGTGCCCTCTCCGGTTTCCACGCTCTGATCTCCTCCGGCACCACGCCGAAGTTGCTCGAGAAAGAAAAGCAGATGCGCATGATCGGCTACGGCGGCATGCTCACCGAGTCGTTCGTCGCCATCATGGCGCTCATCACCGCCTGCGTTCTCGATCAGCACATCTACTTCGCACTGAACGCACCGGCGACGTTGACCGGCGGCACTCCGGAGACTGCGGCGACGTACGTCAACGGATTGGGGCTGAGCGGCGGAGACATCTCGGCGGCCGAATTGAGCCAGGCGGCAGCCGATGTGGGCGAGGAATCGATCATCTCCCGCACCGGCGGCGCACCGACACTCGCGTTCGGCATGTCCGAGGTACTGCACCAGGTGTTCGGCGGGCCGGGGCTCAAGTCGTTCTGGTATCACTTCGCGATCATGTTCGAGGCACTGTTCATCCTCACCACGGTCGATGCAGGCACCCGCGTCGCGCGCTTCATGCTCTCCGACAGCATCGGCAACCTGCCCGGAGCCTCGGCCAAGAAGTTCAAGGACCCGTCGTGGCGTCCCGGCGCGTGGATCTGCTCGCTGATCGTCGTCGCAGCCTGGGGCGCAATCCTTCTCATGGGCGTCACCGATCCCCTGGGCGGCATCAACACGCTGTTCCCGCTGTTCGGTATCGCCAACCAGTTGCTCGCGGCGATCGCGTTGACGGTAGTGATGGTCATCGTCGTCAAGCGTGGCCTCTACAAGTGGGCCTGGATTCCCGGGGTTCCGCTGGCCTGGGACCTGATCGTCACCATGACGGCCTCGTACCAGAAGATCTTCTCCTCGACCCCGGCAATCGGCTACTGGACTCAGCACTCGCAGTTCCGCGACGCCAAGGCGCAGGGGCTGAGCGAGTTCGGCAGCGCCAAGACACCCGAGGCCATCGACGCCGTCATCCGCAACACCTTCATCCAGGGCACGCTGTCGATCGTCTTCGCGGTACTCGTCCTGGTGGTCGTGATCGCCGGAGTGTGGGTGTGCATCAAGGCCGTTCGCGGAGCTGACCTGCCCGACAACGAAGAGCCGGAGGTGCCGTCGAAGATCTTCGGTCCCAGCGGCTTCGTGCTCACTCCGGCCGAGAAGCAAGTGCAGGCCGAGTGGGACGAGCTGATCGACGCGGGCACCGTCCGTAGACCCGGATCGGCGCACTAGATGCGCGGGCTGTGGTGGTGGATCACCTCGGTGATGGGCGACCACGATTACGACCGGTACGTCGCCCACCTGGCTCGGCACCATCCGGGTCAGGAGCCGCCGACCGTGCGTCAGTACTGGAAGGACCGGCACGCGGAAGCGGATCGAAATCCGGGGGCCCGCTGCTGTTAGGGCTTCGCCCTCGTGCGCGTTTTGCGTAGCTGGAGGTACGCAAAACGCGCACGAGGGGCGCAGCCACGTCCGATTTCCGCTAGCACTGGCGAGATCGCGCTGACACAGTAGGTACATGAGCAGCGAACGGCAGGTGCAAGAACTGGACTTCGATCGGTGTTATCGCGCGGTCTCCTCGCGTGACGCACGGTTCGACGGCCAGTTCTTCACCGCCGTATCCACCACCGGCATCTACTGCCGCCCGTCCTGCCCGGCCCGCACACCCAAGCCGGGCAACGTCTCGTTCCTGGCCACGGCCGCCGCAGCTCAACAATCCGGCTACCGTGCCTGCCGCCGCTGCCAGCCCGACGCCACCCCCGGTTCCCCGCGGTGGAACATCCACTCCGACCTCAGCTCTCGCGCTATGCGACTGATCTCCGACGGGGCCGTCGAGCGCGGCGGCGTCGACGGCCTCGCCAGCACCCTCGGTTACTCGAGCAGACAACTGACTCGGGTGTTGACCGCCGAGGTCGGTGCAGGCCCCCTGGCATTGGCCCGCGCGCACCGAGCACATACCGCCCGCACACTGATTCAGACCACGGACATGTCGATGGCCGACATCGCCTTCGCAGCAGGCTTTTCCAGCGTTCGGCAGTTCAACGACACGGTCAAGGAGGTGTTCGCCGTCGATCCGTCCACGCTGCGCCGCGAGGCACACCGCACCGCGGTGACCACCGCAGGTGGCACGGTCACGTTGCGACTGCCCTACCGCCAGCCGTTGGACAGGGGCTGGATCGAATGGTTCCTTCGTGGTCACGTGGTCGAGGGCATCGAATCGTTCTCCGAAGACGGAGAATACGTCCGATCGCTGCGCCTGCCGCACGCCGGCGGACTGGTGGCCCTGCGGGTGATGGACGGATTCGTCAGTGCCGCAGTGACATTGCAGGACATGCGAGACCTCGCTCCCGCCGTCGCCCGAATCCGACATCTCCTCGACCTCGACGCCGATCCACTCGCCGTCGACGACGCCCTGCGCGCCGACCCGCAGTTGGCACCGAGTGTCGAGGCCCATCCAGGAATTCGGGCCCTCGGGGTGGTCGACGGCGCAGAGATGTTGCTGCGCACCGTGATCGGACAACAGATCTCCCTGAAGGCGGCGGCCACCCACACTGCCCGGCTCGTCGACGCGCTCGGCGCACCACTGGACCTGGGCGACGGAAGCGTCACCAGGTTGTTTCCCGAGGCCGCCGTCATCGCCGAACGCGGTCACGAGGTTCTCACCGGCCCTGCGGCCCGCGTCCAGACCGTCATCCGCGTCGCCGACGCCATCGCGTCGGGAACCGTCGAGCTGCATCCCGCGCGCGAGGGTCCCGAACTGGAGCGAGAACTGCTGGCGCTCAAAGGCATCGGACCGTGGACCGCTCGTTATGTCGTGATGCGACTGCTCGGCGACCCCGACGTTCTCCTCGACACCGACCTGGTCGTCCGCCAGGGTGCGCAAGCCCTGGACATCTCGCTGAAGAACTCAGCCCGCTGGGCACCGTGGCGCTCGTACGTCTCGATGCACCTGTGGATCACCGCACTGGAAAGAAGACAAGCATGACTGCCACAGCCGCCACCCGGGACACCCCGATCGGCCCGTTCACCACCATCGTCGACGCCGATCAGCGCGTACTCGCGTCGGGCTGGACCGATGACATCGAGGAGCTGCGAATCCTGATTCACCCGACGATGCGACCCGACACCGTTCGCAGTGCCGCCGACCTCGGCACGGTCACCGACGCCGTCGACGCCTACCACCGCGGCGAACTCGATCGGATCGACGATGTGCCCGTCGCGCAACGGTCCGGTGAATTCCTGATGCACGCCTGGGATGTGCTGCGCACCGTCGAACCCGGCGCTCCGGTGACCTACTCCCGATTCGCGGAGCTGTCGGGCCGACCCACGGCCATCCGCGGTGCGGCGTCGGCCTGTGCGCGCAATGCGGCTGCGCTGTTCGTGCCGTGTCACCGGGTGGTCCGTATCGGCGGTGCCCTCGGCGGATTCCGTTGGGGATTGCCCGCAAAGAAATGGCTGTTGGCACACGAGAGCGCCTGACCGCTGCCGCGTCGGGTGGCGGTGGCCCGCGGCCGAACGGTCCCGGGCGTTATGGTTCTTCACGATCCGCCATCCGCCGAATGTGAGGAAGCCCCAGTGACCGAATCGGCAGTGCCAGGAAAATCCACGGCATCCGCCAAGCCCGACAAGGACCGCGGGGACCTCATCGGGGTCGGCGGCCTGTGGCTCGCCAAGTGGTCGCTCATCCTGGTGTCGATCGCGGCCGGAGCCTGGGTGTTCGGTTGGCTGATCGGTCATCTGTGGGTGATCCTGTTGCCGGTCCTGCTCGCGGTCATCGTCGCGACGGTGTTGTGGCCGCCGGCGAAACTGATGATGCGGCTCGGATTTCCTCCCGCGCTGGCCGCGTCGGTCTCGCTCGTGGTGTTCTTCGTCGTCATCGGCGGCGTCATCACCCTGATCATTCCGTCGGTGGCCGAGCAGGCTCCCGAGTTGGTGGACCAGGCGTCGGGCGGAATCGCGCAGGTTCAGGACTGGCTGAAGGGGCCGCCGCTGAACATCGGCGACGACCAGATCGACTCGGCCGTGTCGGCGATCGTGTCGCGTCTACAGGACAGCGGCGAGGTCATCGCCACCGGCGTGTTCACCGGCGTCTCCGCCGCCGGCTCGCTGCTGGTCACTCTCGCGTTGGTGCTGGTTCTGTCGTTCTTCTTCGTCAAGGACGGCCCGAAGTTCCTGCCGTGGCTGCACGGGTTCTCCGGTGGCCGCGCCGGACGCCATCTGGGCGAGGTGCTCTCGCGGATGTGGGCGACGCTCGGCGGATTCATCCGAACGCAGGCCATCGTCAGTTTCATCGACGCCTTCTTCATCGGTCTCGGACTCGTCATTCTCGGCGTTCCGCTGGCACTGGTACTCGCAACGCTGACATTCCTCGGTGGGTTCATCCCGATTGTCGGTGCGTTCGTCGCGGGTGCGCTCGCAGTTCTCGTGGCCCTGGTGGCGAACGGGCTGACCACGGCGCTGATCGTGCTCGCCATCATCGTCGCGGTGCAGCAGTTGGAAGGCAATGTGCTGCAGCCGATTCTGCAGAGTCGAAGCATGAACCTGCATCCGGCGATCGTGCTTCTCGCGGTGACGGGCGGCAGCTCGTTGTTCGGCATCATCGGTGCATTCCTCGCAGTTCCGGCCGCTGCTGTTGCCGCGGTGCTGATCCGGTATCTGTCCGAACAGATCGATGCGCGCTCGAACGAGCCGGACCAGGACGAACTCGAGGACGAAATCCCGCCGCCCGAGGGACTGACCGAGGAACAGGCCGGTCTGGACGACGAGGGCGAGTCGAAGCCGGACAAGACTACGTCAGGTCAGGACGCGACGACCTGAAGCGTCGAACCGGTGCGCTCCCGTTTGACGTAGAGGCGACTGGGAATGCGCTGGCGCATCTCGTCGACGTGACTGACGACGCCGACGACGCGTCCGCCTGCGCGTAGTTCGTCGAGGACGGCCATCACCTGCTCGAGAGTGTCGGCATCGAGCGTGCCGAACCCCTCGTCGATGAACATGGTGTCGAGTACGACGCCACCGGATTCGGCGGCCACCACATCTGCGAGTCCGAGAGCGAGGGCGAGCGAGGCGAGGAACGCCTCGCCTCCGGAAAGAGTCTTCGCCGAGCGCACGACACCGGTGTAATCGTCACGGATGTCGAGGCCGAGACCACCGCGCTTACCCCGGGCACCCGCCTCGTCGGAATGGACGAATTCGTATCGCCCCGAGGACATCCGACGCAGTCGCGCCGAGGCCGACTCGGCGACGTCCTCGAGCCGGGACGCGAGAACATAGGACCGCAGCGACATCTTCCTGGCATTCTGACCGCGCCCGGCCACCACGTCCGCCAGGTTGGCGAGCTCGTCGAATTCCGCGCGTTGCGGCGCGATGGCCTCGGCCGCAGTCGACAGTTCGGCGATCAGTCGTTCCAGATCGTCTGCGCGCCTTCGGCATTCCGCTACCGTGGCGGCGGCGGATCTGACCTGCCGGTCCAGCTCGGTACAGGCCTGACGCAGCGGATCGAGGTCCACCGGCGCATGCCCGGCGACGGCAACGATGGTGGGCTCACGGAGTACGTGTTCGGCATGCGCCCGACGCTCGTCGGCGGCGCGGAGTTCGGCCTCGATTCGCTCGACGCGATCGGCGGTCAGAACGGCCCCGGCAGCGGCCTCGACGGAGGCGAAACTCGATGCGGTAACTCGTCGGTCGAGCTCGGCGCGCAGCGCATCGGACTGTGCGGTGGCATCGAGCCAGACGATCCGTGCCTCCTGGATTCGCCGCGCACCGTCGATCAGGGCCTCACGTTCGGCAATTCGATCGATCAGCGACTCGCCCGCGCCCACTTCCTGCGACACCGACGCACGCATCTGCGTCAGCGATTCCTCGGTGGCCGATATTCGCTCGTCCACGGCCACGCGGGACGCGACGAGGTTGTTGAGTGTGACCGTCAGTTCGTCCGTCTCACGGCGCAGTCGGCTCAGTTCCGCCCGCGCCGGGTCGGCATCCGCGGCGCTCACACGGGCATCCTGCACCGAACTCGTTGCGGTATCGAGGGCCTGGGTCAACTCCGCGAGAGTCGCTCCCCCGGTGCGATCGCGCAGCAGGTCCACTGCGAGTCTGGCCTCCGCGAGAGCCCCGACCGCCTGATCGAGGGCGGCAGCTGCCTTCCGTTCGGCGGCGGCTGCCTTGTCTTCCTGCGCCTTGGTCACCGTCGACGTCGAGGCCGCAGCGGGGTGAGGATGCGCGGGGGATCCACACACCTGGCACGGCTCGCCGGCTTTCAAGCGGGCCGCCAGCTCTGCTGCCATCCCGTCGATGCGTCGCTCACGAAGATCGAGCAGGTGCTCCCACGAGGTGTTGTGTGCGGCGGCGGCACGGTCGCGGGATCGTTCGCTCTCGACCAGCGCAGCGCGCTTGCGTACCAATTCGATGGCGGATTCGGCGGCCACGCGAGCCCGTTCGCAGCGCTCGTCGAGGGCCGGCAGCTGTGTCGCGGCGGCATCGGCTCGCGCTACCCGCGATTCGGCGGCCGCGATCTTCTCGGGCATCGACTCCTGCCGCTGCTCGGTGCGCTCGATCTGCGCTGCAATGCTGCGTTGTTGTGCTCGATAGTCGACCAGGGCACCGGCGAGCTTGGCTGCTTCGCGTACGACCCCGAGCAACGACTGCATCCTCGCGACGTCGGTGGTCCAGTGGCGCACGAACTGCGCGACGACGGTGCGCTCGTCCGCAGGATCGCCCGGCGCGGGTGGCCAATGCAGGGCGTCGTGAAACCGCTGCCCCTCCAGCGACGTCGGTAGCTCGCGTTCGGCTGCGGCCAGCGCGGCGGTAGCCGCCTCGCCCGCCGCACGTGCCAGGGACAGATCTGCAGCGGCGTCGGCGATCGGTCCTGCGGCCGCGGAATCTGCCAGCTCGGTTCTGCGCGCTGCTCGTGCCTCCTCCCCCGCGTGATGCTGTGCGAGTTGTTCCTCGGCGAGAGCGCGCCTGCGCTGCAGATCCAGAACGATCGTGGCCTGAGCCAGCGCCTCGGACGCCCGCCGAGCTGCCGCGTCGACCAGCACCGCGCGCCCCTGAGCCAGGGTCCGATTCTGACGAGCGTCGGCCAGGACGTCGGCCGCCCAGTCGAGCGGGTCCTGTTGTTCGCGGTCGTCGGTGACGGGCTCGGGCACTCCCGATGCCTGCGACACCCGCCCGAGCATGATGTCGATGTTGTGGTGGGCATCGGCGAGATCGGCGGCCAAGTCTCGGCGGCGCTGCGCGAACCACTCTTCGACGTCACCGAATCGGCCTGTGTCGAAGAGCCTTTCGAGCAGGCTCCCGCGCTCGTCACTGTCGGCTCGCAGGAATCGCGCGAATTCGCCCTGCGGTAACAGCACCACCTGAAAGAACTGGTCGGCGCTCATTCCCAGCAACGCGTTGACGGCATCGCCGATCTCGCTCAGCCGGGTGAGGTTCTGCCCGCGACCGTCGAGCCAGGTGAGACTGGCTTTGGCGTGTTGCTTGGTGGTTCCGGTGCTTCTGAGCTTGGGGCGCAGGAACTCCGGACTGCGCACGATTCGGATGCGCCGTCCGCCGAGGGTCGCCTCGAGGGTCACCTTCGGTACCGCTCCCACGGCCGCGTGGTCGGACAGCAGTCGCTTACCCTCGCGGCGCGCCCCTGGCACGGTTCCGTACAGGGCAAACGCCACGGCGTCGAGAACCGTCGTCTTGCCGGCCCCCGTGTGCCCGTGCAACAAGAAGAGCCCATCGGCTCCGAGCGCATCGAAATCGACCGTCTCGGTACCCGCGAAGGGTCCGAAAGCGGTGATTTCGAGCGAATGCAGCCTCATGCAGCACCGCGGTCTGCAGCAGCGCCGTCGGTGACCTCGTTCTCGCGCTGTACCGACGTCAGAGCGCGGGCCAGCAATGCGGACTCCGCTGCGGTGGGCTCGCTACGCATGTCCGTCAGGAACGAGGTGGCGATGGCGAGATCACTGCGACCGCGCACCCGGTCGCGGTAGCGAAGCTCTCCCGACCCCTCGGGGCGACGCCACTCGAGGTGTATCGCGTGCCGAAACCGCTGCTGCAGCAACCGCATTGCGTCCACCGGACGGACGTCGTCGGTGAGCACGGCAGAGACGTAGTGGTCCTCGACATCGGAATAGGTTGCGTCCGAGAGCAATTCCTCGACCGTGCCTTCGATGCGGGCGAGCCCGCGCACCACCGGCAGGTCCACTCGCTCGACGCTGCCGAGTCCGCTCGCGTCGAGTTCGAGAATCCACACGGCCTTGCGGTGCGACCGCTCGCCGAACGAATACGGCAGAGGAGACCCGGAGTACCGCACTCGGTCGGTGAGAATCTGCGGAGAATGCAGATGACCGAGCGCCACGTAGTCGACTCCGTCGAACGCCGACGCCGGTGCCGTTTCGATGCCGCCGGAAGAAATGGACCGCTCCGATCCGGTCGCCTCACCACCGACGATGAACGCATGCGCGAGCACGACCGACCGAACATGTTCTCCTGCAGCGGCTCTCGCATCGAGGTCGCCGCGAACACGATCCATCGCGGCTGCGAGAACCTCGGCGTGGGTACGCGCTGCAGGAACATCGAGTTCCAGGCGGGTGGTCTCCGGCTCGAGATACGGAATGCCGTAGAACGCAACGCCGCCGTGCTCGTCGTCGACGACGACCGGTGTGGCGACATCGCCCACCCGAGTCATCAGGTGCAGGCCTCCCGCCGACGCGAACGCAGCACCGGCTCCCAGCCGAGCCGGGGAGTCGTGGTTCCCCGACGTCGCGACGATGACGGCACCCGCTGCTCGAATTGCCTCCAGCCCGCGATTGCAGACCAGCACGGCGTCGGCGCTGGGCACAGCACGATCGTAGATATCGCCCGGTACCACCACCACATCGATCGATTGTGCCGCAACCAGTTCCGCGATGGACCCCAGCACAGCGCCTTGATCGGCCAACAGGTCGACACCATGAAAGGTGCGACCTATGTGCCAGTCCGAGGTGTGCAGGATTCTCATGCGTTCGACGCTATCGGCAAGCACCGACAAACTATTCGAGGCGCGTCGGCCTGTCGGGAACCGAGGACGGTCCACGAACTCCGCACAACGAAGTCTGTCGGTACCTTCCTGCATCATCTGTCCCCATGAACATACTCACGGCGTTCGGCCTGCTCGTGGCCCTCGGCATCGGTGCGGTCGTGGGCTGGTTGCTGCACGCCTCGCGGATGGGAGACAGAGCTGTGCGGGCCGAGGCGCAACTGGCTGCGCTGCGCGAGCACGAAGGCATGCTTCGGCAGTCGCTGAGCGCGGTCAACGAGGATTCCGCTCGGCGACACTCCACCGTGATCGGGCAACAGGTCTCGCACCTGGTCGAGCCGTTGCACGACGCCGTCGATGCGCTGTCCGAGCACGTCCGGCAAGTCGAACACAATCGAATCAGGGCCTACGCAGGATTGTCCGAGCAGGTCACCGGCATGCACCGCGCGTCGATGCATCTGTCCACCCAAACCAGCCAGTTGGTGACGGCGCTGCGTGCCCCGCAGATCAGAGGACGGTGGGGAGAGATTCAGCTCGAGCGGGTCGTCGAGCTCGCGGGCATGCTCAAGCACTGCGATTTCGACACTCAGGTCAGCAAGGACGGCATCAGACCGGACATGATCGTCCGTCTCGCCGGCGGTCGTCAGATCGTCGTCGACGCCAAGGTGCCGTTCGCGGCCTACCTCGATGCTGCTCAGGACGATGCCCCGGGCGCTCGCGAGAAGAACCTGCGACGTCACGCCAAACAGCTGCGGACCCACATCGATCAGTTGGCCGACAAGGCGTACTGGGAGGCGTTCGAGCCGACTCCGGAATTCGTCGTGCTGTTCGTTCCCGGCGACCCGTTTCTGGATGCAGCACTGACGTCCGATACCGGCCTGCTCGAGTACGCCTTCGGAAGGAACGTGATCCTGGCCACCCCCACCACCCTGGTCGCGCTGTTGCGCACGGTGGCATACACCTGGAAGCAGGAATCGCTGGCCGAGGACGCGGCGCGCATCCAGCAGTTGGGGCGCGAGTTGTACACCCGCATCGGCGTCGTGTCGACGCACTTGGACAAGCTCGGGGCCAATCTGGGCAAGGCCGTTGACTCCTTCAACTCCACCGTCGGATCGGTGGACTCCAGGGTGAGCGTGACGGCGAGAAAACTACACGAACTCGAGCTGTTCGACGCCGAGCCGGTGACGATCGGCCGGGTGGACGGGCGCCCCACACTGTCCGATTCGTCCCGCTACCGGCACGACTTCGGTCATGTCGACGATGCAGTCGGCTGAACTACGGCTAACCTCGAGGGGTGTCTACCTCCCAACGTGCCCGATCCGGGGTACCGCTGGATCACCGATCCATCCTCGCGACTCTGCCCGGTGTGCCCGCGTGGGGTGCCGTCGCGATCGCCGCAGGCCTGACTTTCCTCGGGTTTCTCATCGATGCCGCCCGCGGCACCGAGCTGACCGGCGCGTTCGCGTTCTTCTACATCCTCGGCTGCATCGCTGCCGTGGTGCTCGTTCGTTACCGCGGACTGTTCACCGCGATGGTGCAAGCTCCGCTGATCCTGTTCGTCGCCGTACCGCTGTCGTACCAGTACTTCACCGACAACGCGGGAACCAGCCTCAAGGACATCATTCTCAACGTCGCGATTCCGCTGGTCAATCGCTTTCCGTTGATGCTGCTCGGTACCGTTGTGGCCGTCGGACTCGGAGCACTGCGCATCGTGCTCAAGCGGCAGAACACACATGCCCCCGCCGTTCGGCGAAGCCAGAAGGCCGAGGGCACCGCTCGTCGGAGCTCGAAGTCCGAGAGTGCAGTACGCCGCACTCCGAAGACCGGTGACGACAAGCCCACCCGTGCGCAGCGACGGGCACAGGAAGAGCGTCCCGAACGCACCCGCAGACGGGCTACCCCGTCGGCCGATCGCAGCGCCGTCTCCGCGACCGAGGCCACCGACATCGTGTCCGAGCCGTACGTCGGCCGAAGAGCATCCGACTCCCGTTCCAATCCGACTCCGCGCACGTCACGGGTCGTGGATCCGAGCGCGAGCCCACGCCGCTCGTCCGGGGCGGTGCCAGCGCCGCAGAGCCGACACTCCGGAACCGACTCACCTCGGCAGGATCACGCCAGGTCGGAGCACCAGAAGCCCGATTACCAGCGTCCGCAGTACCCACAGGCTCAGCCTCAGGCCCGGCAATCACCGCGGCCGCAGTCGGGCGAGCCTCGGTACTCGACAGAACCTCGCCGCCAGCGGTCGGCCCAGGTGCAGCCTCCCCGTGAGGTCCCCGGCCCGTACGCCACCGGCTCCCGGCCCGTCGTGACTCCACAGACCACCTCGTCGAGCCAGACCAGCTCGTCGACCGACGCGAATCAGGCTCCCGGCAACCACTCGTTGCCCGGTGCCCATCGGGACGACATTCCGCCTCATCCGGTGCCGCAGGTTCGCTACCGCGACCGGCACACGGACTGAACGACTCCCGTGGGCGTCGGCGATCGGGTCGAAGACCTACCGAGCCGGACGAAGTTCGCGGGGAAGTGAGAACACCAGCGTCTCGTTTGCCGTGGTGACCGGCTGCACGTCGGCGTAGCCGTGCTCGGCGAACAGGTCGATGACGCCCTGCACCAGGATCTCCGGCACCGACGCACCCGAGGTGATGCCGATGGTCTCGACCCCGTCGAGCCAGGCCAGGTCGATCTCCTTGGCGTAGTCGACGAGGTAGCTGGCCCGCGCACCGGCGTTCAGCGCGACCTCGACCAGACGCACCGAATTCGACGAGTTCTTCGATCCGACGACGATCACCAGATCGCATTCCGGAGCCATCGCTTTCACCGCGACCTGACGGTTCTGGGTGGCGTAGCAGATGTCGTCGCTGGGCGGGTCCTGCAGCGTCGGGAATCGCTCGCGGAGCTTGGCGACCGTCATCATCGTCTCGTCGACGCTCAGAGTGGTCTGCGACAACCAGATCACCTTGTTCTCGTCGCGGACGGTGACGTTGTCGACCGACTCGGGGCCGTCCACCAGCTGGATGTGCTCGGGGGCCTCACCTGCGGTGCCCTCCACCTCCTCGTGACCTTCGTGACCGATCAGGAGAATGTCGTAGTCGTCGCGAGCGAACCGCTTCGCTTCCTGGTGCACCTTGGTCACCAACGGGCAGGTGGCGTCGATGGTGCGCAGGTTCCGCTCTGCCGCCGAGGTGTGCACGGCCGGGGACACGCCGTGCGCCGAGAACACGAGCAGGGAACCCTCGGGCACCTCGTCGGTCTCCTCGACGAACACCGCCCCGCGATCGGACAGCGTCTCGACGACGTGCCGGTTGTGCACGATCTCCTTGCGCACGTAGACCGGCGCACCGTGTTGTTCCAATGCTTTCTCGACGGTCTCGACCGCACGATCGACACCTGCGCAGTAGCCACGGGGCTCCGCGAGCAGCACTCGCTTACCCCCGGCGTACGCGGACTTACCCGCGCCGGCTGATTGTGCGATACCAAGATTCAGAGGAACGGCCGAAGACATACCTCCGAGGATACGTGTAGACGGGATCAGCGCTGCGTCTCCAGCCTGTCGGCTACCCAAAATTCACGACTTCGGGCAGTCTGGTGGGCATGACTCGAGTCCCCTTTGCAGCTCGCGTGGCCGCTGGCGTCGCCGTGACCGTGGTAGAAGAGGCTCGCAAGCTTCCCGGTTCCGCCCTGATGCTGCCGATGACGGTTGTCAGTGAAGCGCTGGCGCGCGGTATGCGGTTCCAGCAGCAGGTGACGGCGTTGGCCATCAAGGGAGATCTGATCATCGCGACCCTGCCGGTCGTCGGCACTCCGCGCGAGGAGCAGCCCGCGTGGGCCGAGTTCGACGAAGACGAGGACGACGCCTTCGAGACCTCCGTGATCACCGACGACGTCGACGTACCCGATGCGCCGGTGGCCGAGCCGGTCGCGGCCAACGGCCGCTTCGCGCTGTACTCGACGCCTCCGCTGGACGAGCCCGTCCAGGACACCTCGGCCAAGCGCGCTCCGTCCGTCGACAAGCCCGAGATCGTCGAGATGATCGACTTCGACACCCTCGCGCTGGCGCAGCTGCGGGCACGGTTGCGCACACTCTCGGTCGAGGACCTCGAGACGTTGCTGGACTACGAGAACGACACGCTCGCCCGCGCGCCGTTCCGGACGATGCTGGCCAACCGAATCACCACCGCCAAGGCCAAGTGAGCACTCCCCCAACCCAGTCCGGTCCCACTCAGCCGGGTTCCACTCAGGCTGCCGCGAGTTCCGCCGAACAGCCGTGGCCGGTGCGTACCGTCGCGATGAAGGTCGCCGGCTGGATCGACAAACTCGGCAGCATCTGGGTCGAGGGGCAACTCACCCAGATCAACGCCAGACCCGGCACCCGCACGGCTTTTCTGACGCTGCGTGATCCGTCGGCCGATATGTCGCTGTCGGTGACGTGTTCGCCTCAGCTACTCGACCGCTCGCCTGTTCCGCTGACCGAGGGCGCACGCGTCATTCTCTACGGCAAACTGTCGTTCTTCACCGGCCGCGGAACCATTTCGCTGCGCGCCACCGACATTCGCGCTGTGGGCGTCGGCGAACTCCTCGCCCGCATCGAACGTCTCCGAGCTCTGCTCGCCGCAGAGGGGTTGTTCGACCCACGCCTCAAGCGACCGTTGCCGTTTCTGCCCGGCACGATCGGACTCATCACCGCCAGGGCCAGCGCAGCCGAGAAGGACGTCCTCACCGTCGCCCAGAGGCGTTGGCCTGCGGTTCGATTCGAGGTCCGCAACACCCCGGTTCAAGGACCTCAGGCGGTCCCGGCAATTCTGGACGCGCTGAAAGACCTGAACGAGGACCCCGCTGTCGACGTCATCATCCTGGCCCGCGGCGGTGGCAGCGTCGAGGATTTGCTGCCGTTCTCGGACGAGGCTCTGTGCCGCGCCATCTCTCGGGCCACCACACCGATCGTCAGCGCGATCGGTCACGAGCCCGACAGTCCGCTCAGCGACCACGTCGCAGACCTGCGCGCCGCAACCCCCACCGATGCCGCCAAACTCGTGGTTCCCGACGCCGTCGCCGAGCAAGCGCTGGTGTCGGAGCTGAAGTCCAGAAGCGCTGCAGCTCTGCGTAACTGGGTCGAGCGCGAGGCACGTGGCCTCGATATGCTCCGGCACCGACCGGTATTGGCAGATCCACTCGCCTCACTCGAGCAGCGACGCGAGGAAATTCGACGCCTGACCGACGCGGCACGACGCGACGTGCAGCGCGAACTCACCACCCAGGACACGCTCGTCGAACATCTGCGGGCGCGGCTGTCGACGCTGGGACCGGCTGCCACACTTGCTCGGGGCTACGCCGTCGTGCAGCGGGTGGTGGCGGGCTCCGATCCCGAAGTGCTGCGTTCGGTGGACGACGCGCCGCCGGGTACACAGATCAGAGTGCGGGTGGCCGACGGTGCCGTCACCGCCGCAGTGATGGGCCGAGTGAAATGACGAAGGAGATTCGATGAGCGAGAACGAAGACAAGCCGGTTTCGGAACTGGGCTACGAGGAAGCCCGTGACGAACTGGTGGGCGTGGTGAGAATTCTCGAGCAGGGCGGGCTCGATCTCGATGCGTCGTTGGCTCTGTGGGAACGCGGCGAGCAACTGGCATCGCGCTGCGAGGAACAGCTTGCAGGCGCCCGCAAGCGGATCGAGACCGCGCTCGCGAGCACCGAGAAGGACGGCTAGGGAACGAGCGGTTCGGTGGCCTCGAGGATCGATGCGAGAGTGGTGAAGTCCTCGGTGGTTGCGGTGCCGCCCAGCAGTATTCGGACGTCACCGAAATCGGAGACCCAGTAATTTCGCGAACCTTCCTCGCCGTAGACCACCCAATCTCGACCCGACACGTTCTGTGCGCCCGACGCGTACGCAGTTTCACTTCCGGCCACGAACGGGACCAGCTGTTCCTCGGACGCCGAAGACTGGGTGAGTTGTAAGTATGCACCGGTACCGGTGATGTATCCGACAGTCGATACCGCTCCGCCGTTGTCGCCGGAGATGGTCGCGCGACTGCCCGAGTTGGGCGTCCAGCCCTCGGGAACACTCGGATTGCGCACCGGGAAGCCGATTTCGGATGCGTCGTACTGCAGCGCAGTGTTCACGTCGAAGTTGGGGATGGGCCCCTGCTTGGGGCCACCGGGGCTCAGCGAGCACTGGCTGGCCACACCCGCGATCAGCAAACAGGCAATGACCAGCGGAATGAGCGACCAGACCATGTCGCGGTTGTTGTTGAGAATCCGAGGTTTGCTGTTCGCCACTTCACCAGTATCCCCTCTGCGCGGCAGTGCTCGGTCGGCGCGTACCTCACAGTCGACCCGACCCCACCGCAGGCATCACAGAAGTGAGATAATCGCGCCTGGGTAACACCCCACCAACCAGGAGGCTACAAACCGATGACGGCCAGCACCGAGTCCACTCGCGCCATGGCGCCAGATCGCAACCTCGCACTCGAACTCGTACGCGTCACCGAGGCCGGTGCGCTCGCATCGGGCCGCTGGGTCGGTCGCGGCGACAAGGAAGGTGGCGACGGAGCAGCGGTCGATGCCATGCGTCAGTTGGTCGCCTCGGTCTCGATGCGCGGCGTCGTCGTCATCGGTGAGGGCGAGAAGGACGAAGCGCCGATGCTCTACAACGGCGAAGAGGTCGGCAACGGCAACGGTCCCGACGTCGACTTCGCCGTCGACCCCGTCGACGGAACGACGCTGATGGCCAAGGGCATGCCCAACGCCATCTCGGTCCTCGCCGTCGCCGAGCGTGGCGCGATGTTCGACCCGTCCGCCGTCTTCTACATGGAGAAGATCGCCGTCGGTCCCGATTACGCCGACGTCATCGACATCACCGCCCCCGTCGCCGAGAACATCGCTCGGATCGCCAAGATCAAGAAGGGATCTGCGTCCGACGTCACGGTGTGCATCCTCGATCGCCCGCGGCACGCCGAGCTGATCCAGCAGGTGCGCGACGCCGGGTCCCGCATCCGGTTGATCTCCGACGGTGACGTGGCCGGTGCGATCGCCGCTGCTCGTCCCGACTCGGGCACCGACATGCTCATCGGAATCGGCGGCACGCCCGAGGGCATCATCGCCGCCGCCGCGATGCGGTGCATGGACGGTGCCATCCTGGGGCGTCTGGCACCCACGGACGACGACGAGAAGCAGAAGGCCATCGACGCGGGCCACGACCTGGATCGTGTCCTCGACACCAAGGACCTCGTCTCGGGCGAGAACGTCTTCTTCACCGCCACCGGCGTCACCGACGGTGACCTGCTGCGCGGCGTTCGCTACGCAGGCGGCGGCGCGCACACCCAGTCCATCGTCATGCGATCCAAGTCCGGCACCGTGCGCATGATCGACGCCTACCACCGCCTCGAGAAGCTGCGCGAATACTCCTCGGTCGACTTCGACGCCGACGAATCCGGCCAAGCACCGTCCTTCTGATCACCGAAACCACGACTGGCAAAGTAAGGCTCATGACGCAGACAGACGAACAGCAGTTCCGGATCGAACACGACACCATGGGAGAGGTTCGCGTTCCCATCGACGCACTCTGGCGTGCCCAGACTCAGCGTGCGGTGGAGAACTTCCCCATCTCGGGACGTCCGCTCGAGCGCACCCAAATTCGCGCGATGGGTCTCCTCAAGGCAGCCTGCGCACAGGTCAACAAGGACCTGGGCCTGCTCGACGGTGCTTTGGCCGACGCGATCATCGCAGCGGCCACCGAGATTGCCGACGGCAAGCACGACGACCAGTTCCCGATCGACGTCTTCCAGACCGGCTCGGGCACCAGCTCCAACATGAACGCCAACGAGGTCATCGCGTCGATCGCCAAGGCGAACGGCGTCGAGGTGCACCCCAACGATCACGTGAACATGTCGCAGTCCTCCAACGACACGTTCCCGACGGCCACCCACGTCGCCGCGACCGAGGCAGCAGTCACCTCACTGGTGCCCGCGCTGAAGCACCTGCACGAGGCACTCGCCGCCAAGGCAGTCGAGTGGAAGACCGTCGTGAAGTCCGGCCGCACCCACCTCATGGATGCCGTACCGGTCACCCTCGGCCAGGAATTCGGCGGCTACGCCCGCCAGATCGAGGCAGGCATCGAGCGCGTCGAGGCCACCCTGCCCCGACTGGGTGAGCTCCCCATCGGCGGCACCGCCGTCGGCACCGGCCTCAACGCACCCGACGGCTTCGGCCCGAAAGTTGTTGCAGAACTGGTCAAGTCGACCGGCATCGATGCGCTCACCGCAGCCAAGGATTCGTTCGAGGCACAGGCTGCACGCGACGGACTCGTCGAGGCATCGGGCGCACTGCGCACCATCGCGGTGTCACTGACCAAGATTGCCAACGACATTCGCTGGATGGGATCGGGACCGCTCACCGGACTCGGCGAGCTGGCCCTCCCCGACCTGCAGCCCGGTAGCTCCATCATGCCTGGCAAGGTCAATCCCGTTCTGCCCGAGGCTGTTACGCAGGTCGCCGCACAGGTCATCGGAAACGACGCCGCAGTTGCCTTCGGCGGCGCATCGGGTGCATTCGAGCTCAACGTGTACATCCCGATGATGGCGCGCAACGTCCTCGAATCGTTCAAGCTGCTTGCCAACGTCTCGGTGCTCTTCGCCGACAAGTGCGTCGTCGGCTTGGTTGCGAACGTCGATCACCTCAAGACTCTCGCCGAGTCCTCGCCGTCCATCGTGACGCCACTGAACTCGGCAATCGGCTACGAGGAAGCTGCAGCGGTCGCCAAGCAGGCACTCAAGGAGAAGAAGACGATCCGTCAGACGGTCATCGACCGCGGACTGATCGGCGACAAGCTCAGCGAGGAAGAACTCGACAAGCGCCTCGACGTCCTCGCCATGGCGAAGGTCAAGGACTAGCTTCCCCGCTCGCCCCGCCGGACCCCTGAACGCGTGAATGCGCCCGCCCCCGGTGGGATCAATGTGGGTTTCAGTCACTCAGACTGCAACAAAGTCGCATTGATCCGCCGGGGGCGGGCGGTTTCCAAAGGGGTCGAACCTCAGGCCAGGTGCGCGAGTTCCTCGCGTGCCTTCAGGCCGTCCTCGCCCAGATCGGTGCGATCGAAGATCTTCCAGCCGGCGAGCAGGGGCTTGAAGACCTTCTCGCGTTCCTGATCGGCGTCGTAGATGCCGGCTTCGGCGAGTGCGACTGTGCTGTTCCCGCGCTCGGGCAGGTCGACGACGGGGATGGCGAACCCGTTCACGCGATCTGCGATTGCGCGCGCGGCCTGATCCGGCACCACGGCGAAGGCCTCATTCAGGATGTTGGCGTAGAACGTCGACTGCAGTGCATCGTCGTCGGCGATCTTGCCGAGGATGGTAGCCAGGACCGGATCCTTGCTGAGGGCAACCGTGTTGCGGTGACGCAGCGCGGCGGCAGCTTCCTCGATCGCGAAGTGGGCCAGGATATCGAGCAGATGATGGCTCGGCGCGTCGTAGCCGAGCGTCATGTGCTCCATCCGGACGCGCTCGAGCGCGACCGGATCGACGGCGCGGGTGAGTACCAGGAAGTTGCGCAGCACGATCGACTGGCGGTTCTCCTCCGACGTCCATCGGCCGGTCCACTTCCACCAGGCACCGAGGCCGGTGAGTGCATGGGCCAGTTCGCGGTGGTAGGCGGGCAGGTTGTCGGCCACCAGGACTGCGACCGTTGCGGCCAGGATTTCGACGTCGCTGAGGTGCGACTGCTCGGGCGTCCAGTCCTCGCCGCCGAGGAAGGCGAAGTTCTTGCCCTCGTCGAACGGTGCCAGGTCGTGGGGGTGCCACTCGCTCGCTACCTCGATGTGGCGTCGTAGATTCTCTTCGACCGCGGGCTCCAAACGGACCAGCAGATCACCGTCGGACAGGTTCGTAGACATGTGGTAACCGTAGCGCCTGGACTCCAGCGCCCGACGTCATGCCCCTGACCTCTGTGATTTCTCCTAACGCCAGGTGGACGCAGGTCTATTCTCAGTGCATCCAGCCATCGACGTGAGGACTTCTCGTGATGCGGTCGGGTCTAAATTTTCTGTGTCTTTGTGTTGCGTGCTCGATGATCGTGCTGGTCGGGTGCTCGAACGACGCACCCACCGCAGAAAGTCCACCGACCTCCGAGCCGGTGCCGACCGAGGATCTGTCCCCCGGCCAGGTCTCCGGCGTGGACGTTCCGGCCGGCCGCATCGACGAGGCCGTCGGCAAGCTCGATGGCATCGCCGATGAGCTGATGGCGTCGTCGAACATTCCGGGTATGGCCATTGCCGTCGTGCACGGTTCGGACGTCGTCTACTCCAAGGGCTTCGGCGTTCGCGAGATGGGCAAGGACGACCCGGTCGACGCCGACTCGGTGTTCCAGCTGGCCTCGCTGTCCAAGTCGGTGGGTGCGACGGTGGTCGCGTCGCAGGTGGGCGCGGGCGTGATCGACTGGTCGACGCCGGTTGTCTCGCAACTGCCGTGGTTTGCGCTCGACGACCCGTGGGTGACTCAGAACGTCACGGTCGGTGACTTCTACGCGCATCGAAGCGGTCTGCCCGAGCACGAGGGCGATCTGCTCGAGGACCTCGGCTACGACCGCAGGCAAATCCTGGAGCGGTTGCGCGAGGTGCCGCTCGACCCGTTCCGGTCCACTTACCACTACACCAATTTCGGGATCACCGCCGCAGCCGAAGCCGTCGCTGCGGCGTCGGGCAAGGACTGGGACACCCTCAGCCGGGACACCATCTACGGCCCGCTCGGCATGACCTCGACCAGCTCGTCGTTCGCGGACTACATCGCCAGGGCCGACCGAGCCGTGCCTCATGTCCTCGTCGACGGCGAGTATCAGGCCAGGTACCAACGCGAACCCGATCCGCAGACGCCGGCCGGTGGCGTCAGCTCCTCCGTGAACGACCTCGCGAAGTGGCTGAAGATGCTCATCGCCGACGGCACCTACGACGGGGCGAAGATCGTCGATCCCGACGCTCTACTTCCTGCCGTCAGCGCTCAGATCGTCTCGAGCCCATCCGCATCACCGGATTCGCGCGCGGGCTATTACGGGTACGGATTCAACGTCTCCACCAGTGCGGCCGGACGCACGACGGTGAGCCATTCGGGAGCCTTCGCGCTGGGGGCGGGCACCAACTTCCTGTGGATACCGTCGCTCGATGTCGCCATCGTTGTCCTGACCAACGCCGCGCCTCTCGGCATCGCCGAAACCGTGACCGCCGAGTTCGCGGACCTCGTCCAGTTCGGTGAGGTGCGTGAAGACTGGCGAACACTGTACAAGAATGCCTTCGCCGGAATGAGTGAGCCGGAAGGCGAGCTCGCAGGTAAGACCGCACCCACGAATGCCGCTGTACCACAGCCTCTCTCGTCGTACACCGGCGTTTACCAGAACACGTACTGGGGGCCGGCGACGGTGACGGAGGTCAACGGTAAGTTGGTGTTGTCCCTCGGACCGAACTCGACTTCGTACGAGTTGTCGCCCTGGGACGGTGACACGTTCACGTTCGAGCCGACCGGTGAGAATGCGCCCGACGGAACCATTTCCCAGGCGACGTTCAACGCGAACACGGTCACACTGGAGTTCTTCGACGGCGATGGATTGGGGCGATTCACCAAGTGACCGACACACAGCAGGCAACCGAGATCGTGGAAGATATGTTCGACGCGTTGAGGGTTCGCGACACCGATCGCGCACTGGCACTTCTCGACGACCGCATCGTGTGGCACAACGTCGGGCTTCCGAAGGTGCGCGGCACCTCGAACGTCGGCAGGTTTTTGGCGTTGCTGGCCAAGCCGACGTTCGGCTTCGACGTCACCATGCACAACATCGCGGCCGATGGAAACGTCGTCCTCACCGAACGCACCGACGCCCTGATCTGGCGTCGGCTTCGAATCGAGTTCTGGGTGTGCGGAACTTTCGAGTTGCGCGACGGCAAGGTGGCCGTGTGGCGAGACTACTTCGACACCGTCGATTTTCTGAAAGGTGTTGCACGAGGCGCATTTCGCGCATTGACCGGCCGGTGACCAGGTGAACGGAACTTCGTAGTGGGCTACGAAGTTCCGTTCACTTAGGGTCAAGCTCCTGAGGGACCGAACTCCTCCAGCATTTCCGTCACCAGTGCGGCGATCGGTGAACGCTCACTGCGGGTGAGGGTGATGTGCGCGAAAAGCGGGTGTCCCTTGAGCTTTTCGATGACGGCAGCAACGCCGTCGTGTCGCCCGACGCGCAGGTTGTCTCGTTGCGCGACGTCGTGGGTCAGTACGACGCGTGAGCCCGAACCCAGTCGCGACAGTACCGTCAGTAGCACGTTGCGCTCGAGGGACTGCGCCTCGTCGACGATGACGAAGGAATCGTGCAGCGACCGACCGCGAATGTGCGTCAGTGGCAACACTTCCAGCATTCCGCGGGCGATGACCTCCTCCATGACCTCCGGGCTCGCGAGGCCTTCGAGGGTGTCGAAGACCGCCTGGCCCCACGGCCCCATCTTCTCGCTCTCACTGCCGGGGAGGTAGCCGAGCTCCTGGCCACCGACGGCGTAAAGAGGCCGGAACACAACAACTTTCCGATGAGAGCGACGTTCGAGGACGGCCTCGAGTCCGGCCGTCAGCGCCAGAGCAGACTTGCCGGTGCCGGCCTTTCCACCGAGCGAGACGATACCGATGCTCTCGTCGAGCAGAAGATCCAGCGCCACTCGCTGTTCCGCCGAGCGGCCGTGCAGGCCGAATGCCTCACGCTCACCGCGCACGAGCTGAATCTGCTTGTCGGGCGTGACGCGCCCGAGCGCACTCTGCCGTCCGGCAAGCAGTCGAACCCCGGTGTGGCACGGTAGGTCTCGCGCCTCTGCGAGGTCGATGACACCGTCGTTGAACAGTGTGTCGACCGCGTCGGACGGCACGTCGAGCTCGGTCATGCCGGTCCAACCGGACGGCACGACGTCGTGAGCGTGGTACTCGTCGGCGGGAAGACCGACGGCACCGGCCTTGACGCGCAACGGAATGTCCTTGCTGACGAGCACGACGTCCTTGCCCTCAGCCGCCAGATTCAGGGCGCAGGCGAGGATTCGGGAGTCGTTGGAGTCGGTACGAAATCCGACGGGAAGCACCGAAGGATCGGTGTGATTGAGCTCGACTTGCAGTGTGCCACCGGATGTTCCGATGGGAACCGGCTGGTCGAGTCGGCCGAATTCGACGCGAAGGTCGTCGAGCATGCGCAAGGATTCCCGCGCGAACCATCCCAGTTCGTGATGGTGGCGTTTGCCCTCCAACTCGCTGATCACGATCAACGGAAGTACCACATTGTGCTCGGCGAACCGGATGACTGCCCATGGATCCGAGAGCAGGACCGAGGTATCGAGCACGAATGTCCGAAGAGGGGCGGAAACGGAGCGTGAAGTGGTCACGTGGGGCTCCTACGTCTGCGCGGCACCGCGCAAACTCTGTCGCTCGGCCGGTCGGGTCCAATGTGTCAGGTGACACGAGGACCGGGTACCGGCCCTCTCGCGCTCACTAGCTCAGTCACGTATCAGAACCTCCCGCACAGGTAGCTTCCCCGCTGCCTGTTACTGCCGACGGTACCGCCGAACTCGAGGTTCGGCTCGCTGGAAGTCTGGCGTGTCGGTGAACAACGCGTTACGTCGACATCGCCCCAGGTCGGCATTCGATCGGCGTCGAAAGTGCCTCCCCCGGGTGGATCAATGCGGCTTTGTTGCACTCAGATTGACTGAAAGCCACATTGATCCGACCGGATGTGACAGCGGACCGGGGGCGGTCGAGGGGTGGGCGTGAGCAGGTGAAGCCAGGGTCAGCCCAGCAATCCCCAGTCTTCGAGGCCCTCGTACAGGGGCTTGCTCTGCGCGAGTTTCACGACGCGTTCCTTCAGAGCATCGGTGGCCTGACCGGTGGCCAGGGCGGTACCGATGATGTCTGCGACCTCGGTGAATTCGGCCTCGCCGAATCCGCGGGTCGCCAGTGCGCCGGTGCCGATGCGAAGGCCGGAGGTGACCATCGGCGGACGCGGGTCGAAGGGCACTGCGTTGCGGTTGACGGTGATGCCGACCTCGTGCAGGAGGTCCTCGGCCTGCTGGCCGTCGAGCTCGGAGTTCCGCAGGTCGACGAGCACCAGGTGGACGTCGGTGCCGCCGGTGAGGACCGAGACACCCTTGTCGGCGACGTCGGAACCGGTGAGACGCTCGGCGAGCAGGGAGGCACCGAGCAGGGTGCGCTCCTGACGCTCCTTGAACTCCGGCGTCGCCGCGATCTTGAAGGCGACGGCCTTGGCAGCGATGGCGTGCATCAGCGGTCCGCCCTGCTGTCCGGGGAACACTGCGGAGTTGAGCTTCTTGGCCCATTCCTTCTTGGCCAGGATGATGCCGGAGCGCGGTCCGCCGAGGGTCTTGTGCACCGTCGAGGAGACGACGTCGGCGTACGGCACGGGCGAGGGGTGTACCCCAGCTGCGACGAGTCCGGCGAAGTGCGCCATGTCGACCCAGAGCAATGCGCCCACCTCGTCGGCGATGGACCGGAAGGCTGCGAAATCCTGGTGACGCGGGTATGCCGACCAGCCGGCGATGAGCACCTGCGGCTTGGCGGAGATGGCCTGCTTGCGCACCTCGTCCATGTCGATGCGGTGATCTTCTTTGCTGACGCCGTAGGACTCGACCTCGTAGAGCTTGCCCGAGAAGTTCAGCTTCATACCGTGGGTGAGGTGGCCGCCGTGAGCCAGGTCCAGGCCCATGATCTTGTCGCCCGGGTTGATCAGCGCCATCAGCACCGCGGCGTTGGCCTGCGCGCCGGCGTGCGGCTGCACGTTGGCGAACTCGGCACCGAAGAGTTCCTTGGCGCGATTGCGGGCGAGATCCTCGACGATGTCGACGTGCTCGCACCCGCCGTAGTATCGGCGGCCCGGGTAGCCCTCGGCGTACTTGTTGGTCAGGACGCTGCCCTGGGCCTGCAGCACGGCACGGGGGACGAAGTTCTCCGACGCGATCATCTCGAGGGTGTCGCGCTGACGTCCCAGTTCACCGGCCATCGCCTCGGCGACCTCGGGATCGAGTTCGGCCAGTGACAGGTTGTTGACGTCAGTCATAACAGGAGTCTCCAAGGGACAGCAGAAAAGGGGGCAGCACAGTAAGGGACTCGGCCAGTTTACGAGACGCGTAGTGCGCCCGGTGTCAGTGGCTCGTCGAGGAGCCTGCCGAACAGTTGCGCACGCTCGCTGACGGTCGTTCCCTGGTCCAGCCAACCGGCCAGCAGCTTGTAGCCCTCGACGTAGGTGCTGATGTACGCCCGCCACAGGGGGGAGGACAGAAAGCGCAGGCTGTGCCGGGCGCGCTGAGGTGAGGCCAACGACCACCGCTCCAGGTAGGCGGCCACATCGTCCTCGCTCTTGTGCTGATCGTGCAGCAGCAGCGCGGCGTCCTGACGCACCCCCAACAGCTGGCTCGACGCGGCAGAGAGTCGCTCGGCCTTCTCACCGTCGAAGCGCAGTCCCAGATCGGCGTAGATCTCTTGCGCCCACGCGCCCCAGCCTTCACCGACGATCGCGCCGAGAGCATGGTCGGCCAGCCCCTCGGCCATCAGGCACTGCGGAGTGTTGACCACGAACAGTGTCTGCTCGAGCTGGCCTGCACCAACGAGCCCCGTCTCCTTGCGGCAGTGTTCGGTGTGGTGTCCGGGGTACGACTCGTGCGCGATGAGGTGCGGCAGATTGGCCATCTGCTGCTCGATGTCGGAGTTGATCGCGACGGTGGACTGGAAGTTGCCGAGGTAGTAGTTGAATCCGGACCAGGGCTTGTCTCCGACGACCTCGTAGGTGACCTTCTCGGTGTCGGGCAGCGTGTATTCGGCCCGGACGCGGTCGCGTAGCGCGGACGAGAACGCCTCGACGCAGTCCTGCAGTCGGTCGGCTGGGATGACGTCAGCGCGGCGATGGGTGATCAGCCGTTCGCTCAGCGAGCCGGGACCGGCGAGAACCTCGTCCATCTTGCGGTGCGCCTGCAGGTATTGGTCCTGATCGCCGGGGGCGATGCGGACATCGAAGTAGGCATCCACCTCGTCGACGAACCCGATGTCCTCGCCGGCGAACTTGCGCGCCGAACACTCGAGAGCGCGCAGGTGGACGTCGAGGAACGTCGTGCGCTCGGGTGTCAGATCGACGTTGCCGAGCTCTGCGCGCAGCGTCTGCGCTCGACGAACGAGCTCGCGGGGCTCCGGCGCGGGGGCGTTCTCGGTGATTCTGCGCAACTCCGGATCGCCCGTGTATGCGTCCACGAAGCCGTCTTCGAGGCGGTCGAAACTGAGGCCGAGCAGCAGGTATTCGCGTACCAGGGAAGCAGCATCCATACCCGAACCCTAGTACGGCGAACGACCCCGCCCGTGCGCGATCCACCGGCACCGAGCACAATCGGAAACCATGCGACTCGCGCTCCACGGGAGCTCAGCCGGACCCTCAGCATCTCCGATGTGGCAAGAGTGGAGCCTGCGGAACGACTGTGGTTGGAGCCGTGCGTGAGCGAGTCCAGCCCGTACGTCGAGTTCGACCGTGTGCAGTGGCGCACGCTGCGCCAATCCACGCCCTTGGTGCTCACCGAGGAAGAACTGATCGGGCTGCGCGGTCTCGGTGAACAGATCGACCTCGACGAGGTGGCCGAGGTCTACTTGCCCCTGGCGCGTTTGATCCACCTCCAGGTCGCGGCCCGGCAGCGGCTCTTCGCCGCGACTGCAACGTTCCTCGGCGAGAAGCATCCCGATCGCCAGGTCCCCTTCGTCATCGGTGTCGCGGGCAGCGTCGCCGTCGGCAAGTCGACGACAGCCCGTGTGCTGCAGGCACTCCTGGCCCGATGGGACCATCATCCGCGGGTCGACCTCGTCACCACCGACGGATTCCTGTATCCGACGGCCGAGCTCATGCGTCGAGGAATCCTGCACCGCAAGGGTTTTCCCGAGAGCTACGACCGGCGCAAGCTGCTCAGGTTCGTCACCGAGGTCAAGTCCGGGACCGAAGAGGTGGGCGCGCCTGTCTATTCACACGTCTCGTACGACATCGTCAAGGGCCAGTACCACATGGTCCGGCAGCCCGACATCCTGATCGTGGAGGGACTCAACGTATTACAGACCGGGCCTCGGTTGATGGTCTCGGATCTGTTCGACTTCTCCATCTACGTCGACGCCCGAATCGAGGACATCGAGAGCTGGTACGTCAAGCGTTTTCTCGCGTTACGCAAGACATCGTTCACCGATCCGTCCTCGCATTTCCACCATTACGCCGGCCTGTCCGACGACCACGCGCAGATCGCCGCCGAGGATCTCTGGCATTCGATCAACCTGCCGAATCTGGTCGAGAACATCCTGCCGACGCGACCGCGAGCGACCATGGTGTTGCGCAAGGACAACGACCACGCGATCAACCGGCTGCGCCTGCGGAAGTTGTAGACCATAATCCAGCAATGACGCTGGAAAGGCGCACGATCGGCGAGGTTCCGCTGATCGGTCGAGACGACGAGTCGGCGCGAATTCTGCATGCCGCCCGCACGTACGGCGGAATGGCGGTCAAAGCCGCGCCCGGAGTCGGCCGTACCCGACTGCTGACCGAGGCGGTGCGGTCGCTGGTGCGTCTCGGCTGGCATCCGCACCGAGTGGTGACGGTGATGCCGACCGGCACCGGATTCGTCCCCGTCGAATCCGACCGGGCGCTGGCCGCCGCTCTGGCCGAGGCGCACAGCGGCCGACGCACGGTCGTGGTCATCGACGACGCCCAGTGGCTGGCCGATTCGACCATCGAGCTCCTGGCCCGCCGCATCGGCTCTAAGGACCTGTTCATTCTGCTCAGTGTCAGTGCCGGCCGACGTCGCACCCCGGTGCTCGACGGCCTGTGGAAGGACGGCCTGGTCGACCGCATCGATCTGGAGCCGCTCACCCCCGAGCAGAGCCGATCCCTGATGGAGTCCATGCTCCGTCGAGATGACGAGATCGTGGACAGTGCGGCGCTTTTCGCCGTCACCGCATTGTCCGCGGGAAATCTGGTCGTGCTGCGTGATCTGGTGACGACCGCGGTCGAGCGGCAGGCGTTGACCGTCTCGTCGCGCGTATGGCGACTCGCCTCTCCCCTGCCCGTCTCCGCCGGTCTGGCCGATGTGGTGCGCGATCATCTGGCCGAGGTGGTCGCACTCGCCGACTATGCGGCAGCCACCGAGATCGCCGATGCGCTCGACATCGTCGCCCTGGCCGGTTCCCTGGTGTTCGGAGCCGCTGCCGCGGTGATCGATCCGCGTCTGATCGAGGAACTCGAATCGGCCGGCGTTCTCACCGTCCGCACCGAGCACAACGTCGACCGGGTGACGTTCGCGACGCCGATCACCGCGCAGGTACGTACCGAAGACATGGCAACGCTGCGCAGACGACGGCTGAGCCTGACGGTGGCCGACGCTCTCGACGCTTCCACCGACGGCCTCGGCCCCCGCGAGCGCGTCATCGCCGCACTACTGCGCATCCACTCCGGCGTCGCGCTCGATGCGCAGACGGCCGTGGAGGCGGCCCGATTGTCGTGGCGTTTCGTTCCTCCCGAGACGACGCTCGAGCTGGCCGCGGCTGCTGCCGCGGCCGGCGGCGGGTTCGACGCTCAGCTCATTCTTGCGACGGCAGAGAGCCAGCTCGGTCTGACCGCATCTGCCCAGCAGCGACTCGACGAGCTACTACTCGGGTCCGACAACGACATCCGCCGCGCGACGGCGGTGCGCGCGTGTACCGACAACATGGTGCTGCGGCTGGCGGATCCGACGCGGGCGCTGGCCCTGAACTCGAGTACCGAGCTCGCCATTGTCGACCCCGATATCCGAACGCAACTACGAGCGCAGCGTGGGCTGATGATGCATGCCATCGGCGATACTGCCGGTTCACTGGCCCTGCTCGAGCCGCTGATGGACGACCTGGAAGGTGCGACGCTGATCTCGGCCAGTTTCGCCGTTGCCGCCGGGGCCACCGTCGTCGGTCGGTTGTCGGCCGCGTTCTCGGCACTCGCCCGCGTGCAGCCCGAACCCGACAACCCGGCGGCAACGGTCTTGGATCTGACGCGATGCTTCACGATCGCCTGTGCCGGCAACTTCGAGGAGGCGTCAGCACTCGCTCGATACCGGTACGACGAAGCGGTGGAACAGTTCTCGCCGTTGCAGCAGGCGTGGTTCGGGTGGGCCCGCGGAGGTGTGTTGCTCTCGCAGGGCCACGCGGCCGAGGCGATCCGCTGGTGCTCGGAGGCCTACACGCTCGCGGGCACCCTCGGCCAGCGGTCGATGGAGCCGATGGTGGCGTGCGATCTGGTCCGCGCTCTCGCACTAGCCGGACGCGCAGAGGAGGCATCGGATCTCATCGCGGCCGCTGACCTCGACAACCCGGCCTCCCCTGCATTGTTCGGAGCTCGCGGGACCCGGCTCGCGGCACTGGGCTGGGCTGCGGCGGCACGCGGAGACGTCGGCCGGGCGCGCGAGCTGCTCATCGCCTCGGCCGAGGCGCACGCCGCCATCGACCATCATCTTCCCGCTCTGTTCTCCTACGTCGACGCCGCTCGCTGTGGTGCGGCGGCCGCGGTGCTGGCCCCCGTCCACTCCCTGGCGAGGCTGATCGAGGGCGACCTGGTCCGCACCGAGGTACGCATGGTCGAGGTTCTCGCCGCATCGCCCGGGTCGGACAGTTCGGACAGTTCGGTATCGGAACAGGCGGTGGCCGAACAGGCGGTGTCCGTGGCTGCGAGCGCCGAGAAGCACGGCCTGGACCTGCACGCCGCAGAGATGTACTTCCACGCACGAAATCTTCTGTTGCGCAGCAACCCTCGCGCAGCCGCAACCGCAGGAAGGCAGGGCCACGTGCTCACCGAGCGGTGTGGACATCCGAGCACCCCGCTCCTGCGCGGAACACGAGACGCGGCTCTGACCACCCGCGAACGTCAGATCGCGACCCTCGCTGCCTCCGGCCTGTCGAACCGCGATATCGCCGACGCCGTCGTGCTGTCGATCCGCACCGTCGAGACCCACCTCAATCGCATCTTCGGCAAGCTGGGCATCAGTACCCGCGCCGAGCTCACATCGCTACGAGGCTCACTGCTCGATTGACCGAACCGCCGGTGTAGAGAGAGGCCTCGATGTCGAGCAGGTAGCGCGACGGAGCCACCCCGAGTTCGGCCCGCAGAATCGTCTCGGCACGACGAAAGGCAACCACCGCCTCGGCCGTCCGGTGCGACCGATCGAGGGCGATCATCAGCTGGCCCCACAGGTGTTCGCGCAACGGCGAGACCCGTAGTGCGCGCTCGATCTCGGCGATCACGGTCTCGTGTCGACCGAGGTGTAGGCGGGCCTCGAATGCCGATTCCAGCACCACGGCGCGCACCTCGTCCAGATGCACCCGCTCGTCGACGGCGAAGCCCAGATCACCGAACTCGACGAAGGCGGGGCCTCGCCACAACGCCAGCGCACGACCGAACTGACCGTCTGCCTCGGCAAACCGGCCGCGCCCGAATGCATCACGGCCGCGGGCCGCGAGCATCTCGAACTCACGCAGATCGACTCGGTCTCCACCCAGGTCCAAGCGGTAGCCCCAGGACGTCGTGACGAGCCGGGCACCGTCGTCCGCACCGAGGACTCGTCGCAGATTCGCCACGTACGCACGCAACGACGCCAACGCCTTGGCCGGCGGACGACGATCCCAGACGAGATCGATCAACCGGTCGAATTCGACGACGTTCCCCGCTTCCACGAGCAGCACCGCCAGCACGGCCCGCTGCTTGAGCCCACCGAGCGCCTTCACGCCGATCCCGTCGCGCACCACCATGGGTCCGAGCACGTTGTAGTCCACGATCGGAAATTTTCCGAGCCTCGCGCCGATCGCGCCACAGATTACGTAGCAATACAGAGGTAAGTACGTAGTGCGTCGCCCCAGGTCGTGAGTGGAAATTCGTAGCAGGCTACGAGGTCCTGCGCACGTCAGATACCGAAGCGTCAGATACCGAAGCGCCGGTGTCTGGCGGCGAAGTCACGCAGAGCGCGGAGGAAGTCGACGCGACGGAATTCGGGCCAGTAGGCCTCGGTGAACCAGATTTCCGAGTACGCGCTCTGCCACAGCAGAAAGCCGGAGAGTCGCTGCTCGCCCGACGTACGGATGACGAGATCGGGATCGGGCTGGCCGGAGGTGTAGAGGTGGCTGTCGATGCCGTCGACGTTGATGGAAGCGATCAGGTCGTCTCCGGTGACGCCCTCGGCGATCTTCTCGCTCACCAGGGATTGCACGGCGTCGGCGATTTCTTGTCGACCGCCGTACCCGACGGCGACGTTGACGTGCGTTCCGGTCCGTCCCTCGGTGAGAGCGGCCGCCTCCTTGAGCCGACGTGAGGTCGATGCGGGCAGCAGGTCGAGAGTGCCCACGAGCTTGACGCCCCAGTTCATCTCGGGTCCGCAGATTTCCTCGACGACGTCGGTGATGATATCGAGCAACGAATCGAGTTCGTCGGCGTCTCGGCGGAGGTTCTCGGTGGAGAGCAGGTAGATGGTTGCCATCTCGATTCCGGCGGCATCGCACCAGCCGAGCATCTCGGCGATCTTCAGCGCGCCCATGCGGTGGCCGTGCGCGACGTCGGTGAACCCGTTCTCGCGCGCCCAGCGGCGATTGCCGTCGCACATCACTGCCACGTGCCGCGGGTGCTGCACCCCTTCGAGCTGGCTCAGCAGCCGCCGCTCGTACACGTTGTAGAGAACGCCGCGCACCTTCTGCGGAATGATCACCACTACTTCGTCACCGCTGCTCTCATCACCACGGAGGATTACCTTACGCCGACGTCTGCGAGCGGGCGGCCGGTACAGTAGCGTCTGAACCTACGGTTGCGTAGGTTCACGGCGGCGGCACGGGAGGCAATCGACATGACGATGTTCGGACTCGACGAGATACCCGTCAAACCTCGCATGCGCGGTTGGATTCACCTGTACGCGTTTTGTGTGGCGGTGGTCTGTGCGATCACGCTCGTCACGCTTGCGTTCAGCATGGTCTCGGTCAGCGCGGGGCTCGCGACGGGCGTCTATGCCATCACCGTCTGCGGGGTTTTCGGGGTCAGCGCCACGTACCACCGCGTGCCGTGGAAGACCACGGCGTCGCAGATCTGGATGAAGCGCGCCGATCATTCGATGATCTTCCTGTTCATCGCCGGCAGCTACACCCCGTTTGCCGTGCTGGGCCTGCCCGCCTCGACCGGACGCACATTGCTGATCATCGTGTGGCTCGGGGCCTTCGCCGGAGTGGCTCTGAAGATGTTGTGGCCCACCGCTCCCCGCTGGGTCGGTGTACCGCTGTACCTGATCCTCGGCTGGGCGATCGTACCGGTCGCCCCCACCCTGATCGAACACGTCGGCTACGCACCGTTCCTGTTGCTGCTGGTGGGCGGGGTCTTCTACAGCGTGGGAGCCGTGCTGTACGCCACCAAGTGGCCGAACCCGTGGCCTACCACGTTCGGCCATCACGAATTCTTCCATGCTGCAACGGTATTGGCGGCGATCTGCCACCTGGTTGCCGTGTGGCTCGTCTTGTTCTGAGCACCCGTCAGGCGGGCCCGGATGCCTTGTCTCGGTACATCAGTTCGTCGGCGCGTTGAATGAGCCGATCTCTGGATTCGCCGGGTTCTCGCACCGCGACGCCCACGCTCACCGATACCCCGAGCAATCGAGATCCGAACGGCACCGGTTCGCTGCAGATTGCGTTCCGCACAGATTCGGCCAGTCTCGCGGCGTCGAATGAACTGCCACCGACCGCGTCGCTCACCGCGAACACGAACTCGTCTCCGGCATATCGACCGACGACGCTGCCGCGCGGCGACCACTGCTGCAGTCGACGCCCAGCTGCCTCGAGGACGGCATCTCCCGCAGGATGACCGTGAGCGTCGTTGATCGACTTCAAGCGGTCGACGTCGACGAACGCCAGGGCCACGGGGCGATCGGCCACGATCCACTCGTCGACGTGGGCCAACAGGGGACTCCGCCGCAGCAGGCCGGTCAGGTCGTCGCGTTCGGCGCGATCGCGCCAGTGCACGGTGTCGTCGACGACGGGATTGACCAGATCCAGTAGCGCAACGATGAACCGCCGTCCGAGGATGGTCGAGATCCCCACGTGCATCCAACAGGAGACGACCTCACCGTCGCTGCGCCGTACTCGACGAAGAGCTCCGATCGGACGACCGCCGTAGGACGAGCCGGCCGCGGGGTATCGGTTGTCGAGCTGCATCGCCATGTCCTTCGCCGACGCGCGGTCCCCGAGCGGAACGAAATCGGCTACCGGGCGGCCCAGCATGCCCTCCACCGGGCAGTCGAGTACCTCCTCGCAGAGCGTGTTGGCACCGACCACCTCGAACTGCATGGAGTGGACCATCGCCGCCATCGGGACCGACGCGACGAACTCCGCGACGGCCGCGCGCTGCTCGTCGGTCACGGCCTCGTCGAGCATGCCGTCGCCCACGACACTGTCCCTGGTGACGCCTTCGCTCATGACACGCACCATCGATCCACTGATAGAAGTTTCCGCCCCGGGCCGAACAAGTTCCCGCAACAATACTGTTCTCGAGCTGAAGCATCGACGAGCTTCGTCATCTCCGCAGCGCGAGCGACAGATCTTCGGCAGAGGTCACAGGACGGTCGCAGACGATACCGCGACACACGTACGCCGTTTCGACGCCGTCGACGGGCGGACGGTCCATCAGCAATACGGACGAATCCGTTTCGCCCGCAACGACAACCGAGCCTCCCGGTGCCAATCGTCGGGCGGCGGACGTCAGGTCGCCGCCCGGCGCGGTCGACACCGCAATCTGGATCGGGCCGGATGCGGACGCTTCTGCGACCGCCAGCCAGTGCCCACCGGACCTGGGCGCGCGCTCGAGGATCAACGCCGCTCGCGCCAACGACGCTGCCGCCAGTTCGCCGTATCGCGCCGAGGATGTGTGATCGACCAGAGCCGCAGCTGTGAGCAACGCCTCTGCCATCGTGGATGCTCCCGATGGGGTTGCCCCGTCGATGGGATCTCGGGGCCGGGTCACGAGCGTCTCCGCGTCGTCGGCGGTGTCGAACCAACTGCCGGCGTCGTCCGGGTCGGCGAAGTGCTCGATCGCCGCATCGAGGAGCGAGACCGTGCGCTCGATCCATACCGAGTCTCCGGTGGCTTGGAACAGCGCTGCCGCGGCAACCGCGAGGCACGCGTAGTCCTCGAGCACTCCGGTGGCGTCCCCCACCGCGCTACCCAGAGATGCGCGACGCACCCGCCCCGATTCGACGTGCGCGGCGAAGAGTTGCTCGCCGCATTCGACCGCCGCGTCCACCCACTTCGGCGTGTTCGACCCGATTCCGGCCTCGACCAGCGCGGTGATCGCCAACCCGTTCCACGCGGTGACCACCTTGTCGTCGCGGCCGGGCTGCGGCCGGATGGCGCGAGCGTCGGACAGCGCCCGACGTACCCGGGCGAACCGGTCGTAGTCCTCGGGTTCGGCGGGCAGTTGCAATACCGACATGCCTGCTTCGAACGTGCCTGCCGAATTCACTGCGAACAGCCCCGCAGCCCACACCCCGTCCTCGAAGCCGAGAGTCTCGATCAATTGCTCCGGCGTCCAGGCGTAGGTCAGGCCCTCGACGCCCTCGGTATCGGCATCGAGCGCCGACGCGAAACAGCCGTTGGCCGTGCGCAATTCACGGAGCATGAACTCCGCAGTGTCCGACGCCACCCGCCGAATCAGAGGATCGTCGTCGACCCGGGCCGCGTGCGCGTAGAACCTGAGCAGCAATGCGTTGTCGTAGAGCATCTTCTCGAAATGCGGGACGATCCACTCGGCATCGACGGAGTAGCGCGCGAACCCGCCGCCGAGTTGGTCGTAGATGCCCCCGCGCGCCATCGCCGACGCGGTGCGTCGAACCACGTCGAGAACCTCACCGTTGCCGGTGCGCTCGTAGTGCCGGAGCAGACCCTCGAGCAGTGCGCCCGGCGGAAACTTCGGCGCCTGGCCGAAGCCGCCGAAGGTCGTGTCTTCGTCGGCGCAGATCGCTGCGACGGACCCGGCCAGAAAATCGGCGTCGATCGGCCGTCCGCCGGCCGGAATTCCGGCGCTCTGCTTACGCAGTTCCGTCACGATCGCCGCGGACGCGTCGAACACGTCTTGTCGTCGAGTCGACCAGGTGTCGGCAATTGCGGTGAGCAGCTGCTCGAACGACGGCATTCCCTGCCGCGGGGTCGGTGGGTAGTAGGTGCCGCAGTAGAACGGTTCGGTCTCGGGGGTGAGGAAGCAGGTCATCGGCCATCCGCCCTGACCGGTCATCGCGACGGTGGCGTTCATGTACACCGAATCGAGGTCCGGTCTCTCCTCACGATCGACCTTGATGCACACGAAATTCTCGTTCATCAGCGCCGCGGTGGTCTCGTCCTCGAACGACTCGTGGGCCATGACGTGGCACCAATGGCACGCGGAATAGCCGATCGACAGCAAGATCGGTACGTCGCGATCGCGTGCCGACTGCAGAGCCTGCGGTCCCCACTGCTGCCAGTGCACCGGGTTGTCCGCATGTTGCCGCAGATACGGGCTGGTGGACTCGTCCAGCGCATTGGTGTTCAGGACCGTGGCGTCGAGCATCAGGTCTCGTCGGTGGCGGCAGGTTTTGCCGGACTCTGTTCCGGCGGCGTGGTGGTGGCGATTCCGCCGCGGTCGGTGCCCTCGTCGAGCGCCTGATCCAACGTCGGATCCTCTTTCTCGAACGTGGCGGGCAGACGCTTGATCTTCTTGTTCATCGACCAGATCAGCAGGGCTGTTCCGACCAACAACGCCACCAGGATCACCAACCCGATCGGCGACGACTTACCGAACTCGGGGCCGGTGGGCTGCTGGGCGAGAATCGAGACGATCACCGGTCGGTCTCTTCGATTCCGGCGAACAGGTCGGTCTCGGGCAGCGAGGTCGCCACCCGGGTGCGAGCCAGCTCGAATTCCTCGGTGGGCCACAATTTGCGCTGCACGTCCAGCGGCACCGCGAAGAACGATCCGTTGGGATCGATCTGCGTCGCGTGCGCGCGGAGGGCGTCGTCGCGCTGCTCGAAGTAATCACCCACGGTCACCTGGGTGGTGATGCGGCCGATGATCTCGTCTCGCTGGCCGTCCCATCGCTTCAACCAGTCGACGAACGGGCTCTCTTCACCGCGGTCGATGAACCAATCGTGGAACAGCTGCATGCGCTTCCGGATGAACCCGTGGGAGTAGTACAGCTTGAGCGGAGTCCAGGGCTCACCCGCGTCCGGGAAGCGTTCGGGATCGCCGGCGGCCTCCCACGCGGCCATCGAGACCTCGTGGCAACGGATGTGATCGGGATGCGGGTAACCGCCGCGCTCGTCGTAGGTGGTGATGACGTGCGGCTTGAACTCGCGCACCACCTTGACCAGCGCCTCGGTGGAGACTTCCAACGGCACCAGCGCGAAGCAGCCCTCCGGAAGGGGTGGTAGCGGATCGCCCTCGGGCAGTCCTGAGTCCTCGAAGCCGAGCCAGGTCTGCTGGACACCGAGGATGCGAGCGGCCTCGGCCATCTCTTCGCGCCGAACCTCGTGGATACGCTCGTGCACTCCCGGAATGTCCATCGCTGGATTGAGAATGTCGCCCCGCTCGCCACCGGTGAGGGTGACGACCAGTACGTCGTGTCCTTCGGCCGCGTAGCGAGCCGTCGTCGCAGCACCTTTGCTGGACTCGTCGTCGGGATGGGCATGTACTGCCATGAGCCGCAGTCCGGACACGTTCTTCCTCACCTCGGATTCGCCTGGTTCTTGCCTGCCCTATAGTTCCACCTGACGCCGACAGGCCCCCAGCGGCACCCCCGAATCGACCCCGAGAGCGGCCATGACCAACGCACTTCCCGCAGGTAGGTACCCGTCGGGTTCCGGTCCCAGCGGAATTCGGCAGGCCCCGAAACGTGCGACGAAGATCGCACTGGTGGCCCTGGTTCTGCTGGTCGGACTGGGCGTGGCCTACTACGCGTACTCCAAGTTCTCGGTCAAACCCATCGAAGGCAGCCAGCTGTCGTTCGACATCGTCGACGACTCCACGATGTCCATCCGTTTCAGCGTCACCCGACAGGATCCCGAGCAACCGGCCGTGTGCATCGTCCGTGTCCGGTCCCGCGACGGTTCCGAGACCGGCAGGCGTGAGGTGTACATCCCACCGGAGTCTTCGTCCGGCACCGTCGAGCTGACCACCGAGGTGACGACGTCGTCCGACCCCGCGGTCGGTGACGTGTACGGCTGCAGCCTCGATGTTCCCGAATATTTACGAGCCCGATAGGCGAACTACCTGTTCGTGGTAAGCTCGGCACATACACGGCCGCCGTAACAGGTGCCGTGTATTGCTGCATTGCGGGCAGGGTTCACCTGCGAACGATGACGACGGCTCCAGGATGCGGGCCGACCAAGGGGATCCAACCATTGGAGTCCCCTGTTCGTTGCGTGCCCTACCTGCTCAGAAAACGGAATCGATATCGAGATTCCGACTACGAGGGAGTGATCGAGATGACCGAGACCCAGGTGACCTGGCTGACCCAGGAATCACACGACAGGCTCAAGAGCGAACTCGACCAGCTCATTTCCAATCGCCCCGTCATCGCCGCCGAGATCAACGAGCGTCGCGAAGAGGGCGATCTGAAGGAGAACGGCGGCTACCACGCTGCGCGCGAGGAGCAGGGCCAGCAGGAAGCACGCATTCGTCAGCTGCAGGAACTGCTCAACAACGCGAAGGTCGGCGAAGCGCCCACCCAGTCCGGCGTGGCACTGCCCGGATCCGTCGTCAAGGTCTACTACGACGGCGACGAGTCCGACACCGAGACCTTCCTCATCGCCACCCGTGAGGAAGGTGCCCGCGACAGCAAGCTCGAGGTGTACTCCCCCGCGTCGCCGCTGGGCGGATCGCTCATCGACGCCAAGGTCGGCGACACCCGTGAGTACACACTGCCCAACGGCAAGACCATGAAGGTCACGCTCGTGAGCGCGGAGCCGTACCACACCTGAGCCTGCTCACCGAAGATGTGCTGCACCCCCGGTCGCTCGGCGACCGGGGGTGCACTCGTCTGGGCGGTTCAGCACTGTTCGTACACGTACGCCGGATCGGACGGGGACACCAGGCCTCGATCTCGCAGAATCGTGACGGCCGGCCGATCCTGTTGGGCACACAGCCGATCGAACGGCTCCGGGAGGTTGTCGGTGTACTCGATGTCGTACACCCGTGCTCCGTATGCCGAAGTGTACGAGCCACATTCGTCGTAGGCGAGACACTCCTCGGCGACGGCGAAATCGAATCCGACGTCGTCCCTCATCCGACCGGCTCCGTCCGGGGTGTTCTTCTGCGCGATCTCGATGCCCGACGCATGGGCACGGTCTGCGTACAGGCGCGCGAGTGCGAGTACCGAATCCTCGTCGATCGAATCCGGGAACCGGGTCCAGCTGTCGAGATTGTCGATTTCGACGGCGTCGAATCCCCGAGCGGCGCAGCCTTCGATGGTCGGCCCGATGACCGCGTCGATCGCCGCACGCTTCTCGGGTGTGCCCGGGTCGAGGATGTGCTCGTCGGGCCAGTCCGGATCGACCACAACCTCGCCGCCCGCATCGCGCAGCAATAGTTCCGGGTTCCACTCGGCTCCGGGCTGAGTCTGCAGACCGTTGACGTAGCAGATCGACAGTGCGCCGGGCAGCGGCTCGGCGGTGGAATCGCGCACGACGGTGTCGAGACCGCCGGGCACGTCGTACGCCGCGCCTAGTTGGTAATCGAATCGCTGGGTCTGTGTCGGGTCGGTCTGTGTCGGGTCGGAACTGCATCCCCCGATCGCTACCGCGGCGGCCAGCAGGCATGCCCCCGCCGCCGCGGTGCGCATCAGGCGGTCATCGTTTTCTGGTACTTGCGTACCGACAACGGCACGAACACCACGAGCATCACCACAACCCAGATCAAGGTGTAGAGCACTGGATTCTGCAGTGGCCACACCTCCGGCGGCGGTGCCATCGGATTGGTGTTGCCGAATTGCTCACGAACCGCCAACGTCACCGAGGAGATCGGGTTCCATTCCGCGATCGTCTTGAGCACGCTCGGGAAGTTGTCGATCGGGACGAAGGTGTTGGCGATGAACGTCAACGGGAAGATCACGATGAACGACGCGTTGTTGAAGATCTCCGGCGAACGCACCGTGAGTCCCACCAGCGCCATCACCCACGAGATCGAGTACGCGAACAGAAGCAACAGCACGTAGCCGAGCAGCGCGTCGAAGAACGACGACGTGATGCGCCAGCCCACGATGAGCCCGGTGATCGACATGATCGTGATGGTGACGAGGTTGTTGCCGACGTCGGCCGCCGTGCGTCCGATGACCACGGCCGATCGCGCCATGGGCAACGACCGGAACCGGTCCATCACGCCCTTCTGCAGATCCTCGGCCAGCGAGGACCCCGTGAGAGAGGCGCCGAAAATCATTGTCTGAACGAAGATGCCGCCCATCAGAAAGCTCTTGTAGTCGATGCCGGGCACGTCGATGGCACTACCGAAGACGTACGCGAACAGCAGCACGAACATGATCGGCGACAGCATCGCGAAGAACAGCAGATCGGGAACTCGCTTGAGCTTGATCAGGTTTCGCTTGGTGATGATCGCGGAGTCAAGGAAAACGTTGCTCATTTCTCTTCCTCCGCCGTCTCGGGCTCGCCGGTGGTCTGACCGGTCAGACTCAGGAACACATCGTCGAGATTGGGCCGCCGCAGTCCGACGTCGACCACACCGATTCCCGCCTCCTCCAGCTGGGCCAGAGCAACGGACAGATCTTTCGAGCCTCCGTTGACCGGCATGACGATCCGGCCCACCTGTTCGTCGAAAGTGGGTGGCTCGACGCCGATGGGTGTCAGAATCTCCTTGGCACGATCGGCCTGAGATCGGTCGGTGAGCACGAATTCGATTCGCTCGCCCCCGGTTTGGGCCTTGAGCTCGTCTGCTGTGCCGCGGGCGATGATCTTGCCCTTGTTCAGCACGATGATCGAATCGGCCAGCCGATCGGCTTCTTCGAGGTACTGCGTGGTCAACAGAATGGTCGTTCCGTCGCGCACGAGGTCTGCGATGAACTCCCACATGGTGATTCGGCTGCGCGGATCGAGGCCGGTGGTGGGTTCGTCGAGGAACACCACCCGTGGTCGTCCGATCAGACTGGCCGCGATGTCGAGTCGACGACGCATGCCGCCGGAGTACTGCTTGGCAGTGCGATCGCGCGCGTACTCCAGGTCGAATCGCTCGAGTAGCTCACCGGCTCGCTGTTTCGCTTCCGCCTTGCGCAGCCCGAACAGCCGGCCGACCATCTCGAGATTCTCGTAGCCGGTCAGATACTCGTCCACGGCCGCGAACTGGCCGGTCAATCCGATCGTGCCCCGAACCTCGTTCGCCTGCTTCAGCACGTCGAGACCGAAGATCTTCGCCGAACCGGACGTTGCCTTCAGCAGCGTGGCGAGAATGCGGACAGCCGTCGTCTTGCCGGCACCGTTGGGGCCGAGCACACCCAGCACCGTGCCCTCGGGAACGGTGAAGTCGATCCCACCGAGCGCGACGTTCTTCCCGTACCGAAGTACCAGGTTCTCTACTTCTATAGCGTTCGCCATGGCCCTCTCCCCGTTTCTTTCACTGTCGGTATAAGGACTTCCGAACGCGTAGAGATTAACCGGTTTTGATCGGACCGGGCGTCCACAGGCCCGAACGCTGGACGTCGGAGGTGGTGATCTGCGCCGGCTCCGCCGTCTCGTCGTACGGCGTGTACCGCTCGATCGATCCCCAGTCACGGTCCCAGTCGTCCTTCAAATACGACGGAATGGTCCGAGCCGAGGCCACGATGTCGATCCACCCGAGCGGCCCGCCGCCGTAATGGTCCTGCCACGCATTGGTGATGACGGCACCGCTGCGGTCGGGGAGCACCCTGTACCCAGGCACCTCGGCGACGCCGAAGCGATGGTCGAACGGATGCTGGCACGGGAAGTTGAAGCCGACCTCCCAGTCCAGCAGAACGGGAGTCTCACGGCCGACGACGTCGTTCAGCGTCTGGGTGCGCGGTACTCGTGGCGGGGTGATCGCAAGCCATTGGTCGGGATCGCGATCGGTGTCGGAGAGCACAAGACGAATCGTGTTGGCACCAGCGGGAATCTGGTCCATCGGAACTCGCAGGTTGCGCCACGACGGCGTCGGGCCGATGTCGATCGGCGTCACTCGCCCCTGCGCGCGACCGTCGACTCCGTACTCCAGCTCGAGGCTCTGGCCGTACGTGACGATGCCGTCGGAGTTCACCGAGCGGATGCGTCCGGCAGCGGCGATGGAGATAAGGTCGCCCGGATCTGCGGGCAGCGCGTACCAGCCGGTGGTCAACGTGGCAGGGGTATCGGATCCGAACGATCCGAGCACCGGAACGGTTGCCGGGTCCAAGCCGAACGGAAGTGCGCTGCCACCGGTTCCGGCTCCGGTGGTCGACGTCGGCTGCTGTTGGTCCTCGGTATCGACGGTGTTCGAGGTGCCCGACGCCGAGGCCTCCTTGTCCGCGGTGAGGTCGCCCGCAACCCCGTCGGGGGTGAACCCGTCGTTCTCGGCACCCAATGCGGCAAATGCGTCTCCGCTGACCGGTTGCAGCACATCGGCATTCGGATCGGTTTCGAGCAGTACGTCGTTGGCGAGACCGCACGTGTTCCCGGCCAGGGCCGAGAGATTCGATTTCGCGATCGAGTACGACGGCCACTGCGCCACAGCGCCCTTGGCCATCGATGCCACGGCGAGCAGCACCATCAATGCGGCCGCAACGGCGATCGGCGGCACCGACCACCAGCGCGCCAAGGGCTTGTCGGTGCGCACGTACGGCGCGCGGAGATGGAACCACACGGCCGCGAGCAACAGCAGGAGCGTCAGTCCGAGGAACATCGTCGAGATGCCCAGGCCCGCGACGAGAATCGGCTTGTCCCAGAACGGAACTCCCCATGCCGAGACGTACCAGTAGCCGTTCGTTCCGGTGAACGCGACGGCCAACAGGAACGACACCGCTGCGGCGAACAACAGCCGATTACGCCGCGAGCGCAGCACTGCCGCGCCGGTCGCCACGGCCGCCAAGACGGCAACCGAGGCGGCCAGACCGGCGAACACTCCGAAATGGTGTGTCCACTTGGTGGGGGTGATCATCATCAGCGCCATGGACCCGACGGTGATACCGACGATCCGGCGAGCCGGACCGGTTGCGGTGCCGGGGATCTTGCCGCCCTTGCGCAGCATCGCGACGACTACCGTGATCAGCGAGACGATCATGACGAACACCCCGAACCGGCGCGCGAGCGAGCCGTCGATGTCCATGTTCATCAACCACTGGTAGCGCAGGTACTCGTCGAACCAGGCCTGACTCGGCCCGGCCACAGTGTGCACCCGCTGCATCTCGAGCATGCCCGCCACGGTCTGGTTGCCGAAGGCGAACACCAGTACAACCGTTCCCGACGCCACCAACGGGGCCAGCAGCGTCACCGCGCCCAGTGTTGTATTGCCGAAAGACTGCGCGGTGCTGCCGAACTCGCGAGGGCGGGCCACGACGATCTGCAGCACCGGCCGGGCTCCGGCGATCAGCGGCGCGAAGCAGATGAATCCGGAGGGGGCACACGTGACCGTCAATGCCGCGATCAGAATTGCCGCGGCTGCAGGCAGCAATCTGCGGGTCGCGATGGATCGCTCCACCGAACACCATGTCAACAGCACACCGATCGCCACGAACGGTTCCGGTCGCAGGCCGTTGTTGTACGGCAACCAGAACGCGAGCAGCACCAGACCACCGGTCCACAGCGCGGTCTTCGAGGCACGAGCGGCGGCACCGAACCGCGGGATCACCTCGCGACTGAGAACGAGCCACGCGACGACGGCGCAGATCAGCGTGGGCAACCGCATCCAGACACTGGCGGTCGAGACGTGCGACATGAGGCCGAACATGTCGTACAACGGTGTGCCGAACGGCGTCTCGGGCACACCGAAGTACCGGAAATAGTTGGCCATGTACCCGGCATGATCGGCCGTGCGGGCCATGCCGAGTTGATAGCCGTCGTCGGAGGTGTTCGCGCCGATGACGTGCCAGACCAGCAGCGTTCCGATCACCACCGCGTCGACCAGACCGAACGTCCACCAGCGACGCGGTAGGAACCGTCGGGCGCGCCGGCCGTCGGACAGGTCGAGGCGGTGCAGCGCCACCAACGCGACGATGGTGGCGAGCACGCCGACGATCATCGCGAACCACTTCAGGATGCTCGGAGTGGACGAGAACCTGCTGTCCAGCTCGGCCTGCAGCTGCAGACCGGGAATGCTTCCCTGTAGATCGCTGAACACGCCGACCATCTGTGGCCGGACGTCGCCGTCGCGCGTCACGGTGTCTTCGCCGGTCAGTCCGACAGTGGTCGCAGTGCCGTTCGAGGTGATCGTCAACGAGCAGTCGCCAGCAGTCGATGGGCTCAGTTCCGAGACCGGCTTCTCGAGGAGAACCGAATCGCGCAGCGTCACCTTCAGTTGCGACGCCTCACCGCCGGTCACTTCCGCGACAAGACCGTATCGATAGGCGTCGGGCGATCCCTTGGGTGAGGTGGACAGCAGTATCCCGCCGCTGGGAAGCCTGGCCGCGGCGTCACACGGGACGGTGGCGTCGACGCTGATCGGCGTGTAGCCGACGAGCGGAGCTTCGACGTTGCCGACCGTGTCGCTCTGCGGCCAGGTCAACGACGACTGCTGCTGCTCTATCGGCAACAGCGGTATCGAGATCGTCAGCAGAATTCCCAGGACAGCGGAGACGATCGCGACGAGCCGAGCCATGCAAATATCTCCCACCGATGTCCTGGTCCAAGTCGCTGATCAAGGTACCAGTGCAACCTGTGTGGCCCGGGAGGTCAGTTCTCGACGTGCACCGCATATCCGGCCGCGCCCAGGGCGTCGAGCACCGAGCCTCGGTGATCGGGTCCGCGCGTCTCGACAGTCAACATCACGTCGACTTCCTCGAGGCCGAGCCGGCCACCCGTGCGGGAGTGGACGACGTCGACCACACTTGCGCCGGCGTCGCGCACCACCCCGAGCACGCCGGTGAGCCCGCCCGGTCGGTCCGAAATGGTCACGCGCACAGCCAGGTAGCGCCCACCCGCCCGCAGACCGTGGGTGATGACGTGGGTGAGCAGCAGCGGATCGATGTTCCCGCCGGAGAGGATGGCGCACACAGAGCCGGTCAGTCCGAGCTCCTCGGCGGAGTGCGTCATCAGCGCGGCCACCGCCGCCGCGCCCGCGGGTTCGACGATGAGTTTGGCGCGCTCGATGCACAGCACGAGAGCTCGCGACAGCGCATCCTCGCTGACGGTGACGACGTCGTCCACCCATCCCTGCACGTGATCGAACGGCACCGATCCGGGTAGGCCGATCGCGATGCCGTCGGCCATCGTCGACATCGATTCCAGCGCAATCGGGTGTCCCGCCTTCAGCGACGCGGGCCAGGCGGCAGCGCCTTCAGCCTGCACGCCGACGATCCTGATGTCGGGTTTGGTCAGCTTGACAGCCGCGGCGACTCCGGCCAGCAGTCCCCCGCCGCCGGTGGGGATCACGATGGTGCCGACGTCCGGCATCTGCTGCAGCAGTTCGGTACCGAGTGTCGCCTGCCCAGCGACGATGTCGAGATGATCGAACGGATGGATGAGGGTGGCACCGGTACGTTCGGCGAATTCCCGAGCCGACTTCAACGCCTCGTCCACGGTGTTGCCCACCAGATGCACCGTCGCTCCGTATGCCTTGGTGGCCACCAGCTTCGGCAGCGACACGCCTACCGGCATGAACACCGTCGAGGTAATCCCCACTTGCGACGCGGCCCACGCGACACCCTGAGCATGGTTGCCTGCGCTGGCCGCGACCACCCCGTGAGCGCGCTGTTCGGCGTCGAGCCTGGCGATGCGGTTGTACGCCCCGCGTGGCTTGAACGATCCGGTGCGCTGCAAGTTCTCGCACTTGAGGCGCACCTCGTGGCCGGTCAGATCCGACAGAATCCGCGAGGCCACCACCGGGGTCCGGCGCATCACCGGTTCCAGCAGCTCCTCGGCCGAGGCGATATCCGACGCGGTCACCCGCACAATTTCCGACACAGTCGCAGTATGCCAGGAACAATTACTCCCATGACGGCATGCGACGTCGGCCGTCACTACAGTTGTGGAGCGCGAGCCGCACCAGAGCGAGCCGCGACCGGCGCAAAGGATTCTCGGTGACGACGCAGGCTGGATCCGACGAGGTCAGCGACGACCCCGGTTCGCGCGGGAGCGTAGAAATAAAGGATCGGGCCATCTCCCGGACCGCCATCGCAGCGGCCTTGAAAGACCCTCGGGTCACCCGCACCACCGGTGGCCTCTCGCGACTGACCGGGCGAGAGCTACCCCGCGCCGACGTCACCCTCGGCGCGGACACGATTGCCGTCAACCTCTACATCGGTGTCCGGTGGCCGTCGCAGATCACCGAGGTCACCCAGGCAGTGCACACAGCCGCCGAAGAAGCACTGGCGACGATGACGGGACTGCACGTGCATCGGGTGAACGTGCTGGTATCCGACACCACCCTCGACAGCGGTCCCGCACCTGAGGCGAATCCCGATGCTTCGCAGGCTGTTTCACCCCGTCCCCCCACCGCCGGTCCGGCCGCGATGCCGGTGGCGCTGCTGTTCGGGTTCGTGCTGCTGGGCGTTGCCTTCGTAGCCGGCCGCGAGTTCTTCATCGCGCACGGAAGTATCGGTGGCAGTCCGTGGATCGCCGACGCGATCGACTGGGTCGCCCGATTGCACTGGCAGAGTTGGATGATCGCTGCGGCGATCGGTGCCGCCGTCGTCGGATTGTCACTCGTGTTCGTCGGAGTCAAACCGCGCACGAGAACCCATTCTGGCCTGGGCGACGGGGCGCCGACTGTCTGGGCAACTCCCACCGATATCGCTCGATTGTGCAGTGCTGCAGCGCAGTCCACTCGCGGAGTCACGGACGCGCATACCGTCGTGACGCGAAAGAAGATCGAGGTGCGGGTGGAGCGCGATCCTGGTTTCGAGGTCGACAGTGTCGATACTGCCGTGCGCGATTCCCTTGCTTCGGTGCTGTCCGTCGCCGCGGGTGGACGCAGGCTCACGGTTCGGCATTCGGTAGCGCAGCCGACGAGGGTCTCGTGAAGACATTCGTCGCCGGGGTGGATCGGCTTCTCGCCATCGTCGCCGGGCTCGTGCTCGTGGCCGGTGGCGGCTTCGCCCTTGCCTGGCACTACGACGTTCCGTGGGCACGAGAGACGCTGTCTCGCTTCGACCGTGCGCGTATTGCGGAGTTGCCGCAGCAGGGTTGGTGGATGCCGACGCTGGCGATCGCCGTCGCGGTCGCCGTCGTGGTGGCTCTGGTGTTGTTGATCGGCAACTTTTCTCCCCGAAGTACCGGAACGGCGAGCGTCATCGAGGAGCCGCACTTCTCGGCGCACGTGGACCTGAGTGCGATCGCTTCGGGCGTGGCCGCGGAGTTGGCAGAATTTCACGGTGTTCGACGAGCCAGAGGAACAGCGATCGATGATCGCGGTATGCCCACCATCGCTGTATCGGTCTATGCTGCAGCAGACTTCGATGTAGTTGCCTTCACCTCCCTGGCCGAATCACGAGCCGCATTCGTCGCCGAATCTCTCGCTGGTACCTACGTCGCTACCCGAATTCAGTTGCACGTCGACAAGCGTCGGTAACAGTCCCGGCGGTACGGTATGGCCATGGTTGCATCGACGCGCAGCAAGTTCGAGCGATGGTCCGGTGGAATGCCCCTCGCTGTTCCGGTGGCATTCGGAGCGGTACTGGCGATTGCCGCGTTCGCATCGAAACTCGGTGACAGTTCTGTCTACTTCTACGTTCCCCTGGTATTCGCGGCAACCGGAACGATGATCTGGCTGAAAGCACGCCATACCCCCACCCTCGTACAAGCCGCTGTCGGATCGACATTACTGATCGGGTCCGGCCTCGTTGTCGCGGTCTGCGGTCTCGCCGGCGGTCTGCTGCTGGACTCGCAGACCTTCTGGGCGTCGATCGGGATAGCTGCTGCAATCGCGGCACCGATCAGTGCTGGAATCACTCCATTCGCGTCGCCGAAGGACTGATACCGCGCCCTCCCCCTCCCCCGGCCCGGATCAATGCGCCTTTGTTGCACTCTGAGCGACTGAAATCCACATTGATCCAGGCAGGGGTGGGCGCAGCACTCGAGGTCCAGCGGACTGCCGCGCCTGCGATGATCGGTACCTACAGGCGCGGGTCCACCGGCTCCGATTCCAGTGCCAGTACTGCGAACACCGCCTGGTGGATGCGATACAGCGGTTCATTGCGCACCGATCGGTCCAACGCCTCCATGCCGAGTGCGTATTCGCGCAGAGCCATCGACTGCTTGTGTCCCACGTTCCGGTTGCGCAGTGCAGTCAGTCGATCCGGGTCGGTGTAGTCGGCACCGTAGATCAGCCGCAGATACTCTCGGCCGCGAACCTTCATGCCGGGCTGCATCTTTCCGCGCGGACAGTTCTCGGCAGGTTTGACGACCATGCCCTCGCCGCCCTGCGCCGTCAGCTCCTCCCACCATTTCTCTCCTGCCGCAACCGAATCGGCCGATGACAGATCCACCTCGATCCGACGGGTCGCGGCGAACACCTCGGGAGCAGCCGTCACCATCCGGTCGGCGAGATCGAGGTGCCACTGGTGCGGACGATCGGCATAGGTTCCGACATTCGACGCCAACACCTGGAACGGCGCGATCAAGACGCCCTTCAACCCGTCGGTCGGCCAGATGTAGCGCCGATAAGCGGCGGTGAACTCCACCAGATTGTCCTGACGAATTCTGTTGCGCTCTCTCAGTTCCTGCATGTCCAGACCACGCGACGCAGCCTGAGCAAGCACACCTGCTTCGGCCTCGAGAGTGGCCCGAGACTCCGCACCAACTGCGGCATACTCGGTCTTGATCAGCCCCTCCGCCTTCGCAGACCAGGGCATCAGCTCACAATCGAGAATCAGCCAGCGCGAATCCACTTCGTCCCACACCCCGGCTCTTTCGAGCGCGTCGGCCACTCCGGAGATCAGCTCTCCCGTCAGTGCTTCGTCGAACACGGGACGACCGGTGCGGGTGTACGCAGTACCGAGCACTCCCTCCGGTGCATCGAACTTCTCCCGCGCGGTCTCGGCATCGCGACACACGACCACGACGACCCGCGAGCCCATGTGCTTCTCCTCGCAGATCACCGCCGACGCACCGAGCGCCCGATACGCGTCGAACGCCTCCGTCGGATACTCGAGGTACCCGTCGCGCTCCGAGGTTCGACTCGGTGCCATCGTCGGCGGTAGATAGTGCAGCCACTGCGGAGCGAGCGCAAACCGACTCATCACCTCCAATGCCCCGGCAGCATTTTCGGGCCGAATCGATACGCGTCCGCGCAGCGAGGTCTCGACACCTGTCGGACCGATCACGTCCGACAGATCGAGCGACGCCGCATCTCTGACGAATGCACCCACCGGACGAGCCGGCTCGTACCAGACCTGCTCGGCCGGCACCGACACGATCTCGCGCTCCGGGTAGCGCAGCGCCGTCAACTTGCCACCGAATACGCAACCGGTATCGAGACACGCAGTGTTGTTCTCCCACTCCACATCCGGCACCGGAGTGTGCCCATAGAGCACCGTCGCCGAACCGCGATAGTCCTTCGCCCACGGATATCGAACCGGCAGGCCGAATTCGTCGGTCTCCCCGGTGGTGTCGCCGTACAGAGCAAAGCTTCGAACTCTGCCCGACGCCCGATTGTGGTACTTCTCGATCAGACCGGCGTGCGCGACGACGAGCCTTCCGCCATCGAGCACGAGGTGCGCGACGAGACCGTCGCAGAACTCGAGCACCTCCCGGCGGAACTCTGTCGGCTCGGCGTCGAGCTGTTCGAGGGTCTCGGCGAGACCGTGCGAGGCCGTCACTTTCCGACCTCGCAGTGCCTTGACGAGCTTATTCTCGTGGTTACCCGGGACTGCCAGCGCCGCACCGGCACCGACCATCCCCATCACCAGCCGCAGTACTCCGACCGAGTCGGGCCCCCGATCGACGTAGTCACCGAGGAACACCGCCATCCGTCCGTCCGGTGCCGTTGCGCCGACCGCTCGACCGGACTCGTCACGCTCCACCGTGTAACCCAATGCTGCGAGCAAGGTTTCGAGCTCGGCGAGACACCCGTGGATATCGCCGATGACGTCGAACGGCCCGGTCAGCTCACGTCGATCACTACGCAGAGGCGTACGAACGAACGTCGCCGACGCCACCGCATCGACGCCGTCGAGCACATGAACCGAACGAAACCCTTCCTTGGCCAGACCTCGCATGGACCGCTGCAACTGTGACTGCTGACGGCGCAGCACATCTCGGCCGAACGTCCTGTCGGTGCGCTCGGCATTGCGCTGTGCACACACCGATTCCGGCACATCGAGCACGACGGCAACCGGCAGCACGTCGTGTTCTCGGGCCAGCGCGATCAACGCCTTGCGGGCGGCCGGTTGCACATTGGTGGCGTCGACGACTGTGAGCAGGCCGGCCCGCAATCTGGTCGCGACCAGAAATTCGAGGAGGGCGAACGCATCCTTGGTTGCGCTCTGCAGATTGGGGTCGTTGCTCACCATCCCTCGGCAGGCATCACTCGACACCGTTTCGTACGGACCGAAGTGCTGCGCCGCGAACGACGACTTGCCGGACCCACTGATGCCGATCAGAACGACGAGGGACAGATCCGGAATGTCGAAAGTACTCACTGGGACTGCTCCTTTCGAGTGAAGACGGCCATCTGGGTCGGGGTGCCGTGCGTGTCGTCGACGGGGCCGATTCCCTCGAAACGAACCGAGTAGGCGTGGCCGTCGGCCACCGATGACGCCCACTGCTCGAATTCGGTGCGGGTGAACTCGAATCGGTGGTCGACATGACGGAAGGCACCCGGTTCGAGCCCGGGATACAGCACGTTGTATTCGGAGTTCGGTGTGGTCACGAGAACCGTCCGGGGACGGGCCTCGCGAAAGACCGAGCGCACCAACGCCGGAAGCCGATCGAGGTCGACGTGCTCGATCACCTCCATGAGCACCATCGCATCGAATCCCTGCAATCGAACGTCGCGGTAGGTCGCCGACGACTGGAGCAGTTCGATACGCGTCCGCTGCCGATCTGCCATGTCGTCCAACCGCAAGCGGCGATGCGCCTTCGCAAGTGCCCGATCGCTCACGTCGGCACCGACGATCCGCTCGAACATGTTGTCTGCCATCAACTCTCGCAGCAGACGACCCTCGCCGCAACCCAAGTCGATCACCGACTTCGCGCCGACGTCTGTCAGCGCTGCCAGCACGGCGCGTACCCGCTGCTCGGACAACGTCGGATCCCTCGGGGCAACGTCGTCCTGCGGAGCGTCGGGCACCAGTCGGTCCAGCGCGGAGGCCACGAGTTCGCGGCGGTGCGCCAGGTAGCGGGATGCGATCAACGACGATTCGGGGTGATCTCCGAGCCAATCCCCCGCTGCTCGAACGAGTTTGTCTGCCTCGTCCTCGCCAACCCAATAGTGCTTGGCGTCGTCGAGAACCGGAAGAAGAACGTACAGGTGCCGCAGCGCTGCCGACAGAGTGAACGTGCCGGTGAGAACGAGGTCGACGTATTCGGAGTTGCCCCATTCCGACTGCGTCGGGTCGAGCGGAATGGGCGTCGCCTCCACGTTCCATCCCAGGGGACCGAACAACCGTGACGCGAGGTCGGTCGCTCCGCGAGACGGCGCGGCAGGCATCGACACAGTCAGATCAATTGCGGCAGAGACCAACTCGGGCCTGGTGGCGCACACGCCGGTCAATGCCTGCTTGAACAACCGAGACAGTGCCACCGCAAGCCCGGATGCGGCAGGACTCTTGTCGTCGGTAGCGTCGAGCAGTACTGCGAGGGTTGTCCGCTCTGCCGAGACCTCGGGATAGAGCACCGTCGCGGCACCCATGGGCAGGTTTCGGCTCAACACACGATCGGGGTGCTTGTGCAACAGATACCCGATGTCGGAGGTGTCCGGGAAATCGGTTGTGGCATTTGCAGTCACGGTCAGTAGCACCGCAGCGACGTTACGGGAGTGGGGCGTCCGATGCGTCCCATTTTTTGGTTGCTCGCTTGGACCGCGTCAATGGACCACTGCACACGTCTGACCGCGACAAGGGTTCATTCACCCACTGTGGGTGGCCACCTCAGCCCGCGTGAATGAACCACTGCATACGTCTGAGCGGTACAAGGGTCCATTGACGCGGGCGGCGGAGCCGCTCGCACGCAAAAGCGGCACCCACCCGTGAGGGTGGGTGCCGCTTCGGTAGAGCAGGGTGAAACTAGATCACTTGACGATCTTCGTGACGCGACCGGCTCCGACGGTACGACCGCCCTCACGGATTGCGAAACGGAGGCCGACATCCATGGCGACCGGCTGGATCAGCGTGACGGACATCTCGGTGTTGTCACCGGGCATGACCATCTCGGTGCCCTCGGGGAGGGTCACAACGCCCGTAACGTCCGTGGTACGGAAGTAGAACTGCGGGCGGTAGTTGTTGAAGAACGGCGTGTGGCGGCCGCCCTCGTCCTTCGAGAGGATGTAGGCGTTGCCCTCGAACTCCGTGTGGGGAGTCGTGGTGCCGGGCTTGATGATGACCTGTCCACGCTCGACGTCTTCGCGCTTGATGCCACGAACGAGGAGGCCGACGTTGTCGCCTGCCTGACCCGAGTCGAGCAGCTTGCGGAACATTTCGATTCCGGTGACGGTGGTCTTGGTCGAGCCGGGGCGGATGCCGACGATCTCGACCTCTTCGTTGACGTTGACCGAGCCGCGCTCGATACGTCCGGTGACCACGGTGCCACGACCGGTGATGGTGAAGACGTCCTCGACGGGCATGAGGAACGGCTTGTCGGTCTCACGGACGGGATCCGGAACGGAATCGTCGACGGCCTGCATGAGCTCCAGAACCGACTCGCCCCACTTCTCGTCACCCTCGAGTGCCTTGAGTGCGGAGACCTTGATGACCGGTGCGTCCTCGTCGAACTCCTGCGAAGCGAGGAGCTCGCGGACCTCCATCTCGACGAGCTCGATGATCTCGTCGTCGTCGACCATGTCGGCCTTGTTCAGTGCGACCAGGATGTAAGGAACACCGACCTGGCGGGCGAGCAGCACGTGCTCGCGGGTCTGCGGCATCGGGCCATCGGTAGCTGCCACGACCAGGATTGCGCCGTCCATCTGAGCCGCGCCGGTGATCATGTTCTTGATGTAGTCGGCGTGACCCGGTGCATCGACGTGCGCGTAGTGGCGCTTCTCGGTCTGGTACTCGACGTGGGAGATGTTGATCGTGATACCACGAGCCTTCTCCTCCGGAGCCTTGTCGATCTGATCGAAAGCCGATGCCTCGTTCAGGTCCGGGAACTTGTCGTGCAGAACCTTGGTGATTGCAGCCGTCAGCGTCGTCTTACCGTGGTCAACGTGACCGATGGTGCCGATGTTGACGTGCGGCTTCGTCCGATCGAACTTCGCCTTCGCCACTGTGTGTCCTCCTGGACTGATCTGTGCGTACCCCTGCGGGGCAAGCACGCGTATGTGTTGTTACTTATTACAGGTCGAGCGTGGTCCAGCAAACGAAGAGAATTACTCTCCGTTGACCTTCGCGATGATTTCCTTCGCTACGTTCGCGGGAACTTCTGCGTACGAATCGAAGACCATGGAGTAGTTAGCGCGGCCCTGCGTCTTCGACCGAAGGTCTCCGATGTAGCCGAACATCTCCGACAGCGGAACCAGTGCCTTGACGATACGGGCACCGCTGCGTTCCTCCATGGCCTGGATCTGACCACGGCGGGAGTTCAGGTCGCCGATGACCTCACCCATGTAATCCTCGGGCGTGATGACCTCGACGGCCATGACGGGTTCGAGAATGACGGGGCTGGCCTTGCGGGCGGCTTCCTTGAACGCTTGTGAGCCGGCGACCTTGAAGGCCATTTCCGACGAGTCGACGTCGTGGTACGCACCGTCGAGCAGTGTGACCTTGACGTTGACCAGGGGGTATCCGGCGAGAACACCGTACTGCATGGCGTCCTGTGCACCTGCGTCGACCGAGGGGATGTACTCCCTGGGCACACGACCACCGCTGACCTTGTTCTCGAACTCGTAGGTCGCGCCGTCTTCACCCTCGAAGGGCTCGAGCTTGATGATGACCTTCGCGAACTGGCCGGAGCCACCGGTCTGCTTCTTGTGCGTGTAGTCGTGCTTCTCGACCGTCTTGCGGATGGTCTCGCGGTACGCGACCTGCGGCTTGCCGACGTTGGCCTCGACCTTGAACTCGCGACGCATACGGTCGACGAGGATGTCGAGGTGCAGCTCGCCCATGCCGCCGATGACGGTCTGGCCGGTGTCCTCGTCCAGCTTCACCGAGAAGGTGGGATCCTCTTCGGCGAGCTTCTGGATGGCTGTTCCCAGCTTCTCCTGGTCGGACTTGGTCTTCGGCTCGATCGACACCTGGATGACCGGGTCCGGGAAGCTCATGGACTCGAGGATGATCTGGTTCTGCGGATCGCAGAGCGTGTCACCCGTCGTGGTGTCCTTGAGGCCGATGACGGCGTAGATGTGACCGGCAGACGCGGTCGCGATCGCGTTCTCCTTGTTGGAGTGCATCTGGAAGAGCTTGCCCAGACGCTCCTTCTTGCCCTTGGTCGAGTTGATGACCTGAGCGCCGGAGTCGACCTTGCCCGAGTACACCCGGACGTAGGTGAGCTTGCCGAAGAAGGGGTGCGTCGCGATCTTGAACGCGAGAGCTGCGAACGGCTCGTCTGCGGACGGCTTGCGAGTGATCTCCTTCTCCTCGTCGCCGACGGCGTGTCCGATGGTCTCGGCAACGTCGAGGGGAGACGGGAGGTAGTCGATGACCGCGTCGAGCATGGGCTGAACGCCCTTGTTCTTGAACGCGGATCCACACAGGATCGGGTACAGCTCGCTGTTGACCGTCATCTTGCGGATGGCGCCCTTGATCTCGTCGATCGTGAGCTCTTCGCCACCGAAGTGCTTCTCCAGAAGCGCTTCGTCGGACTCGGCCACGGTCTCGAGCAGCATGGTGCGGTACTCGTCCGCGCGCTCCTTGAGGTTTTCCGGGATCTCCTGGATCTCGTACTTCTCGCCGAGCTTGGTCTCGCCACTCCACACGAGAGCCTTCATCTGCACGAGGTCGATGACGCCCTCGAAATCGTTCTCTGCGCCGATGGGCAGCTGGATGACCAGCGGCTTGGCACCGAGACGATCGATGATGGTCTGCACGGTGTAGTAGAAGTCCGCGCCGAGCTTGTCCATCTTGTTGACGAAGCAGATGCGCGGCACGTCGTACTTGTCGGCCTGACGCCAGACCTGCTCGGACTGCGGCTCGACACCTTCTTTGCCGTCGAACACTGCGACAGCGCCGTCGAGGACGCGGAGCGAACGCTCCACCTCGACGGTGAAGTCGACGTGACCGGGGGTGTCGATGATGTTGATCTGGTTGTCGTTCCAGAAGCACGTCGTGGCAGCAGAGGTGATCGTGATGCCACGCTCCTGCTCCTGCTCCATCCAGTCCATGGTGGCTGCGCCATCGTGAACTTCACCGATCTTGTAGGAGATACCGGTGTAGAAGAGGATGCGTTCGGTAGTGGTGGTCTTGCCGGCATCGATGTGGGCCATGATGCCGATGTTGCGGACCTTGTTGAGGTCGGTCAGCACGTCCTGTGCCACGAGTTAACCCGCCTTGGTGTTGGAAGAGGTATTGCCTGAGCTGATCAACGCTCCGGCGGTATCGGATAGTTCCGAATACCGCCCGAGCGAGGAGATCACCAGCGGTAGTGGGCGAACGCCTTGTTGGCTTCGGCCATCTTGTGAGTGTCCTCGCGACGCTTCACAGCGGCACCGAGGCCGTTGCTGGCGTCGAGCAACTCGTTCGCCAGACGCTCGACCATGGTCTTCTCACGACGAGCGCGCGAGAACGTGACCAGCCAGCGCAGTGCCAGCGTGGTGGAGCGGCCGGGACGAACCTCGACGGGCACCTGGTAGGTGGCACCACCGACGCGACGGCTGCGAACCTCGAGGGCAGGCTTGACGTTGTCGAGTGCACGCTTGAGCGTGACTACGGGGTCGGTGCCGGTCTTCTCACGAGCCTGCTCGAGCGCCTGGTAGACGATGCGCTCTGCGGTCGACTTCTTGCCGTCGAGGAGGATCTTGTTGACGAGCTGCGTGACCAACGGCGATCCGTAGACCGGGTCGTTGATCAGCGGCCGCTTGGGTGCTGGGCCCTTGCGTGGCATATCAGCTCTTCTCCTTCTTGGCTCCGTAGCGGCTGCGAGCCTGCTTGCGGTTCTTGACACCCTGGGTGTCGAGCGAGCCGCGGATGATCTTGTAACGCACACCCGGGAGGTCCTTCACACGACCGCCGCGAACGAGCACCATCGAGTGCTCCTGCAGGTTGTGACCCTCACCGGGGATGTATGCGGTGACCTCGACCGAGGAGGTCAGGCGAACACGCGCGACCTTACGGAGAGCGGAGTTCGGCTTCTTGGGGGTGGTGGTGTACACGCGAGTGCACACGCCACGGCGCTGTGGACTGCCCTTGAGGGCAGCGGTCTTCAGTTTCGCAACCTTGTCGGTGCGACCCTTACGGACCAGCTGGTTGATCGTTGGCATAAACCGGCTTTCTTCGTGTCGATAAACAGGGATCTAGCAGTTGGAGCAAGAGAACACTGCTCCTCACCCGGTACTGCTGCTGCTCCAGTACTGCTATCGCGGGTCTCTTGCACCCCGCGGTCGGGTGTGTCGCATACCCCCACACGTCCAGCCGGTTGCGCGCTCTTCGATCGAACGTGCGCACGGCTGTACCTCGCATAGGCACACAAACGGTCCGGCCAGGCCGGACACGACCCATAACGATACCCGGCGGCGCGGCCTCGGGTCAAAACACCCTTCGCCCAGTACGCAACCTATCTGCTCAGGTTGAGTGTGAGGTCGGCCAGCTTCGCCGCGGCCTGGCAGGGATCGGGGTGCGCGACATCCGGCTGATACTGCACCCACCACCCGAAGATGCCGTCCCGATCCGCACCGGCCGAGACTCCGCACGAGGCGGAATCGTTCGGACGCTGGGCCTGTATTGCCTTGCGGCCCTGCACTGTTGTGTCGCTGACGGTGTACGTCATCTTCTCGTCGGCCGCCCGCTCGGCGGCCAGGGTGCCGGACTCGAACCAGTTGAACGTCACCTTCACGATGCCCGCGGAGCCGATCAGATCCCATCGGCAGATGGCCCCGAAGAAGCCGCGCGCGATGTCTTCGGCACCGACCGTCTCCGTGATCTGGTCGTCGGAGACGGCATCACACTCGGTCAACAACTTGGTGAATTCTTGACTACCAGAGCCGCCGAAGCTCGCCGGCCGCGGCGTGCCCTCGACCGTCTGGGCGCATCCGGCGACGAGCAACAGGGTCGACGCCGCCGCGATCACTTGTCTGCGCGTCATTGCTTGCGCTCCACCGTCAGCTGTGCCAGCTCGTTTCCGACGTCGCAGGGCGGACGCGCGGCGGGTTGGTCGGAGTACGTGATGGACCAATGAAAGAAGTCGTCGCCGAACTGGACGCCGATCTCGCACAGCGTGCCCTGCTCGGCCTCGAACCCGGGGTTGCCGTCGACCTCGATGTCCTTGGCCGGACGGCCGATCAGCTCGGAGCCTGCGCGTTCACGTCCGATCGGGCTGCCTCGGTACCAGGAGAAGCTGACGCTCGGACCGCTGAAGACCACGGTCTCCCACTGGCAGCCGACGGAGTTGCGGGTGATCTGGGAGAACGGGCCGGCTCCGAACGCCGATTGCACCTCGGCGTCGGTGATCGATCCGCATTCACCGAAGAACGGACCGGGCTCGTACGCCCCGGTGGTCGTCGTCGCTGCCTCGGTCGAGGCATCGGCGGCGTCGGTATCGGAACCACCGCAGCCCGCGACCAGCGCGGCGACTGCGGTGATCACCAGTGCCACTCGCTTCATGCGGTCCTTCGCGGGTTGTCCGATCCTGCAGTTCGACGTTTACAGCAGTTCGACGCCGCACTGAACCTATCAATCGGAGGGCGTTCCAGTCATGTGCCGTGCACAGCGCGTCCCTGCACGTACACGCCGACGATGGCAGGTTCACGCATCGCCAGCAGCAGGGCGAACAGAGTCTGGTCTCGGGCCAGTTCGGCATCGTCGGCGCGAACACCGTGGTCGATCGCCGCCGCCAACTGAGGCCATGCGGACGGATCGACGACGACAAAATCTCCTTCCTTGCCGGTGTCGAAATTGCCGATACGGTTCTCCATGTCCAGGGCGCGCGCCCCTGCGAGAGTTCCGGTGAACAGCAGTTCCGCCGGGTGCAGCGACAACCCGTCGTCCCCGGCCTCGGAGATGTGCACCTTGAAGGCGTCGGCGAGCACCAGCGGTAGCAACCATTCGTCACCGCCGCCGAAGTCGGAGCCGATGGCGATGTTCACTCCCGCGGCGACGGTTCGCTTCCACGGCATCGTGCCCGAGCCCAGAAACTGTTGCGAGGTAGGACAGTGCGCGATGGAGGTGCCGGTCTCGGCCATCCGCTCCAGTTCGGCGTCCTGGCAGTGCACCGCGTGCGCCAGAATGGTTCGCCTGCCGAGAAAGCTCTTGCCCCCGACCTGCGAGCCCGGCAGAAACTTGCCGTCGTAGGTGTCGAGGTAGGTACCGACCCCGTAGGCATTCTTGGTGGCATCGATCTCCCCCGTGCCCGGCCGGTTGTTCTCGTTGAGGTGCGTGTGGAAGTAGACGCCACGTGTCCGTACCGAGTCGTAGAGCTCGCCGAGGTTCTTCAGCGTCTCGGTCGTCACCGAGAGCGAGAACCTCGGTACGACGGCCACGTGCAGCATCGCCGTGTCGACGTCGCCGGTATCGGCGGCATGCCACTTCTCGATCTCCTCGGACACCAGGCGGATGGCCTCGTCCTCACCGGTGATCAACGCCTGCGCCGACGCCGGGCCGGTGGTCTGCACACCGCGGCCACTGACGATGCGCAGTCCGTGCTCGTGCGTCTCGGAGAACAGTGAATCCTGCGCGTGCGGGAATGCCGACCCGAACACCATCGCCTGCGTGGTCCCGGCCCGGATGCGTGCGGCGCAGAAGTCCCTGGCCGCCGTCGCGGCGAACTCGGGATCGGCAAAGCGCGACTCGGACGGGAAGATGCACGTGTTCAGCCATTCGAGAAGCTGACCGCCGCCGTAGGAATCGCCGGCGTAGGTCTGCGGAAAGTGAATGTGAGTGTCGACGAATCCAGGCAGCAGAAACCCCGGTCGATGATCGGCAACCGCCAGGTCTGCGAATCGGCTTGGGAGAGAATCGAACTCACCGCAGAACTCGATGATGCCGTCGTCTCCGACGACAAGGGCACCGTCGGGAATCGACACCAGCGCGGTTGCGGCGTCCGTCACGGTGGGCGAGCCTGCAACGTGAAAGATGTGGCCGCGGTGCACGCGTGCGATATCGGAAGTCACCCGCCAGACTCAAGCACAGGTTCGTCGGTGCTGCAGAGCCTGCGAGTTCTACCCAGCTACCGAACCGGCGACGACGGAGTGTCTCGCGCCGAGCGATGCGTCGAGAACATCGGCCCACGTGCGGACGATTTCGACGCGTCGACGCGCATCGTCGGTGAGCACATCGGCAAGTCCCAAACCACGGGCGAGGTCGAGGGTCGCCTGCACCAGTCGGTGGGTCACGGGGTCGTTGTCGTCGACCCCGAGGTTCTCGACGGCCATCTGGTGGGCACGGCGACCGAACCGTTCTTCGAGGGGCACGATTCGATCGCGCAACTCGGGATCGGCGGAGGCGGCCGTCCACACCTGCAGAGCCGCTTTGAACATCGGGCCGGTGTAGTACTCGACGAGCCGCTCCACGACGAGCTTCGTCCGCCCCGGCCCCGGCGGAATGTCCTGTGCTTCGCGCCGCGCGTCGTCCATTCGAGTGTCGAACATGTACTCGAGGGCCCCGGTGATGAGGTCCTCACGCGTCGGGAAATGGTGTTGGGTCGCACCGCGCGAGACCCCGGCGCGCTCGGCGACGACACCGACCGTCGTTGCGACCCAGCCCTGCTCGGCGAGCGAGTCGATCGTCGCCTCGAGCAGTCGCTGGCGCGTCACCCTGCTGCGGTCCTGCTTGGGTTCGCGCGCCATCACCATCTCCCTGCTCCTTCTCGACCTACTTTTCGACCGCCCAGGACGGAGGTCTCTTCTCCAGAAAGGACATCATCCCCTCTCGGGCCTCGTCCGATGCAAACAACCTGGCCGATTGCTCGGCGACTGCCGTCCCTCGCTCGTCGATCTCGCGTCGGATCGCCGCGGTGGTGAGCTGTTTGGACTCGGCCAGGCCCTGCGGCGAACACTTCCGAAACATGATCATGTAGTCGGCCACCGCTGCCGCGGGAACGGCGTCGGCCAACGTGACCAGACCGATCGCCTCGGCGGTAGCACCGTCGAACGTCTCCCCGGTGAGGAAGTAGCGACTCGCCGCACGAGACGAAAGCCGCGGCAGCACAGCAACGGAGATGACCGATGCCGCCAGGCCGAGGCGAACCTCCGTCAGCGCGAACGAACTCTGGGGTCCGGCGACCGCAATATCGCAGGCCGCGACGAGCCCCATTCCACCTGCGCGCACATGCCCGTCGATCTGCACGACGACGGGTTTAGGGGTGTCGATGATCAACCGCATCAGGTCGAGCATCTGCCGGGTGCGCAGCTCCGGTGACGATCCGGCTTCTCGGAGGTCGGCTCCGGCACAGAACGTGGTGCCGGTGTGGCCGAGCACGATCGTTCTGACGTCGTCGTCGTGCGCCGCAGCGATGAGGCCCGCTGTCAGCTCCTCGACCAACACTGACGACAGCGCGTTTCGGTTCTGCGGCGAATCCAACGTCAAATACGCTGTGTCTTTGCCCGACTCGACGAGAACGGCCATCAGTAGCTCCTGGGCAGTCCGAGCGAGTGCTGGCTCACGAAGTTGAGGATCATCTCCCTGCTCACCGGAGCCACACGGGCGATACGGGCGGCCCCGAGCATCGCAGCCAATCCGTACTCGCTGCTCAAGCCGGCACCACCGTGGGTCTGGATCGCCTGATCGAGCGCCTTGATACTGGCCTCGGCGGCAGCGTACTTGGCCATGTTCGCAGCCTCGGCCGCACCGAAATCGTCGCCGGAGTCGTACAGCACCGCCGCTTTCTGCATCATCAGCTTGGCGAGCTCGAGCTCGATCTTGCACTGCGCCAACGGATGAGACAGACCCTGGTGCGCGCCGATCGGCGTCATCCAGACCGTGCGCTCCTTGGCGTACTTCACCGCTGCGTCGATGGCGTACCGGCCCATTCCGATGGCCATCGCGGCCCCGAGAATGCGTTCGGGGTTCAGGCCCGCGAACAGCTGCATCAGAGCGGCGTCGGCCTCACCGACGAGTGCCTCGGCGGGCAGCCGGACGTCGTCGAGGAACAGCACGAACTGGTGATCGGGCTCGACGATGTCCATCTCCATCTGCGTCTTCTGCAGTCCCGGAGCGTCGGTGGGCACGATGAACAGGGCCGGCTTGAGCTTGCCGGTCTTGGAATCCTCGGTCCGCGCGACGATGAGGACCGCATCGGCCTGGTCGACACCGGAGATGTAGATCTTGTTGCCCTTGAGAATCCACTCGTCGCCATCTCGGCGCGCGGTGGTGGTGATCTGATGCGAGTTGGATCCGGCGTCGGGCTCGGTGATCCCGAAGACCATGATCTTGGACCCGTCGGCGAGAGCGGTGAGCCACTCCTGCTTCTGATCTGCCGTGCCGTACTTGCCGATGATGGTGCCGCAGATCGCCGGGCTGACGACGACGAGCAACAGACCGGCACCGTGCGCGGCAAGCTCTTCCTGGACCAGCGCGAGCTCGTAGATCCCGGCACCGCCACCGCCGTATTCCTCGGGAAGATTGACGCCGAGGAACCCGAGCTTCCCCGCCTCGTTCCACAGTTCGGTCAGTGGCTCACCCTTGCGCGCTTTGGGCAGAACGTAGTCGATGTAGTTGTAGCGCTTGCCCAACGACGCGACTGCGTTGCGCAGCCCCTTCTGCTCTTCGGTCTCGATGAAACTCATGATTGCTCCGCTCCCTTTTCTGTGACCACGGCAAGAACAGCACCGACTTCGACTTGCTGACCTTCTGTGACGTTCAATTCGGTGAGCACACCATCTGCAGGTGCGGTCACTGTGTGTTCCATCTTCATCGCCTCGAGCCACAGGATCGGTTGACCCGCGGTGACGGTATCGCCCTGCGCAGCAGCGATTCTGATGACGCTGCCCGGCATCGGAGCCAGCAGCGACCCCGCAGCCACCTCGTCGGTGGGGTCGGTGAACCGCGGGGCCCGGACCAGACGGACCGGTCCGAGCGCAGAATCGACGAACACGTTCGACCCGTATCTGTGCACCTCGAAGATGCGCCTGATGCCACCGTCGTCGAGCGTCACCGATGTCGGTGTGTGCTCGACGAGTTCGACGCCGTCCAGCGAGACACCGTCCACCGAGGAGGCGAGGCCGCCGCGTCCGATCGAGTATTCGACCGTCCTGTCGTCGTAGGTCTTTCGCTGCGGCTGCGACCGGAGGTTGCGCCAGCCGCCGGGTAGTCCACGGTTCACACGTGCCTTCGCCGTGTTGTGCGCCGCGTCCGCGAGCGCTGCGGCGAGCGCCGACAGCTCCACGCCGCGACCCTGGGCGATCGGTAGCGACAGCACATCGAGGCCGTGGGTATCGAAGAAGGCGGTGTCGGTGTCGCCGGCCAGAAACGACGGGTGCCGCAGGATGTTGACCAGCAGATCTCGGTTGGTTTTCAGTCCATGAATAGTGGCTCGCTGCAACGCTTTCGCCAGCAGATTCGCCGCCTGGTCGCGCGTCGGTGCGAACGAGATGACCTTCGCGAGCATCGGGTCGTAATGCGTGCTCACCACACTGCCGGACTCGACGCCGGAATCGACTCTGATTCCGGCCCGGTCCAGCACCTCGAACTGCGCACCGGGAATCTCGAATCGATGCACGGCACCGCTCTGCGGCTGCCAGTCCTGAGCCGGATCCTCCGCGTAGAGGCGAACTTCGATGGAGTGGCCGCTCGTCGCCGGCTGCTCGGCGGGCAACCGCTCCCCCGCCGCCACCCGAATCTGCAGCGCCACCAGATCCAGACCCGTCGTGCATTCGGTGACCGGGTGCTCCACCTGCAGACGAGTGTTCATCTCCAGGAAGAAGAAGTTGCCCTTCTCGTCGGCGAGGAATTCGACGGTGCCCGCACCCTCGTAGCCGATGGCCTCGGTGGCGAGTGTTGCTGCATCGAAGAGTTTCTCGCGCATACCGTCGATGCGTTCGACGAGCGGTGACGGCGCTTCTTCGACGACCTTCTGGTGACGACGTTGGATCGAGCACTCACGCTCGCCCACTGTCCACACGGTGCCGAACCGGTCGGCCATGACCTGAACTTCGATGTGTCGGCCGGTCTCGATGTAGCGCTCGACGAACACCGTTCCGTCACCGAACGCCGACAGCGCTTCTCGCCCCGCAGCTTCGATTTCGGACTGCAGCGTGTCGAGGCTGCGCACGATCCGCATACCGCGACCACCGCCACCAGCGGAGGCTTTGATCAGCACCGGGAGTTCGTTCTCGGTGACGGACTCGGGATCGAGCTGCATCAGTACCGGCACTCCGGCGTCGGCCATCATCTTCTTGGACTCGACCTTCGAGCCCATCAGCTCGATGGCCTTGACCGGCGGCCCGATCCACGTCAAGCCGGCGTCGAGTACCTGTCGGGCGAATTCCGCGTTCTCGGAGAGGAATCCGTATCCCGGGTGCACAGCGTCGGCCCCGGCGTGTACCGCGGCGGCGATGACGAGGTCGCCACGAAGGTAGGTCTCCGACGAGCTGTTGCCGGGTAGGCGCACAGCGGAGTCCGCCTCGCGCACGTGCGGGGAGTTGGCGTCTGCGTCGGAGAACACCGCGACGGTGTCGATGCCTTCGGCGCGGCAGGTGGTGAAGACGCGGCGGGCAATTTCGCCGCGGTTGGCTACGAGGACGGACGATACTGTCATGGCTTCACATCCGGAAGACACCGAAGTTGGCGGTGCCTTCGATCGGGGCAGAGGCGATGGCCGACAGGCACATTCCCACTACCGTGCGGGTATCACGAGGATCGATGACGCCGTCGTCGTAGAGGCGTCCGGAGAGGAACATGGGCAGCGACTCGGCTTCGATCTGTGCCTCGATCATCGCGCGCATGCCGGCATCGGCCTCTGCGTCGAATGCCTGACCGCGGGCCTCGGCAGCGGCGCGTCCGACGATGGAGATGACACCGGCGAGTTGCGCGCCGCCCATGACGGCAGATTTGCTCGACGGCCAGGCGAACAGGAATCGCGGGTCGAAGGCGCGGCCGCACATGCCGTAGTGACCGGCACCGTAGGACGCACCGAGCAGGATCGAGATGTGCGGAACCGTCGAGTTGGAGACGGCGTTGATCATCATCGAGCCGTGCTTGATCATCCCGCCTTCCTCGTATTCCTTGCCGACCATGTACCCGGTGGTGTTGTGCAGGAACAACAGTGGCGTGTTCGACCGGTTGGCGAGCTGGATGAACTGCGTCGCCTTCTGCGATTCCTCGCTGAACAGCACACCGCGTGCATTGGCCAGGATGCCGATGGGATAGCCGTGCAGCTCGGCCCATCCGGTGACGAGCGAGCCGCCGTACATGGGCTTGAATTCGTCGAAATCGGAGCCGTCGACGATGCGGGCGATCACCTCGCGGGGGTCGAACGGGATCTTCAGGTCGGTAGTGACGATGCCGAGCAGATCCTCGGGGTCGGCCAGCGGCTCGATGATCTCGGCGCGCGGCTCCGGGCCCTTCTTCTTCCAGTTCAACCGGGAGACGATGCTGCGTCCGATACGGATGGCATCCTGTTCGTCGACGGCGAAATAGTCTGCGAGACCGGACTTTCGGGCATGCATCTCGGCCCCGCCGAGCGACTCGTCGTCGGAGTCCTCACCGGTGGCCATCTTCACCAGCGGCGGGCCGGCGAGGAACACTTTGGATTGTTCCTTGATCATGACCACGTGATCGGACATCCCGGGAATGTACGCGCCGCCGGCAGTGGAGTTACCGAACACCAACGCGATCGTGGGAATGCCCGCAGCCGACAGCTGCGTCAGATCGCGGAACATGCGTCCGCCGGGGATGAACACCTCCTTCTGGGTCGGCAGATCGGCACCGCCGGATTCGACCAGGGAGATCACCGGCAGTCGGTTCTGGGTCGCAATGTCGTTGCCGCGGAACCCCTTCTTGAGAGTCCACGGGTTGCTGGCTCCACCGCGGACCGTCGGATCGTTGGCGACGATGAGGCACTCGACTCCGCACACGACGCCGATGCCCATGACGGTGCTGGCCCCGACAGGAAAGTCGCTGCCCCAGGCTGCAAGTGGGCAGAGTTCGAGAAACGCGGAGTCCTCGTCGATCAACAGCTCGATACGCTCGCGGGCAAGTAGCTTGCCGCGCTTCTTGTGCCGCGCCACGTACTTTTCGCCGCCGCCGAGGAGAGCCTTGTCGTGTTCGGCGTCGATCTCGGCGAGTTTGGTGTTCATGGCCTCGGTGGCACCGGTGAACTGTTCCGATGCGGTGTCGAGGGTGGACTTCAGCACGCTCATGCCTGGTACCCCAATCGTTTTGCTGCCAGTCCGGTGAGGATTTCGGTGGTTCCGCCGCCGATACCGAGGATGCGCATGTCACGGTACTGACGCTCGACTTCGCTCTCGCGCATGTAGCCGAGTCCACCGAAGAGTTGTACCGCCTGATTGGCGACCCATTCTCCGGATTCGACGGCGGTGTTCTTCGCGAAGCAGACCTCGGCGATGAAGTCCTGGTTCTCCTGCAAGGACCGCTCGACGAGGGAACGGGTGTAGACGCGGGCGATGTCGATCTTGCGCGCCATCTCGGTGACGGTGTTCTGTACGGATTGCCGTGCGATGAGCGGCTTTCCGAACGTCTCCCGATCGCGGACCCACTGCAGAGTGAGATCGAGGCACCGTTGCGCGCTGGCGTAGGCCTGGGCCGCGAGTGCGATGCGCTCGGTGAGAAACGCCTGCGCGATCTGCGCGAAGCCACTGTTCTCGGCACCGACCAGGTTGCTCACCGGCACGCGAGCGTCGACGAACGAGAGCTCGGCGGTATCGGATGCGCGCCAGCCCATCTTGTCGAGCTTGCTGGTGACCTCGAACCCGGGTGTGCCCTTCTCGATGACGAGCAGCGAGACACCGGCCGCACCCTCGCCGCCGGTGCGGACCGCGGTGACGACAAAATCGGCTCGACACCCGGAGGTGATGTACGTCTTCGATCCGTTGACGACGTAGTGCTCGCCATCCCTGACAGCCTTCGTCCTGAGGTGGCCGACGTCGGAGCCGCCACCGGGCTCGGTGATCGCGAGCGATCCGATCTTCTCGCCGGCCAGCGTGGGCCGCACCCACTTCTCGATCTGGTCGGCGTCACCCGCGGCAACCAAGTGCGGCAACGCGATTCCGCTGGTGAACAGCGATGCGAACAGTCCGCCCGATGCACCGGCCTGATGCATCTCCTCGCAGATCACGACCGCGTCGGCCAGGTCTCCGCCGTCCCCGCCGACCTCCTCGGGAAAGCCGGCACCGATCAAACCGAGAGCTGCCGCCTTCTTGTGCAGATCGCGCGGGATCTCGCCGTCGGTCTCCCACTGATTCATGTGCGGCGCGATGTCCTGCTCGACGAAGCTACGGACGGTCTTGCGAAGCTGCTGACGCTCGGGCGTCGTCCAGATGCTCATCCGAGTTCTCCTTTGTAAGCAATCGTTTCGGGGATGTCGATGTGCCGCGACCGCAGCCATTCACCGAGCCCCTTGGCCTGTGGATCGAACCTGGCCTGCGATGCCACGCCTTGGCCGAGGATGCCCTCGATGACGAAGTTCACGGCCCGCAGATTCGGCAGCACGTGCCGGGTGACGGTGAGTTGCTCTGCCTCGGGCAACATCTCTTTCAGGGTCTCGACCGTCAATGCGTGGACGAGCCAGGAGAATTCGTCGTCGGTGCGGACCCAGACTCCGACGTTGGCGTTGCCGCCCTTGTCGCCGCTTCGGGCCGCGGCGACGGTTCCCAGTGGTAGTCGGATGGTCGCTTCGGCTGCTCTCGGTGCCGGGAGCGTCGGTTCATCGAGGGGTTCCAACGCCCGCGTGTCCGTCGACGGTGCGATGGCGCTTTCGGTGCCGTCGGCGAGATGCGCAACGTGCGGCACCTGGTTCGCGTCGACGAAACCTGCCGTGAACACTCCGTACGGCGCTCCATTTCCCGGCGGTGCGGTCACCGAGAATCCGGGGTAGCTCGCCAGTGCGAGTTCGACTGCAACCGCCGAGAACTGACGTCCGACGGCGTCGGGGTTGCTGTCGCGGGCCACGCAGCGCAGCAAGGCGCTGGCCGTCTCTTCCGTCTCGGCGTCCGGCTTGTCGGTACGCACCAGGGTCCAGTCCAATTCGGTCGGACGGGCCGTGAGCCAGGACTCGAATTGCCGTTGTGCCAGTGCCGCTTTGGCCTCGATGTCGAGGCCGGTGAGCACCATCGTGAATTCGTTGCGGAAGCCGCCGAGCGCATTGAGCGAGACCTTGTAGGTGGGCGGCGGCGCTTCGCCGGTCACGCCGGTGATGGACACCCGATCGCTGGACTCCTGCGCCAGGATCGCTGAATCGATCCGCGCGGTGACATCGGGGTTCGCGTAGCGGCCGCCGGTGATTTCGTACAGCAGCTGAGCGGTCACAGTGCCGACGCTGACAGCCCCACCGGTGCCCTCGTGCTTGGTGATGACGGACGAACCGTCGGACTCGATCTCGGCGATCGGGAAGCCCGGCCGAGACATGTCCGCGATCTCGGTGAAGAACGAGTAGTTCCCGCCCGTCGCCTGAGTTCCGCACTCGATGACATGTCCGGCGATCACGGCACCGGCCAGGGCGTCGTAGTCGGTCGGCGTCCAACCGAAGTGCGCCGCAGCGGGTCCCACGATCACGCTGGCATCGGTGACGCGCCCGGTGACCACGACGTCGGCACCGGAGTTCAAGCATTCCACGATGCCCCACGCGCCGAGGTAGGCATTTGCGGTCAGCGGGTTGCCGAGGCCTAGTTCGGCCGCCCTGCCGAGAAGGTCGTCGCCATCGACATACGCGATGTTGGCACCGGAGTCGAGCTTCTCCAGCGCCTCGGCCAAGCCACGTGGATTCAGACCACCGGCGTTGGCGACGATCTTGACACCCTTGTCGAGTGCCAGTCCCAGGCAATCCTCGGCCTGGCGCAGAAAGGTTTTGGCGTAGCCACGGGTCGCATCCTTCATCCGGTCGCGGCCGAGGATGAGCATCGTGAGCTCGGCGAGGTAATCGCCGGTGAGGTAGTCGAGTTCGCCGCCCTCGAGCATCTCGCGCATGGCCGAGAGGCGGTCTCCGTAGAAGCCCGAACAGTTGCCGATTCGTACGGTCATGCTTTCTCTCGTCCCGATCCTGGAGGGCCTGCGAAGGCTTGGGCGATGGTGAGCCAGTGCGCGGCGTCGGATCCCTCGGCAGTGACGTCGAGGGTGTCGCGATGAGCACGCTGGGTCACGAGGAGGCAGAAGTCGAGCGCCGATCCGCTCACGCGCTGCGCGGCGTCTTCGGGGCCCCAGGTCCATAGCTCACCCGAGGGCGCGCTGAGTTCGACGCGGAACTGTTCGATGGGAGGTGTCTGCTGATTGACCGCGTAGGCGAAATCCCTTGTACGGACTCCGATGTGCGCGACCCCGCGGATCCGGTCGGTGGGCACACGGGAGACGCCCAGTGCGTCGGCGACATCCTGGCCGTGGGCCCAGGTCTCCATCAGGCGCGCAGTGGCCATGGACGCCGCACTCATCGGGGGTCCGAACCAGTCGATCTTGGTTCCGGGCGGTACCTGCACCAGAGCATCGGTCATGGCGTGGCGTCGGGTACGCCAGATGGTCAGTAGTTCGGGATTGCGAGCTTCTTCCTCCGCAGCCTCGTCGACGAAACCGGTGGGGTTTTCCCACGCTTTCTTCAAAGTGAGAGCGAACTCCTCCTTGGCCGCGGCATCGCCCGATGCTGCGGACGTGGTTCGCTCCGCGACGTGATCCGTCCAGGACAGATGTGCGATCTGGTGTGCGATCGTCCAGCCCTCGGCCGGTGTCGGTGCCGCCCACAGCTCTGATGTCAGTTCGGCGACGAGCGCATCGAGGTCGTCGCCCTCGGCACGGAGGTCGCCGACGAGTGTGTCGAGGTCTGCCATGGGTCCAGCTTCACAAAGGCACGAGAAAAAAGCAAGCACGCTTGCTTGTTAATTCGTAACCTTACGTTCGCTTGCCGTCCCTACGGTGACGACTGTGAAAATGTCGAGACTCGCAGCCGTCACCGTTACCCTCGCTTTCATGGCCGCCGGTTGCTCCTCTGTGAATCCAACCGCTGCGGACCCGGCCCCCGAGGAACCGTCGAGCATTCGGGTCGCGACGTTCAATGCGAGCCTCAATCGATCAGCGGCCGGGCAGTTGGTGACCGACCTGCAGGGCGAGAATGCTCAGGCCCGCGCGGCGGCCGATGTGATCTCGGCGAACTCGCCGGATGTGTTGTTGGTCAACGAGTTCGATTACTCGGGTGACGATGCGGTGAGGCTCTTCAACGACAACTATCTGGACAAGCAGTACCCGTACTCCTTCACTGCGCCCGTGAACACCGGGGTCGACTCGGGACTCGACCTGGACAGGGACGGCGCGCTCGGCGGTCCGGGCGATGCCTGGGGATTCGGGCAATTCCCAGGTCAGTACGGCATGGTCGTGTACTCGAAGTATCCGATCGCGACCGATTCGGTACGCACGTTCCAGAACTTCCTGTGGAAGGACATGCCGGATTCCCTGCTGCCGCGCGACTATTACGGAGAGGTGTCCGACGCTCTGCGTCTGTCCAGCAAATCGCATTGGGACGTGCCGATCGACGTGAACGGCAAGACGCTGCACGTACTGGCCTCGCACCCCACTCCCCCGTCTTTCGATGGTCCCGAGAACCGCAACGGCAAACGCAACCACGACGAGATCCGGCTCAGTGCCGACTACATCTCGGGCGCGGATTACCTGTACGACGACAGAGGCGTGCGCGGCGGGTTGGAACAGGGTGCCTCGTTCGTGATGCTGGGTGACCAGAACAGCGATCCGGTCGACGGCGATTCGGTTGCGGGTGCCATCGCGCAGGTTCTCGATCTCCCACGGGTTCAGGATCCGGCCCCCATGTCCGATGGACATGGGACGGACACAGCCGATTTCGCAGATCCGACGCCGGGTGACCTTCGCGTGGACTACGTGCTGCCGTCGGACGATCTGACGGTGGTCGACTCTCAGGTGTACTGGCCGGACCAGCCGGAGCATCCCTCGGACCATCGACTGGTGTGGACCGATCTCGAAATATGATGTGTGAGTGACCGATCTACCGATTGTCGAATTCGCATACCCGGGTCCCTTGCGGGACGCCCTGGTTGCGGCCGTCCTGTCCGGTGCCAAGACCACGACGGCAAGTCTGGTGGTCCAGTACACCGACGAAGAGTTGCCGAAGGTCGGCCAACGCGGTGCGGTGATCGACTCGGCGGGCCGGACGGTGGGGATCATCGAGACCACTGCCGTCGATGTCGTTGCACTGAAGGTTGTTTCGCTGCAGCACGCCCTCGACGAGGGTGAAGGTTACGCCGATGTGGCGCAGTGGCGAGCCGGACACCAAAGATTCTGGCAATCGGCCGAGGTTCGCGAGGAACTGGGAGATCCGAACTTCACCGTGAACGACGACACTCGGGTGGTACTGGAGCGATTCACACTCGTGTGAGCGTGGCCCGCGGCCGTGCCGCTGCCATGATGACCAACGCATTTTCCGGAGTGTGGATCTCGAGTTCGACGGAATTCCATGGTCGAGTGTGCGGCCCGGCAACCGAGCCGGGTCGGATTTATGTGTAGGTCTCGACTATGGCGTCGAGCTGGTCGAGGACGCAGGTGAACCAGTCGACCGGGGATCGCGAAGAACTCGAGGACACCCAGAGCATCGATCCAGAATTCGGTCACTCCGCGAGATTCGCCGTGGGGATTGTGACGAACATGGGCATGCCGTACAGGCCACGAAACAGCTCGGGCGCGGTGGCGTCTGGGCCCGGAATCGGTACGGATCTCACCTCGAAGGCGGGGTAGTTCTCGTTCATGATCACCATCCTGAGGCCTGACGCGACGTCCGGGTCAAACAGCGTTGTCGGTGAGTGGGTGTATTGACACTTCATCTCCAAACCTTCTTCATTGCAACATGATTGGGGTTGACGGCTGGTTCACATCTCGGTACCATCGAACATACGTTCTATAGTTGGTCGGAACATCTGCCGGGGGGGCGAAGACACAGTGACCACACCTGCACGCAGTCGATTCGCGGCCTATCTCGGGCCGCAATCGAAGCCGTACATCGCGCCTGCTTCGTTGGCCGAGATGCGGGATGTCACGATTCTGGAGAACCAGGCGTGCGCTCGCAAGGTCGCTCTGGCCGCCGCCATCTGGGATACTTGCATTCATCAGAACGTGCTCGTCGGTGATGTCATTCAGGACGCGGGCAACTATGCGGCTTCCGAAATTGCGCACGTTCTGGGCTGCTCGAAGACCGTCGCGAACACGTACGCCGAGGTCGGGATGGACCTTCGGCTTCGACTTCCTTCCATCGCGGCCGCATTCGAGGCCGGCGAACTCGATTTGCCCCGAGTCCGTGCGATATACCGCTGTACCCACAATCTGACGCAGGACGCGGCGGCCGCCGTCGAAGGCGAGGTTCTGCGCGCTGCCCGACGCCTGCCGCCCGGTCCGCTCGCGACCGAAATCTGGTCGATCATGTACCGCATCGCACCCGAGCAAGCGGCCGCTTTACGCAACGACCTGGAACGGCATACCAACGTCACCTACACCGACAAGGACGTGCTCTCGACGCTCAAGGCCGATCTCACCGCCGCCGACGCCGCAGCTGCCTGGCAGTTGATCAACGAGATGGCCGCGACCGTGTGCCGACGTGATCCGCGTACCCGAGGACAGAAGCGTGCGGCCGCGTATGTGGCTCTGCTGCAGCAAGAGTCGTCGATGGAATGCATGTGCGAACCCGATGACGACAATCCGTGTACGGCCGATACCGCGCGGCCCGATCGACGCGCCCCACTGACCGTGATCACTGTCGATCTCGCCACTCTCGCCGGTCTGCTGTCCGATCCTGCCCACCTGGCCGGCCACGGCACCATCGATGCCGAGTACGCCCGCGAACTCGCCGACAACGCTCACTGGCAAATTCTTCTCACCGAGGCACGCAACCTTGCCGAGGCACTCGGTTACGGCGAAGACCTGGAGTCGCTCATCGACCTCGAGACCGACACTGGCACTGGCACTGACACTGACACTGACACTGACGACAAGGGTGCAGAAAGCAGGGCCGACAGCGGCAGCAGCAGGATGAACCACAGCGGATCGAGAGGTGACCAGAAGAAGTCCAGAGGATCGAAGGTACGCAAGACAAAGAACAGCAGGTCCGAGGGCAGCGGGTCACACATGATGTTTCATCCTCTGGGGCGCGGACGTCGCCGAGACGGCGCCGCAATTCCTTGCCCGCCCAGATCGCAGACTTCCGCGCCTCCACCACGGAACAGCTGTGTCGTCACTCCGTATCGGGGCACTTACACCTTTGTTGCAGAACTCGAAGCAGCAATCGCCGCCGATCCAACTCTTGGGCTCGCCCTGCACCCGGACGGTCACGGAGGTCTGCTGCTGCCGCCACCCGGAGCCCTCGTCTATCGGCCGACTGTCTCACTTGCAGAACGCATTCGATATCGCGACCGCACCTGTCGGCACCCGGGCTGCGATGTCGCGGCCCAGCAATGCGAGATCGACCACATCGTGCCGTACTTTCATCGCGATCCTGCGACCGGTGGCTGGACCATCGACACCAATCTGCATTGCCTGTGTCGCTATCACCACAGTCTCAAGACCATGGGGCTGTGGACACCGGTGATGCTCGCCGATGGTGTCGAGTTCTGGGTCTCGAATGCCGGCACCACAGCGATCACTGTTCCCGGCACCACGCAACTCGCAGACCTGAGCCATCTGCCCGCCGTCTATCGCAGGCCCAAAGGTCAAGCGATGCAGGCGGATACCTCGGGCTTTGGGATCGTTCAGCCGCAGCCCGCGCCAGTACCTACGTCAGCGTCCGACGGTGATCCTCCGCCCTTCTGATGGATCTCGGGTCAGTACGCAGAAGTTCCACCGCAGTCGAAGTGTCTGCGGTGGAACAACTGTGCCTGATCGGTGTCCGGGTGTCAGCCCGTGTAGGTACTGAGGTCGTACACCGTCGCGCTACCGACGGTGCTGGCGGTGAAGTTCGCCTCGACCCATTCCTGGATCTGCGAGGAAGTGCTCGTCGAGTCGCCGCCCATTCCCCCACGAGCCATGCCGCCACCCATTCCGCCCGACACGTAGTAGGCGACTTCGTGGTTGGAGACGTACTGGATGAATTCGTCGAGTGTCGGGGCAGGATCGCCGCTCCATCCACCGATCGCCATCACTGCCGTATCGGACGCCAACTCGTACCCCGCAGCCGACTGCGAACCGTTCACTGCAGCAGACCATGTCGTCGACGTGGACTCGAGGAGCGTCGTCAACTCTTCGTTGGACTCACCGCCCATGCCACCCATACCGCCCGTGCCACCAGCCGTGGCACCGTCACCGGTGCCGAAGCCGGCTGGAAGATCGGCCGCGTCGGCGGCAACGCCAGCCGCAGTACCATCCGGTGCTGAGCCACTTGGCATTGCACCACTGGGCATCTCACCGCTGGGCATTTCACCGCTGGGCATCTCACCGGCTCGTGTCTCACCAGGAGCACCACCACCCATTCCGCCGTCGGTGACTGCACCGGTCGGGCCCGCGGTGGGGATGGATCCACTGTGCGCATTCGTCGTCGTGGCGATCGCATAGGAAGCGCCACCGCCGAGACCGGCCACGGCTCCGAGGATCAACGCAGCGGCAGTGAGCTTTCGGTACCGCCCGGCGAGCAGAATCATCACGGCCGCAACGATGGTTCCCGCCAACAGAATCCATTTCAACGCCGGCAGCCAATCCGCGTTGCGGTGCAGCAGCACCCAACTCCAGGTGCCGGCCGCAATCATCATCGCCGCCATACCCGCTCTGCCCCAGATGGATTCGCGCCGAAGCCACAGTGCGTAGCCGCCGGTTCCGATCATGCCCGCAAGTGCAGGAGCGAGCGCGACCGTGTAGTACGGGTGGATCGTGCCGGACATGTAGCTGAAGATCAGCGCCGTCACCAAGAACCAACCGCCCCACAGAATCAGGGATGCACGCAGCAGGTCGGTCCGCGGCGCTCGACCACGAGCAATCAGACCGAAGACCAGCGCCACCAGAGCAGCAGGGATCAGCCACGAAATCTGGATTCCCATTTCACTGCCGAACAGGCGGTCCAGACCGGTCGACCCTCCGAAGCTCGATCCTGCTGCCCCCGCGCTCATTCCGGCTGGAGCCTCCATGCCGCCTCCACCGGTGTTACCGAAGATACGACCGAGCCCGTTGTAGCCGAGCACCAGATCCATCACGGTGTTGTCGGTGGACCCGCCGATGTACGGGCGCGCACTTTCCGGCCACAGCTGAACCGTCACCACCCACCAGCCGGCGGCAGCGATCAATGCCGCGAACGCACCGACCAGATGCAGCAGTCGTGCGCGCAATTGCGCCTGTCCGGCAACCAGATACGTGAGACCGAACGCCGGCAACACCAGCAGCCCCTGCAACATCTTCGTCAGGAACGCGAACCCGAGCGCCACGCCGGCGAAGGCCAGCCACATCGCGGCCCGTCGACCGGCCGATGTCTGCAGAGAGCGCACGACGAAGTATCCGCCGAGAGTCATGAGCAGCACCAGCAACGCGTCGGGATTGTCGAAATCGAACATCAGCGCGGCGGCAGGAACGGACGCCAGAGTGAAGCCGGCGAGCAGGCCGGCAGTGGGATTCGCGACCCGCTTGACCGAGGCATACACCGTCGCCACTGCGGCGACACCCATCAAGGCTTGCGGAAGCAGAAGACTGAAGCTCGAGAACCCGAACAGACGGGCCGACAGTCCCATCACCCACAGTGCGGCCGGTGGCTTGTCCACGGTGATGAAGTTCTCGGAATCGAGTGATCCGAAGAACCACGCCGTCCAGTCCTTGGTGCCTGCCTGCACCGCCGCGGCGTAGAACGTGTTCGCGTAACCACTTGCGGTCAGGTTCCACAAATACAGGGTTGCGGTGGCTGCGAGCAGAATCAGCAGCCCGAGCAGGTGCCGGCGGCGATACCACCACGTGTCCTGCCAGGACGGCTGGCGGGCGTGCGACGGGGGTATCGCGGCCGGTCGGTCGATTTGGGCAGTCATCGCAAATCCTGTTCGTCGAAGTTGTCGACTACGAGAGTGCGCGATGGACCGTCGGCCGGGCTGGGAGCAGCCTGCGAGGTTGCTGTGAACGCGTGAGCTCGGTCAGACGCGATCGGCGTACACGACGATGTTGTCGTCGTAGCTGGAGATGTCCGAGTCGAACTCGCCGCCACAGGTGATCAGGCGCAGACCGGCATGATCGATGTCGCCGTACACCTTGTCGGTGGGAAACGCGTCCTTCGGATACTGCTCGACCGCGCTGACAACGAAGCGGACAGTACCGCCATCCTGGTCCGTGACGGTGACGTCGTCACCTTGCGCGAGATCCCGGAGTCGATAGAAGACTCCCGGGCTACCGCCCCAATCCACGTGTCCGGCAAGGATCGACGGCCCCAACTGGCCCGGGATGGGCGACCCCGTGTACCAGCCTGCGGGAAATCCACCCGGCGGAACTTCCATCGAACCGTCCGAACGTAGACCGAGACCCATCACGTCGGAGTCGACGTCGATCGCTGGAATATCGATGCGCGCGGGAGACGACCCGGCCGCCGGTGAGTTTGCCTGCGCTGCAACCTCACCGGTAGCAGTATCGGGTGCCTGTGTGGACACGGCCGGCGACTGTGAAGTGCGTTCCGGCGACGCCGCGTCCGAGGGCGTTGCACAACCGGTAAGAAGCAACAGGAGCATGAAGCAGGCAGCGGCCACTGCCCGCACCGCGCCCCGGGAAGGGGTCGCGGTGCGAGCAGATTCAGCCGGAGGTGCGCACACCGTGGCTACGGATCTCACAGATCAGCGCCGACGGCGAGTCATCATCGTGACCGATACTGCCCCGACCGTGAACAGAGCGAGAAGAGTCCACATCGTCACGATCGACGAATCGGTCGACTGTCCGACGGTGCTGCCGTCACCGGTATCCACGCCACCATTGGGAATCTGCGTGATCTGCCCACCCGGGTTGTACGTACCCGGCTGATCCGGGCCACCAGGTGTGGTCGGCTGGTCGGGAACACCGGGCGTGTTCGGCTGATCGGGCACATTCGGCTGGTTCGGCACATTCGGCTGGTTCGGCACGTTCGGCTGGTTCGGCACGTTGGGCTGGTTCGGCACGTTGGGCTGGTTCGGCACGTTGGGCTGGTTCGGGACGTTCGGCTGGTTCGGCACGTTCGGGACACCGGGGATCGGCGGGATCGTGATGCCTGGGATCGGAGGCAGACCCGGAATCGGGGGCACTTCGATGACAATCGGCGGCGTACCGCCACCATCACCCGGAGTGCCCGGGGTGCCGCCACCGTCACCCGGGGTGCCCGGCGTACCGCCACCGTCACCCGGGGTGCCCGGGGTACCGCCACCATCACCCGGAGGCGTTGTGGTCACCGGCGGCGTAGTGGTCACCGGCGGCGTAGTGGTCACGGGAGGCGTCGTGGTCACCGGCGGAGTAGTTGTGACGGGAGGCTCCGTGGTTCCGCAACCCGGGTTGGTGATCGTGTTCGAGTCGAGGGTGACGGCACCATCCAGAGCCAGTAGTCGTCCCTGTACATCGGCATTCGTGGTCGCGGTGATCGACGCCCGCGCCATGATCGTGCCCACGAAATCGGTATTGGTACCGAGAGTGGCCGAGCTTCCGACCTGCCAGAACACGTTGCACGGGTTGGCTCCGTTGATCAGCGAGACACTGCTGTCGGATGCCGTGATCAGCGTCGATGCCGCTTGAAAGATGAAGACGGCATCCGATTTGCCCTGCGCATCGAGTGTCAGGGTTCCGGTGAGGCCGAGCGTGCCCGAGCCGTACAACCCTGCCAGCAGAGTCTGTCCGCCCAGTTCGACTCCGGTCGAGGTTGCTCCCGGCCGTCCGGCCGCGTCGTCGTATCCTGTGCTCAGGTCTGCTTTTGCCTGTGCTGCAACAGAATTGCGGTCGTTGATGACCCCACTGCTGAGCTCTCCCGGCGGGAATCCTGTGATGAACGGTTCGACGCCGACACCTGGACTCACTCCGACGTTTCCGCTGATTTTCGACGGTCCGGTGTTGGTGATCTTGGAGCCGGCGAGTACGGCGTAGCTCTCAGCGGTACCGAGCTCGACGGTGGTGGGCTGAGCGCCGGCTGCCGAAGCATTGACCAGCATGAGCGCACTGGTTGCCAGCGCGACGGTGCCGACGAGAGGAATCAACGCAGCGCCCTGGCGTCGGGATGTGGACAGCGCAGGACGGTGTTGCGGAGCGTACATGTTGTGTACCGATCTGATGGAGGAGGTTCGAGTGAGACTTGTTGCCGCACAGCGAATTATGGGCATCGATTCCCCCGACGAGAGTCGACTGTGAGATTCCGCGACGGTCGACGATGTTCACTGGATTTCACCAGGGGCGTCGAGGTCTCGCAGAGTCCGTAGATCGGTGGATCGCCGGCCGAATGTCTGCAACCGAGCGAATGAGATGGAAGACCAGCGGAGGCTCATGGCCCACTCCGCAACAAAGAGTTTCCCCGTATCTCTACGGTGTAGGACTACAGCACACCATGTGTATTCTGACGAGTCAAGCGAAAATGCCTGCAGGACAACAAGTTTGTTTTTGGTCTGATAACCTTCGATATACCGCTTATATCTGAATTCGGAAAGGTGGTGACGCTCGTTGTCACCCTCCAATCGCATGGGCCCAAACATCAAGGACAAGATCGACCGTGAATACGTCGTATCAGCCGCCCTGTCCATCATCGATGGCACCGGACTCGACAGCCTGACCATTCGCAGTCTGGCCGTGTCGATCGATCGCGACCCGATGACCATCTACCGTTACGTTCCGACCAAAGAGGCCCTGCTGGACGCGGTCGCCGATTCGATCCTCGGAGGCCTCGTAGCGGTCGACGAGACCGATACCGACTGGAGACGTCAGCTGACCATCTTCGCCCGGCATTACCGTGAGCTCGCCCTCGAACACCCGCGGGCGGCAGTTCTTCTGGCGACGCGGCCCCGGGCTACGCCTCTCGGACTGGGCACCACGAGGTCGTTGGTGTCACTCGAAGGCATCCTCGGTTTACTGGCCACTGGCGGTTTCACCGTCCCCGAAGCACTCTCGGCCTACCGGCTGCTGATGTCCTTACTACGCGGGCATGTGCTCAGCGAGACCCAGGAGACAACGGACCATCCAGACGAGACAGGGGACAGATTGAGCCTCGCGCTGCGCAGACTGCCGATCGGAGACTTTCCCATCATGTCCGTCATCCCCCCGCTCATCACGGAATACGACGGTGCCCACGAACTGAACCGTGGATTGGACGTCCTGTTCAACGGCCTGCGCCACATCCCGAACACCTGACTCCGACCCACGACGTCGCAGCTCCGGACCCGGCGAATGAGCGTAAGAGTCTGTGCGGCGTCTCAGGTGAAGTCGAGCAGGATCGCGATGCACGGACGAAGCGCTCCACCGGATCCGGTCGCTGCAGCGCACCGGTAGAGCCACCACGCCGCCGTCTCTGCATCCCGCCAGCCTTGTAGGTTCGCCGACCACCTGCTCGATGAACGCGATGGTGTCCGTGCCCATGAGGTCACCGCATCGGCAGTCAACGCATTTACAGCACAGGCCCGGTCTCGTTCGCCTTCTCTTCGTCTCGCTGCTGCTGCGCTGCAGCCAGCCCCGACATCGTGCGCAGCGGCACCTCTTTCAGGAAGAGCACCAGCACGAACCCGATGACCATCAGGATCGACACGGCCAGGAACACGTAGTCCATGGCATCCGAGAAGCCGATCCGGAACGGTTCGGCAAGTGCGGGTTCGAGCTTCTGAATGAACGAGCTGTCCTGCAGCGCACTCCCGGCGACCGAGGCGTCACCCGACGCAATGGCCCGGGCGAACCCGGATTCCAGTGGATCGGAACTGCTTGCCGCAGTCTGCACCGCTTGCTGGAAGGCCGGCGTCGAGCTCGCGGCGATCAGTGCATCGCCTGTCTTCGGGGTCAGCTGAGTGAAGAGCATCGACAGGAACACCGCCACACCAACCGTCGCACCGATCTGGCGGAAGAACGTTGCGGCAGAGGTCGATACACCCATGTCCTTGGGCGGCATCGCGTTCTGGATCGCGAGCGTCAGCGGCTGCATCATCGAACCGAGACCGAGACCGAACACGCCCATCACGACCATGGTCTGCCACAGCGGAGTATCGGCGTGTACGTAGTGGAACGTGAACATCGCGATCGCCATCAACGCGGTGCCGATGATCGGAAAGATCTTGTAGCGCCCCGTCTTCGAGATCATGCGACCCGAGACGATCGACGCGATCATCAGTGCACCCACGAGCGGCAGGGTTTGGTAGCCGGCCAGAGTGGGCGAGGATCCCTTGACCACCTGCAGGTACTGCGGTAGCAGAGAAATGCCACCGAACATTGCGGCACCGGCAATGACGCTGACGGCAATACACAACGAGAACAACGGGTTTCGGAAGAACCGCATGGGGATCAGGGCGTCGTCGCCCATCTTGATCTCGGCGAGCACGAACGCGATGACGCCGACGATGCCGATTCCGAAGCACAGCAACGCTCGCGGCGAGCTCCAGCCCCACACACGACCCTGCTCGGCGATGATGAGCAGCGGCACCAGCCCGACGCTGAGCAGAACTGCGCCCCACCAGTCGACGCGCGCTTCGCGTCGGTACACCGGCAGGTTCAGCACTCGCCACACCACCACGAGTGCGATGATGCCCAGCGGCACGTTGATGTAGAAAACCCAACGCCAACCGGTGATTCCGAGGATCGACGACTGCCCTGCGAGCAGCCCACCGATGACCGGCCCGAGCACACTCGAGGTACCGAAGACGGCCAGGAAGTAGCCCTGGTACTTGGCTCGCTCACGCGGCGGTACGATATCGCCGATGATGGCCAGCGCCATCGACATCAGACCACCCGCACCCAGGCCCTGGATCGCGCGGAAGGCGGCGAGCTCGTACATCGACGTCGCGATGCCGCACAGCATGGACCCGACGACGAAGATCGAAATGGCCGTCATGAAGAACGGCTTGCGCCCGTACAGATCGGAGAGCTTGCCGTAGAGCGGGGTCGAGACCGTCGAGGTGATGAGGTAGGCCGTTGTCACCCAGGCCAGAACCGAGAACCCGTTGAGATCGTCGGCGATGGTGCGCACAGACGTCGACACGATGGTCTGGTCGAGGGCAGCGAGGAACATGCCCATCATCAGGCCCGACAGAATGGTCATGATCTCGCGGTGCGAATACTCGCCGCTCGCGGGAGTCACTTCTCGCTCGGTTACCATCTCTTTAGTGCACCTTTACGTAGCGTTTGCTTGTGTCCTACAACGATATTCGGACCACCAGCATGCTCGCAGAAAGCTGTCTAAGCAAAGGTTTATTTGCGACGAATCCGGTCTCGCACCTCACGCATCGTGTGGGGATGAATTCCCTCCGCCGCGAGCACTCGTCTGGTCTTGCGGCGCGTCAGCAGAACTCCGGTGATCGCGACGATCCACACCGGGAACTGCACGAGCAAGGCAACCCGGAAACCGTCGAACGTGTAGCCGCCCATCGCGTCGAGAATCCAACCGATCCCCGCTATCACCAACAGCGACGCCAGGAACCCGCCGATGTTCACCATCCCCTGAGCCGTCCCCAGATTTGCGCTCGGATTGAACGTGCGGGCGAGGTCGAAACCGATCACCGAACCGGGACCGCCCACCGAGATCACCACCACCAGCAGCACCAGCAACCACAGCGGCGCAGGCCCGGGAAGAGACAGCACGATGGCCCACATCGTGGCGTTGCTGATCATGATCGCCAGCACCAGCCACGACCGTCGCATCGGGTAACGACCGGTAAGGAGACCGACCACGATGCCCGACACCACCGCGGCCGCAACCGACACCGTCAGCAACGCTCCGGCCGTCGACGCCGACAGGCCCTGCGCCGACGTCAGATACGGCACACCCCACAGCAACGCGAACACCGTGATCGAGAACTGGGTGCCCATGTGGGAGAAGAAGCCGAGCCGGGTGCCGGGGCGTCGCCACACCTGCGCGATGGCCGCGATGGTCTGTCGCAATGACGTGGGCTCGGTATCGAGAGTGCTGCTGTCATCGGGACGATCTCGAACCAGCGCGATCACGAGCACAACAGCAAGCAGCCCCAATGCCGCCGCGCTGCCGAATGCGAACGTCCAACCCGGCCCGTTCAACAGAATCAGGAACGGGACCGCCGAGAGCACCTGACCGAGTTGGCCGAGCAGACCCGTCAGCTGCGAGACGATCGGCACCCGCCGCGGGGAAAACCAGCGCGGCACCAACCGCAAGACCGAGATGAAGGTGAGAGCGTCGCCCACGCCGACGAACGCGCGAGCGGCCACCGCGACCGGGAGCGACTCGGTGAGTGCGAGGGTGATCTGCGCGGACGCCATGATCAGCGCGCCCGCGGCGATCATCCTGCGCGAACCGATCCGATCCAACAGCACGCCGGCCGGGATCTGCATCGCCGCATACACGATCACCTGCAACACCACGAACGACGACAGCAGAGACGGCGACACCGAGAACCGATCCGCAGCACTGAGACCAGCGACTCCGAACGACGTGCGATGCAGCACCCCGATGATGTAGGCGAAGACACCGACGCCCCACACCACCCACACGGTTCTCCCTGTAGTCACGAGACGATTGTGTCAACCACGCTGTGGAATGATCAGACCCGGTAGTTCGTAGAGCAAGAAAGTGAGTGACGTCATGGCCAAGCAGCTGTTGGTGCTCAACGGTCCGAATCTCAACATGCTCGGCACCCGGCAGCCCGAGGTGTACGGCCACGCCACCCTCGCCGATGTCGTCGCCCTGTGCGAGAAGACCGCAGCCGACCTCGGACTCACCGTGAAAGCAGAGCAGTCCAACCACGAGGGTCAGATCATCGACTGGATCCACGAGGCCCGCGGGGTGGCGTCGGGCATCGTCATCAACCCTGGTGGACTGACGCACACCTCGGTGGCGCTGCGCGACGCACTCGTCATCCCGGAGGTCCCGATCATCGAGGTGCACATTTCCAACGTGCACGCCCGTGAGGAGTTTCGACACCACTCCTTCGTGTCGCCTATCGCCAGTGGCGTCATCGCCGGACTCGGCATCGACGGATACCGCTTCGCCATCGAACGACTGGCTGCTCTCATCTGACACTCAGGTTGTCCTGCCTAAACTGGTCGCCGTGAACACCAGCAACAAGGCATCGAAAGACATCAGGGCTATGCAGAACGGCGACAAGAATCGCCGAACGCTGATCCAGATCGTCGTGGCTGTGGTTCTCATCGCGCTCGTTGCAGCAATTGCCTTGTTCATCGTCAACAGGAACTCGACGTCGGGTGAGGCATCTCCCGCCACGAGCTCGTCACCGGGCCAGCAGCTGACGCCCACGTCGTTGACCGACACCGGTGCCATCCGCTTCGGCAATCCCGACGCCACCACCGTCATCAGCGTCGTCGAGGACTTCCAGTGCCCGGCGTGCAAGAACTTCGAGTCCATCAGCGGGTCGACATTGCAGCAGCTGGCCGACGCGGGCAACGTCGCGGTGGACTACCGACCCATCTCCATTCTCGACCGCTTCTCGAACGGCACGATGTACTCGACGCGTGCCGCGAGCGCCTCGATCTGCGTCGCCGAGAACGACCGGGACAGCTGGATGGACTGGCACAACGCCATGTTCGCGGAGCAGCCTGCGGAGAACGGCACCGGATTGACCGACGACAAGCTCGTCGAGATCGCCACCTCCGCCGGTGCCGACTCCCCCGCCACCGCGTCGTGCATCACCGACGGCAGCTACACCGATTGGGTCACCAGCCAGACGCAGTCCGTCATCGGCGAGGGCATCAGCGGGACGCCGAGCGTGCGCGTCAACGGCACCGACGTCTCCAACCCGACTCCGGAGAACATCCTCGCCGCTGCTGCAGCAGCCGGTAACTGAGCGGCAGCCGGTACCAGAGCATGAGGACCCGCGTCGGTGCTGCAGTCTTCACCGTCTTCAGCGCGATCGGGCTACTCGCTGCGCTGACGCTGACGATCGAGCGATTCAAGTTGCTGGAGGACGCGTCGTACGTACCGTCGTGCAGCCTGAATCCGGTGCTCTCGTGCGGTTCGGTGATGGTGACGAAGCAGGCTGCGCTCTTCGGCTTCCCGAACCCCATCCTGGGCATCGTCGCGTTCTCGGTTGCGCTCGTCGCCGGGGTGCTGTGGCTCGGCCGCGTCGAATTGCCGCACTGGTTCTGGCTCGGCATGAGTGGCGGCCTGCTGCTCGGTGAAGTGTTCGTGCATTGGCTGATAGTCCAGAGCCTGTACGAGATCGGCGCACTGTGCCCTTACTGCATGGTGGTGTGGGCCGTGACGATGCCGCTGTTCGTGCTGGCTCTGAGCCGATTGATCAGCACCGGCCCGAACAACGGCGGCACGATCGGCCGTCTTTTCCTCGAATGGCGGTGGACGCTGCTTGCCGTGTGGTACGCAATCGTCATCGCGCTCATCGGAATCCGCTTCTCGGACTACTGGACCTCCCTGCTCTGACAGTTTCGCAAAACTCATGAGTCGATCGACTGCACCGTGCATGATGGGTACAGCACCCGAGTGAGACTGATCACAGCTCCTGGCTCGGGGAAGATCGTTCGAGTAGCAGGAGTCGATACATGGCAGGCGATCCATTCGCAGTCATCGTTGCCGTCATCGTGTCCGCCGCCGGTGTTGTCGCCGGAACCGACGCCCCGGCTCCGATTCCCGATCAGGCAGTGACGGATCAGGCCGCAGAAATTGCCGCCAACGCCGAGGATCAGGCGAAGACGATGAGCGATCAGTGGACCGAACTCCTGGGCACCATGCCCGAGCCTGCCGCCGACATCGCCGATCGCACGTTGTCCGACGCTGCGGACGGCCTGCACACTGCCGTCGAGCCGATGCTGCCGAACCTTCCGGCGGTGGAAGACATCGAGGCGGCCGAGGATGCAGCGGTGCCGACCGCGGCGGAAGATGCACTGGCTGCCCTCCCCACTGCCGCTGCGGCTGTACCTGCTGCCGGCTCCCCGTCTGCCCCACTTCCGTTCAGCGTGTTCTCGCCGAGTGCTCTTTCGGCCGGCGCTCTCTCGTCGACCGCTCTCTCGTCAACGGCAGCTGCACTCGGTGCCGGTGCAGTCCAGTTCGCCGGCCGCACGTACACCGCAGCCGACATCGCCACCCAGACGGCGTTCATGGCGTCGGCTGAGGCCATTCGGCGCGCACTCTTTCCCGGGCTGCCCGTGACGTTCACCGGTATCAATGTGGGTCCGATCGGCTTGGGGGCGGTGGGAGCCATCACCGCCTTCGTACCGTGGTTGCAGAAAGCAGGCAACATCTGCGGAGGTGTCAAAGGCACCACGATCGCCGCACTCTATGCCGCCGAGAACGGCTTTCGGTACGGGCCGACTGCGCCTGTCTCGAGCACCGGCGCACAGGGACCGGGACAATTCATGCCGGGCACGTGGGCGACCTACGGCAAGGACTACGACGGCAACGGCGTGGTCGACGTCAACAGCGTCGGAGACGCGGTCATGGCGTCGGGCACGATGCTGTGCGACATCTACGGGCAGGTCGACGGCTGGAAGCGAGAAGGCAAAGTCTCCGGTGACACACTCGACCTGACCCTCGCCGGATACAACGCGGGCGCGGGAGCGGTGCTGCGATCAGGCGGTATGCCCTCGGGCACAGTCGATTACGAGACACAGACCAAGCCGTACGTGGCCCGCATCAGGGCGACCGAGGCGCAGTTCGCCTCGATACTGACCCCGTTCGCGGGGCTCGACCTCACCGGAATGGGCGGCCGGGCAGTGCAATTGGCGATGGACTACCTGGGGCTGCCCTACGTATGGGGTGGCGGAAACATCAACGGTCCGTCCGGCGGTGGATTCGATTGCTCAGGTCTGACGTCGTACGCCCTGTTCAAGGCCTCGGGCGGGAAGGTGACGCTGCCCCGCACCTCCGAAACACAATGGAACGTCGGCACCGAGGTTCCGATGGAACTGGCGCAGCCCGGCGATCTACTGTTCGGAAACTGGGGACCGGCGGGACCCGGACACGTGGCGATCTACATGGGGAACGGCCAGATGGTGCATGCTCCCACCACCGGTGACGTGGTTCGAGTGGCACCGGTGTTCGACGGTATGCGCGCCCGCCACATCGTCTAGATGCGCGCGTACAGTGCGAACGTGACCAATGCACGCGTGGAACCGGCCGGCTTCGACGACGAGCTGGCACCGGAGCCACCACCCGGTGAGGGCTTCGAGACCAGTTGGCCGGTGCGGACAGGCGACATCGATCCGACCAACCGACTGCGGTTCGACGGGGTTGCGCGCTACCTGCAGGACGTCGGAACCGACAACCTCGACGCCACTCCCCTGGGAAAGACCGATCCGGTGTGGATCGTGCGGCGGACCGTCATCGACGTCTTCGAACCCATCCACTTTCCGGACCATGTGCACATGCGTCGGTGGTGTTCGTCGATGTCGACGCGCTGGTCCAACATGCGAGTGGCGCTGACGACCCCCAAGGGTGGACGCATCGAAACCGAGGGCTTCTGGATCAACATCAGCAAAGCCACCGGCATGCCGACTCGCATCAGCGACGGGGCACTGGAGATGTTGGCCAGAACCACCGATCAGCACCGGTTGCGGTGGAAGGCATGGCTGACCGAGCCGGCACCGGCGGAATCGCACACGGACGTGCAGTTCCCTTTGCGCGCAACCGATATCGACCCGTTCAACCACCTCAACAATGCGGCGTACTGGCACGCGATCGAGGAGCTGCTGGTCGAGCTGCCACAGCTGGCGGCGTCTGCGCACCGCGCCGTGATCGAGTACCTGACCCCGGTCCTCGCGAGTGAACACGTCACACTGCGCCACCGCTACGAAGGCGGCGCGTTGACCGTCTGGTTCGTTGTCACCGGCGCATCGGGCGAGCCGACGGTGCGCACCGTGGCCAAGGTCGCACCCAAGGCCTGATGATCGAGCTTGCCGCGCGGGGTGCGCGGTAAGGCGTCCACGACGGCGATCACCACGGGTAGGCTCGGGCTCGGCAACATCGAGCGAACGTGCCGCCGTATCTGCGCCACTGTGGGTGAGTTCTGCTGGGCTACAACCACTCCCGCCGCCGGCACCTCACCGGTGCGATCGTCGGGAACGCCGACAACTCCGGCATCGAGAACACCGGGGATCGACAACAGGGCCGCCTCGATCGGGGCCAGCTCGACCGTGAGCCCGGCTCGAACGATCGTCTCGCTGCCGCGGCCGAGCAACGTCAGTCGACCCTCGTCGACACTGCCGCGATCACCGACCGTCATCCACCCGTCGACGGGCCCGTTCGTCAGGGTGGTGTGGTCGCCGACTCGGCTCAGGTAACCGTCGAACAGCATGTCGCTGCGCACATGCAGCAGTTCGTTCCTGGTCTCCACCTCCACCCCGCCGAACAACGCGCCCTCCACACTCGATCCCTCGACACCCGTGCTGCCAGGAGTTCGACGGTCGTACGAGACGAAGCTCAGTTCCGATGCACCGTAGAAGTGCGTCATGGTTGCGTTCGGTAACACCGTCGCCAATGCCGTGCGGGCAGACTGCGGCCATCGCGCCGCAGACGAGAGCACCTCGCGGACGGAGGGATACCGGGCGTTGGAGCGAGCGATGTCCCAGGCGATGGTCGGTACCGAATACAGATGTGTCGGAGCATCTTCGAGAGCGACCGCCGCCTTCCGTAGATCCACCGTTGCACCGCGGGTGAGCCCGTGCAACGCACCGTAGAGAAAGTGTGTGTGATCGAGGGTGCCGGATGCAGACACTCGATCGCCCGGCCCGAGCTCGAACAGTGCATCGGACCGGTCGAGCGTGGCAGCCCACGACGCCTGATCCCGAACGAACAATTTGGGTGGTCCGGTCGTTCCGGAGGTGATGCCGACCAGGAGTTCGGCGCTGCGTGCGGGTGGATCGAGCGGAGCGGCGCGGCCGGTGGTGAGCTCCTCGGGTGCCAGCACTGTGTCGGCACCCCAACGATGCACTCGTGCGTGCTGGCGCGGATGCGCGACAATCAGCGAGGGCTCACACACCGCCGTGACATCGGCGAATTCTCGATCCAACAGATGTCGATGCAGCAGAACGACACTCACCCCGGCATGCATTGCCGCCAGAACCACGACCAGCGACCCGATGTCCGACGTCGGCAGCACCGCCACCCGACGCATGCCCGACAACGATCCCGCGGTGCGCTCGACCCGATCCCAGAATTCGCGGTAGCTGATCTCGCCGGTTGCGTCGACGATCGCTGCGTCCTGTCGCCCGGAATTCCGAGCGACGCGCGCGGCGAGCAGCTCACTCGTCATCGTCTGTACCGTCGTCATCTATACCGTCGTCGTCCACACCGCGTGCGACGAGGGCATCACCCATCGCATCCGCAGTGCGGAGGGCGCGCACCAGAACCGGGGTTGCCAGAGCCGTCATGGACCACTGCAGTCCGCGGGCTTTGCGGGCCTGGGACACTTCTTGGACGATGGAGGCCAGCAGCGGGATGCACCGAATGGCAAGGGCCAGGAGCAGTCCGATGCGATCCGGGTCGACGCCGAAGCGGCGGATCGGCCCGAGTGCTCGCGTGACGGTGTCGAGCATGTCGGTCACCCGGGTGGTCAGCGTGACCAGTGCCGCCAGGGCAACGGAGATCACCAGCACCCCGCACACCACCACCGCGCGCTGCCACGTGGTGATCAGTATCTGGAACACGCCGATGATCAGAAGCATCCACAGCACCGGACGAAGTTGCGCCAGTGCGACTTTCACCGGAATACCGGCCACTGCGAACAGGGCGGCGACCGCCAGAGCCACCACGCCAACCTCGAGCGGGGTGCGCGCGAAGATCACGGTCGCCAAGATTGCAACTATGAGCGACAACAGTTTCCAGCCCGGGCTCATTCGGTGCAGCAGCGATGTACCGGGGCGGTAGAGACCGATCACCCGATCAGCTCCCGATACGCCGGCACCGCTGCGGCGGGGGCACCGTCGAACGCCACGCGGCCGTCATCGATGACGATGACACGCTCGAAGCTGTCCAGCAGAGCGAGCTGATGAGTCACGACGACGACTTGCTGATCCATCGAATCCAGAGCCTGAGCGACGACGCGTCCGTTGCGCAGGTCGAGCAACGTGGTCGGCTCGTCTGCAACAACCACCTCCGGCCGTCTGATCAGTACGGCACCGATCGCGAGCAATTGCTTCTGCCCACCGGAGAGCAGGTGCGCCGGATGATCGCGATGCTGATCCAGGCGAAAGCGGACGAGGATTTCGTCGACGCGGTCTTCGACTTCTTTTTTGCTCAGCCCGGACCTACGCAGCGAGAACGCGAGATCCTCTGCGACAGTGGGCATGACGATCTGCGAGTCGGGGTCGGTGAAGACGAACCCGACCTTCTTGCGAACCTGCGCACCCTTCTTGGCAGCGTCGACGCCGTCCACCGTGACGCGGCCGGAGTCGGGCTTGATCAGACCGTTGATCATCCGAGCCAGCGTCGACTTCCCCGACCCGTTCGATCCGATGATGCCGATGCGGCGCTCGTCGAATTCGAGGTCGATGCCATGCAGCACCTGCCGCTCCCCGAAGGAGTGGGAAATGTTCTCGAACTTGATGCTGCTCATGTCACTCGCTCCACCAACATCGCTATTCCTTGCCCGCCGCCGATGGCGCAGGCCGCCAATCCCAGTGCCGGACCACTCGGTTGCAGCATTCGAGATGCCAAGCGCACCAGCAGAATTGCGCCCGATGCGCCCCACGGATGACCCATCGCGATGGCCCCACCGTCCGGGCAGATGCGCTCGTCGTCGATGCCCAGCGCATCCGAGACTGCGAGCACCACCGATGCGAACGCCTCGGTGATCTCGATGACCCCGATCTCGTCGAGTGACACCCCGGTGCGCCCGAGTAGCTTCTCGATCGCAGGCACCGGTCCCAGACCGGGCAGTGCCGGATCGGACCCGGCCACCGCGCTGCCGAGAATGCGCAGTGCCGGCATACCAGCGGCACGTTCGGCCGTGGTGATCGCCAGAACTGCGGCACCGTCGGAGATTCCGCAGGAATTGCCCGCGGTGACCGTGCCGTCGGAGGTGAACGTGGGACGCAGTCTGCCCAGTCGCTGGGCAGTCATGTTGGGGCGGATGCGCTCGTCGGCGTTCAACTGTCCGATCGGGACGATTTCGGCGGAGAAGTCGTATGCCGAGGCTCGTGCGAAGGACCGTGCGGCGTACTCGTCCTGCCGCTGTCGGTCGATTCCACGCCTACGCGCGAGATCGTCTGCCGCAACGCCCATGTCGGGATCGTCGAAACCGTGGGGAGCGAATGGTGCTCGGGTGTACCGAACAGGTTCTGCGCCGTCGACCGGGGGCCAGAACCGCCACGGACTCGTACTCGCCGATTCGACGCCACCTGCCAGAATCAACGTCTCGTCGCCGCTGCGGATGCGCGACGCGGCCTGCATGACGGCGTCGAGTCCGGATCCACACTGGCGGTCGACGGTAACGCCGGGGACGTCGACACCGAGTCCCGCGAGCAAGGCCGATACACGCGCAACGTCGCCGCCGGGGCCGAGACAGTTGCCGAGGATCACGTCGTCGATCGGGAGTCCGAGTGAAATAACCTCTACTGCAACAGCTTTCAGAACCGGCGCAGCAAGGTACGGAGCGGTGACGTCTGCAAAACCGTGACCGGCAATGCCGATCGCGGTTCGTTTGGCCGCAACGATCACGGGAGTACTCACAGCAGGGACATTCACAGCAGGGACATTCACAGCAGGGACATTCACAGCAGAGCTTTCCGGGCGATCTTGCCGCTCGAGGTGCGGGGCAGCTGCTGTACCACCGTCCACTTTCGCGGCAGTGCCTCCTTGGTCATGATCGCGCGGGCGTCGGCGCGGATACGGTCGAGATCGCGGGAACCGTCGAGTTCGATGACGGCAGACACCGTTTCACCCAACACCGCATGGGGAGACCCGATGGCAGCCGCGGCTCGAACGCCGTCGAGAGCGGTCAGGATTCGCTCGACGTCCTCTGCGACGACGGTGGTGCCGCCGACATTGATCGCCGCGTCCCCCCGACCATGGACCAGAAGTTCGCGGCCGCTGAGCTCGGCCAGATCACCGACGCCGCACCAGCCAGTGGTGGCGAGTGCCGAGTACGGCGAACGGACGACCAGATACCCGTCTTCGGTGCGCGCCTCGACATCGCGGAGCAATCGCAGTGCCGCGTGCTCGCCTGTCACCCGCGCCGCCACCAACGACAGTTCCGCCGAGCCGTAGTACTCGACCAACCTGACGCCCATGTCCGAGATCGTCTGCGCTGCAGCTGAATCCAGCCCGGCACCAGCCGCGACCGCCACCCGCGCACCGGGCATCCGACGAACCGTGTCGCGAAGGACCGCTGGCACTGCGTGCACCGCCGTCGCCAGGGCCGTGTCGTCGGTGACGCAGGCCCCCAGCCACAGCGCGTGCACTGCGGCGAACAGGTGCATCGTGGCGTGCAATGGTCCGGTGATCAGCACCGAATCGGTGGGGCGGATGTCGGTGATCTCGGTGAACTCGGGGAAGCTGTCGACCCACGACGCGGCAGTGCGCTCGAGCGGCTTGGGGCGTCCGGTGGAGCCCGAGGTCGCGACCAGCAGGAAAGCGTCGGGCTCGGTGTGGGTAGGGCGCTCGGGGCGGGCCGACAAATCCTCGACTCGCACCGCACTTCCCTGCCGCGCCGCCGCAAAAACGCAGATCAGCGCCTCGGGTAGCTCGAGCGCTGAGGCGTCGTGCACCGGGAGGTGAGGCCATTGCTCGACGGCAGCGTCGAGGTCGGCGTAGGTGAGCGTGCGACCCGACCAGACGATGGCCGGGTCGTCGGCCCGGTCACTTACGCTGCCGTTGTCGTCACCTAGACCTCCCAGCTCGAGAGTCACGCCTTGATCAGGCCCGGGTATGCACGATGCACGCTTTTGGCGACAACGGTGGCGACGACGACCTTGGCGATGTCACCGGGCAGGAACGGGCCGTTGGACGTGATCGCGGCCCAGACTCCGACGTCGGTACGCAGGATCAGGCCGATGATCCCGAAGACGTACACCACCACGATGCCGCCGACGGCATTGATCGCCAGACCGAGCGCGATCGAGTACTTCGGCAGGATGCGGGCCGTGAGCCAGCCGATCAGCAACGCTGCCGGTATCCAGCCGATGAGGTACCCGACGGTGGGCCCGGCCATGGCCGACAGACCGGTACGTCCACCCGCCAGCAATGGGAGGCCGATCATCGTGAGCGCGAGAAACACCAGGACCGCAGCAGTGCCTTTCCTGGCACCGAGGATCGCGCCGGACAGAATGATGCCGAGGGTCTGCAGGGTGATGGGGACGCCGGAGAAGCCGACCGTGATCGATCCCGGCAGGCCGAGAGCAGCGATGAGCGCTGCGAACACTGCGATCTGCGCCATGTCGCGGGCGGAGACGTTCATTCGGCTGACCTTACGGCTCGGCGGACGAGTACTGCTGTCGACATCTGACACGGGTGGCTCCTCGAGGAGTGGGGCGGTCACCTGCCCCAGAGACTTGAACGGCGTTCAAGGTAGCAGGTGTGCGGTTCTGACCACACCCTGGACGGTCTTTTGTTCAAAAGGGAGCGGGATCGTATCTGCTCCGGTCGAGTCGAATGCGCACGTGTACGACGCGGCAGTGGTCGAGGTAGACACGTCTCTTGTCTGCCAGTTTCTTCCGTGCAATGTCCGATGACGCGGAACGGAAATCCGCGAGTGTCGGCGGTGCAGAGCTGCTGTACTCGAGCTCCCATCGGGTGGGTTCGAACGGGGACAGCTCACTGTCGGCCGACTTCTTCCGGCGATGGCGACGTCGAGGAGGCGACGCGATCGAGAACTCCGGCAGCGTGACCGCGCGTAGACCGAGAGAGTTCGACCACAGAATCGCCCCTCCGGCGAGCATCACCGCCGACCACGCTTTCGACGTCTTCGCCTGATGGTGGAATACGCACACCGGTTGAAGATTTGTCACGATCGTCCAGCCGCCACGCCCCGGATCGTCCTTGTCGAATGGGACCACATGATCGATCTGACACCGGGCCGAGGGCACGTCACAGTTGGGGAACGTGCACGTGCGATAGGCCGTCCGCACGACAGCGGCGACGCGCGCGCTCGGCCGATAGGTCACCGCGGCTCGCGACGGAACGCATTCGCCGCCATGACCGTCGGGAAAAATCCCGCGCGCACGCTCGGGCTGTTCGGCAATCCAACCGAGCCAGCGTGCGACAAGCCCATCGCGGACAGACTCCTCCCCCAGAATCCGATCGGCCGGCGGACAACCTTGGGCGCACACGCCGCGCATCGGCGGAAGCTGAGCGGCACTGCGCACCCGGCCGATGCCCACCACTGTGCGCAACAAACGGAAGCCGGGTGGAGACGGACCGACGCGGTCTTCGGAGGTTTCGGGATCGTCCCGATCGAGTGGGCCTGCCGGGTGGGTCGATCCCTTGATCGAGGGACCGCGGCCGTCATCCGGGTCGTTGCCTCCGGTGGAACCACCGCCTTCATCGCCGGGCCAATCCTCGCCGGGTCCGCCGGGCCCATCGTTGTCAGGGCCGCCGGGCCCATCGTTGTCAGGACCGCCGGGCCCATCGTCGTCAGGACCACCGTCCGGGCCGCCGTGATCCGGGCTGTCGCCATCCGGGCTGTCGTCATCCGGATCGTCGTCGTTCGAGCGCTTGCCCTTCGGGCTCTTGTCGTTCGGGCTCTTGCCGTTCGAGCCGCGCTCGTCGGGGCCGTCCTGCTCGGGCTTCAGCATGTCGACCAACTCGGTCAGCATTGCCTGCCACTTCGCATCGGCGGCGACGATGCGCGCCACCTCGGGATCGATCGGAGTCCCGTCCGCCAAGGTTGCGGGCTCCGCGGACAGTCCCAGCAGCGTCTCCACCGCCACCACGATCTGCAGGAGATGCCCGCGCCTCGGTGGAAGATCGTCGGCGGCACCGGCAACCGGGCACTCGTCACCGAGATCGCACTGACAGACCAGCGAATGCTCGCCGTGCAGCAACGCCATCAATCCGGCGGCCCGCAGCATCCCCGTCGACCGCGGATCGTCCTTGCAGACCGTGACGACGATCTCGACGATGAGTGCATCTGCTTCGGCCGATTCCAAATCCGTGATCTTCGCGATGAGCGTCGAAATACCGCCAGGACCGGTTCGCACGATCCGCACTCCGACTTCCTCCGACTTCGCCGTCTCGCGAGCCTGCGCAGCACCGTCCGGATCGGCCTTCATCCACAACCGCCAGATTCGGTTCCGCAAGGCCTGCGGGCGCATTCTGCCCCCTGCAGCGCAGACCTCGTATTCGATTTTCGAGATGGTCTCGTCAGTGGCGCGATGCAACACCGAGGTGATGGTGACCACCGTCGACCAGTCGAAGCTTCCGGTCACGAAACGCAAGGCAGTCAACGGCATTCGATGCAGCCGCTCCGCGACGTCGTGCACCACCGATGCATCGCGACGCGTGCCGGTCATCGTCACGGCCAAGTCACACAACGCGCCGCGGACCGTCTCGCCCGGATCGCCACCGGCGGCCTCGGCAGCCTCCAGTCGCATCTCGAGTACGTCGCAGTACGCCAGTACGGTCCCTGCCCTGGCAAGGTTCTCGTGGACGCGGTTGAGCGCGATGACGTCGAGAAACCCCGCAATGCAGTCATCGACCGGTGGCGTTTCCGCCACGCCCCACCCCCCGGTATCGAACATGCATTCGATCCTACGAGAGGGGTCCGACAAGAAAATCTCACGCGCATTAGGCGTCAGGATCGGTACGACTACAACGTGGTCCCAGCCTCGGCAATCATGGAGTCACCGATAAGTCACGTGTGCCGGGTCGTCCGGGACGAACTCTCGGAGGGCAGCCGCGAACCGTTCGGGCTGGTCTTCCGGAATGAGTGTCCACGAGTCATCGATGAGCACCTGACGTGCATCGGCAAACAACTCTCGCAGCCGGTCGGCATGGATGAGCGGCATCATCGTGTCCTCTGTCGCCCAGATCACGAGGACCGGGCGATCGAACGTCGAGAGCCGAGAGACCCACGTCAGCAACGTCTTTCGCGATGGTGTGCCGGTGGCGAACTTACGCAGATCGCGCCGAATCTCCGCGCTGCGCGTTGCAGGCGCGAACCAGTCGTCGAGCACCTCGTCGGGGATCCCGTGCTTGCTGAGCCCGCCCCATGCGCGCTTGTTGTGTCGAACGAACTTCGTGGCCAGCAGTCGCAGAAACAGCGAGGTGCCACCGGGCACTCGGCACAGCGCCGCTGCGGGCCGGGCAGGCAGCGGCGGAAAATTGTCGAAGGCCTCGCATGACGCGAGGACCAAACGTCCGACTCGATCGGCGCGGCCGTCGGAGACGATGAATTGCCCGCCGCCACTGTCGTTGAGTACCAACGTGACATCGGTGAGGTCGAGCGCCTCGAGAAAGTCGGCGATGATCCTGGCGATGCCGCGCTGCGTGAGGTCGGCCTCCGGTTTCATCGGGCTCCGATGTCCGCCCAACGGCAGCGTAGGAGCAATGCAGCGATATCCCCCGAGGAGTGGGATCACTTTGCGCCACTGTGTCTCGTTCATGAGTAGTCCGTGCCCGAAGACGAGCACCGGACCGTCACCGCCGGTGTCGAGGTAGTCGATCGGTCCAGCCGCCAGGTCGATTCGCTTCACAGATCCTCCACTGGATAGATCGTTCTAGTGAATCGGAAGGTACTCTGGGCCTTTCTCGGATGCAAGGACAATTCATGGCCAACGACACTCGCGCGCGAATCCTCGAAGCGACCGCCGAGCTGTACCGGCGTCAAGGTATGACCGCGACCGGACTCAAACAGATTGCTGCGGCGGCCAACGCCCCCTTCGGGTCCATCTATCACCACTTCCCCGGCGGCAAGGAACAGATCAGCGAAGAAGTCATCCGTGCCGAGGGCGTGCGCTACGGCCTCCTTGTCGGCAGGCAACTTGCCGCCGTCACCGATGTGGTGGACGGGATACCCGAGATCTTCGCCTCGGCGGCAACGTTGTTGGTCGAACTCGACTACACCGAGGCGTGCTCGATCGAGACCATCGCACTCGAGGTGGCCAGCACCAACGAACGATTGCGTCTCGCAACGGAAGCCGTGTTCACCGGCTGGATCGACGGCCTCACACAGTGGTTCACCGAAACCGGCCTGCCGGACGATGCATGTCGGAGCCTGGCTCTGGGATGCCTGACGAGCCTCGAAGGTGCCTTCGTGTTGTGCCGCAGCTTGCGGTCCACAGAACCGATGATCGCCGCCGGTCTGGCCGTCCAGGATCGAACGCGCGCGGCTGTGCACGCGGGTACCTAGTTTGTACGGGTCAGGGCTTGACGGGCGGGTTTCTTCTGGGTGTATCCGGATCGAGCTTCTCGGGATTGAGCACGACCTCGGCCACCATCGGCGTTGTCTCGACTGTCGAATCGCCGTAACGAACGGCCACCGTGTTCGGCAGAAACGCCTCCAGAGCCCTCGGGGTCAGCCACCACAACAGCGCGGTGAACAGGATCAGGATGTTGACCCACTGCATGATCGTTGCGGCATTGTCGGACGGAATCACTCGATCGAACACCTGAACGTTCATCACCAGACCGTGCACTGCGATCAACACCCACAGCCGTCGGTAGCGATAGAACACCCACACCGCCGCCGCACCCCAGCACAGCGCCCAGAGAAAACCGCCACCGCCGAAGTACAGATAGAGGAAGCCCCGCATCGTCGCCGACAACGCCATGATTGCCCAGATCGGCAACCTGCCCACGAGCAGCAGCACCGGAAGCGCCACCAGGATCGGCTCCTCACGCAGACCGACGGCCAGCGCGGAAACCACTGCAAGCCAATCGGATTCGACCGAAGCCGGAACCGAGAAGCTGAAGCGGAGCACATCCATCCGAGACAGCACGAGCAGCAATGCCGACGCAGCACCGATCGCAGCGCACCAGGTGATCGCCGCCTCGAGCGCAGTACCGCGACGCATCGGCCATACCGCGGGCAACGTGCGACGCCGAACGAAATACACCGCAGCGATAGCCGCCGCCCCGATCGCCACCTGAACCAGGCCGACCGCAAGGTCCATCCATTGATCCGACAGCGTGAGTACGGGCGCAGGCGCATTCGGCTCGCGGAAACGCCACAGCGCACCCACCAGACCGATGAAGTAGACGATGCCCCAACCGGCCACCAGAGCCAGAATCGACACGGCCGTGCCGACTGCGGTCAAGCCACGTCGACGCGAGTGAGCCGCGGCATTCGCATCCAGACTGCTCGCCACCAGGTCACCACCATCCACTCAGCACCGCATCGCCTGTCATCGAACAGCTGTCGACCCCCGGACTTGTTTATCATGCGGGGGCCGAAAATTCAGTACCGTCGCAGCGACGTCGGTCACCGTCGACCATCGCGGTCCGGTGTGTCGGTCGGATCCTCGCGTCCGAAAATGTCGTCACGTAAGTCCCCGACAATTCCGCGCCCGTCGGTGGCGCGCCGCGAGTCCCATACGTCCACCACAGCGAGGACCATCAGGACACAGCCGAGTGGGCCGCCCTGGAACCAGAACACCCGCAGATCCCAGAAGAACAGCGCCAACACTGCGCCGACGACAATCATGACGATGCTGCGCGCATCGGTTGCCCGAACTCTTCCTGCCCTCATGACGCATCCTTTCCTCGGGTCGACCGGGGCCGACGTCACACCAGGTTCATCTCGACGGCCGCATCTGCGACCAGCAACGCACCCACGACGATCAGTACCGTCACCACCACGTCCTGGCTCCAGCGTTCGACGCGGTGCATCAGACGCCAGAGAAGTGACGAAACAAGTTGCGATGCAGCGACTCTGGCGATGAGCAGAACCAGAGCCGGTAGCAGGGTGATGAGTACGTAGATCGCGAGAATCGCGACCGAGAATGCCCATCCCCGTGCGGATGCGGCCACCGCCTCGATCGCGGCGACATACGGCAGCATCGTCGACACCTCGACCGCGCCCACTGCAACAGCGAGGAGGACCACCCCTCGCGCACTCGCAGGTGCCCGCATCCACCACGCACCACTCGGGCGTCGACGCCGTCGATCGCAGACGAGCCCCGCGAGCAGAACGACACCACCCACAGTGATCCGCACCCACGCATTTCCGGGTACGGCATGGGCAATAAGGGCAAAATTCGCATCTTTGAACACCGTCAGCAGCGCGATCCCGACTCCGAGATACAGCAGCCCCAGCACGCTCAGGTGCAACAGAACCCCTCGAACCCGGAACGACGGCCGCACCATCATCCACAGCGGGACGACGAGCGTGCCGACACCGATGCTGTCCACCAATGCCAGCCCGACCACGTTAAAAAACACAGCTGTACCATAACATCTATTTCACACATCTGTGTCGGAAAAATCCACACGTGCTAGAACAGACCGATGCCGAAGATCGTCGACCACGAAGCTCGCCGATCGGAGATCGTCGCCGCCGTCTGGCGCGTGATCGAGCGAGCGGGAATGAACGGGGCGACCGTGCGCAGCGTCGCCGCCGAGGCCGGCGTCTCCCCCGGATCACTGCGGTACTACTTCTCCGACCAAGGAGAACTCGTGCTGTTCGCAGCCGAGGCCATGACGCAGCGCATCGTGCATCGGTTGGAAGCACACCCCACCGAGGGTGACGGACTGGCGCGCGCTGTCCGAGTCCTCGAAGAAATGCTCCCACTCGACGAGAACCGCCGCGTCGAGGCGTCGGTATGGCTCGAGGCGATCGCCCGAGCCCGATTCGACGACCGGTTGGCCGCCCTCAAGACCGCGGGATGGTTCGGGAGCCGGTACCTGTGCCGACTCGCGTGGGCGCACCTACGCGATCTGGATCTGCCGAACTCGCCGCAATTCTCGTTCGGAAGCGACGCGGACGAGTACGCCGTCACCGAACTACACATCTACGTCGACGGGCTCACGCTGCACGCAGTGACGTATCCCGAACAACTCCCATCCGACGAGGTGCGCCGACTGCTGCGGTACTACCTGACGACGCGGCTCTAGCCGGTCTTCGCAGCCGCGACGAATCCGGCCAGATCCGTTACTCGAGGTAACGTCGATGGGATGCATGTGTCCGACCGTCTCACCGACCACGTTCCCGAGCGCTGGCTCGAGCCCCTCGTCAAGCACGCCGAGGCTCTCAAGTTCCTCATCGTCGGAGCGATCACCTTCGTCGTCACCGTCGTACTGTTCTTCGGCCTGAAGTGGACGATCCTGCAGGACAAGCCGGTGACAGCGAACGTTCTGGCGGTGCTGATCGCGACGATCGTGTCGTACATCCTCAACCGGGAATGGTCGTTCACCGCCCGCGGCGGACGTCGGCGACACCACGAGGCCGCGCTGTTCTTCGCCGTCGCCGGAACCGGCCTGGCAATCAACCAGCTACCGCTGTGGGTGTCCAGTTACATGCTGGATCTGCGCGCTCCGAACGTGTCCTTCCTCACCGAAAACATCGCCGACTTCGTCAGCGGCTCGATCATCGGCACACTGCTGGCGACCGCGTTCCGATGGTGGGCAATGCGCAAGTTCGTCTTCCCGGAACCGGTGAATGTTGTCCCCGATTCTGCGCCTCTGACCGTTTACGGTGGACGGCATGGCGACCTCTAGGACCCTCGTGCTGATGCGGCACGGCAAATCCGGCTACCCCGACGGCGTTCCCGACCACGAGCGACCGTTGGCGCCGCGCGGCGAACGCGAGGCGGGACTTGCCGGAGCCTGGATTGCCGAGCACGTCGGCCGCGTGGACGCAGTGCTGTGTTCGACGGCCCTGCGCACTCGCGAAACCCTGGCCGCCACCGGTCTGGGCGATGCTCCCACCCGGTTCGAGCGCGACATCTACGGCGGATCCGCAGACGAGATCATCGACGAAATCCGTCTCGCCGACACGTATTTCGACGACGTGACGGTATCGACCTTGCTGGTCGTCGGGCACGAGCCCGGAATCCCTTGGACTGCACTCGAATTGGCGGCAGACGATGACACCGACGTCGCCCGCGAGGTTCGGCACCGCTTCCCCACTTCTGCGATAGCAGTGCTCACCACCGAAAAATCGTGGGCCGAGCTCGCAGCGAGCTCGGCCACGATCACCGAGTTCTGCATCCCGCGCGCGGATCAGTAGTCAGCGTTTGTCGGAAGTCAGTGCTTTAGGTGATCAGCGGTTCCTGAGGTACAGGTAGCCGGCACCGCCTGCTGCGAGCAACAGGATCAGCGCCGCGGGGAACCCGAGCAGCCACCACACCACTGCCAGCACCACCAGTGCAGGTGCGGCGGCGATCAATGCGATGCCGGGATTCTCGCGAACCGTCTCCAACGCGGACTGTGCGTGCACTCTGTCGATCTTCTTGCCTGCCATGGCGGACTCCCTGGTATTGCCTACGTGTCCTGTATGCGTGATTCCAGGGTAGACCTGTCGCGTATGAAGGGGACTTTGCATCGTCTACGGGTCGACCAAGGCAATCGTGGCTGTGGACGTATACACCAGCCCATCGCTGGATTGCGTGACTCGCGATCCGAGGTACGGATCGGATCCGAAACGATCGGGCGTCGGCTCGATCTCTACCCGTCGACGAGTCGAGCCATCCTGCAAAGCAATCGATTCCACGATGCCGCCCGCCGTGGAGTACGCAAGACCATCGGCGTACGCGGTGATCGGATAGTAATCCTCCGGGTCGTTCTCCCAGCGGATCGCCCCGGTTCTCAGATCCAGTGCCGTGACGTGAGCGGTTCCAGAAGCACGGGCGATCACCACGTCCCCCACGACGGCCACACCGTTGGTCGACGCCAGTGCGGGATTCGACCAGACGAACGCTCCGGTCGAACGGTCGAACGCGGTATCACCGACGATCATCGGCAGGGATAGGTCAGCAGGAGAATCGATCTCGGGATAGGGATAGATCGGCGTCGATGACCTGGCCAGAACTCGACCATCGGAAGTGACAGCGGCGGTGCCGGTGAATGCCTCCGACCACGAGCACACCAACTCGGTCATGATCACCAGCGCCGGTTTCACCCGGTACGGCTGCTGCACGCAACTGTCGGGATAACCCCGATACCACGTAATCGCCCCGGTGGCCGAGTCGAATCCTATTGCGGTCGAACCGAATCGACCCAGGCCGTATGTACCGTCGAAGGTGATCGCCGAGCTCGGCGAACCTGCGTAGATGGCCACGCCGGGAAACTCGCTGACCCAATCGCGGCCGACATCGTCGATGGAGCCCCTCTTGATCTGCGGAGTTCCCTCGTAACCCTGCGGTGTCACGGTCGAATTGACCGTGTAGAGAGAGGATCCATCGGTGCCGACCGCAAGGATCCGCTGCGGCGCAGCAACGGAGCGCTCCTCGCCGGTCATAGCGTTCACCACGACGATCTGCGAATCCGGGTTCTCCGATTCGCTGGTAGACACGCACACGAGATTTCCGAACAGAAGCTGGTCCGCACAGGAGTCCACTCGGAAGTCGTCACGCCGCCACACGGTGGATCCATCCGTTGCATCGAGACCCACCAGCGCGGGGGCGTCGAAGTTACCGGTAGAGGGATCGGGTAGGCCGACAGAGGCGACATACACCTCGCCTGCATCGATGAACGACGCTGCGCTGGGATAGTTCTGGCTTCCCGCGCCCGGATCACTGAACTGCGCGAATTCGCGGCCGTAGACATCTTCTGCAGATCTGGACCACTGGACCTCCGGCGCACGGGGAACGACCGAGGTCGTCGTGGCCGCCACGTTCGGTGCAGTCGCAACCGCAGGCGAAGGGTCGTCCTGCACGGCGATCACGGCAGCAATGACAGTCACGACCGCCGCAGTGCCCGCGAGCCACACCGGCCACCGCACGCTCACAGGTCCAGACCCGGTGCGGTCGCGATGGACTCCAGATTGTCGACGCTGACGAGCTCGCCTGCGGACGTCGAGGAGATACGAACACGAGTGCCCGACGGCCGGGTCACAGTGACGGTCCTGACGCCGCGCTTCGATCGCTCGGAGATCGATCCATCGGGCAGGCGAACCGTGTCGACCGAGCGATCGGCAGCCGGGTCGTACTTGTCGGGAAACTCCGGAAGCGGTTGACCACCCGTAATCGAGACGCTCACAACACCTTTCGATTCGGGAGTGACGATCGTGCCTGTTGCACACAACGTATCGACCGCGGAATACCCGCGCTGCATCGGCGCCAAGGGCCGGTCGAATGCAACGACGGCCCGAAGAGCGCGGACGCGGGCGTGGTCCAGGGCACTACCGAGGCGGTCGGCATCTGCCGCGGTCACCGGCGGCCCGTCCTGTACCCCTGCGCGCGTGCCGCACGGTGGCGGTGCCGAGCGGGTTCCGTGCGGTATCGGGGCGTCGATGCGGAGATCGCTCCTCGACACCAACGACACCAAATCGTCCATCGACACAGCGTCGTCCGTGGACACGAATTGGTTCGCCTGAATCTGCAGGTTGGTCCCGTCGGGTGCATACGACGACACCGACCTGACCACCGCACTCTTGCCACCGCCTTCGCTGACGGACTCGAACACGTCGACCACCGTGCCGTCTCCCAGCACCTGTCTGCGGTCGAGACTGCCACCGATACAGGGCGGTACGCCGTATGTCTGCTTCGAAATCGTGACGGTTACGTCGACGCCTCTACCGTCGCGGATCAGCAGGCCGGCCGCGGTGCTGCTCGCGAAGAGCGACGGGTCGTCCACCGCACTGTCGGGGGAAGGCCCCTGAACGGGACCGAAACGAAGGGCCGACTCCGTGCCGAACGCGCTCGTCCCGGGCGCTGCGAACTCGATGGCCGTGCCTTCGGGCAGCGCCCTCGCGAGCGCGTCGGACAAGGCAGTTGCCTTACGGCCGGAAAACCACGGGTAACGCGGATTGTCGTAGGTTTCCTCGAGCGACTGATAGAAGGCCACTGTCTGCCCATCCGGGGCGACAACCGCGTCACACCCAGGGATAGTCGCCGACGGGTCCTTGGGAGCAGAAGACTCCGAGACGAAGTGGGTCGACCCAGGGGTCTCAGGAATCGCGACGTCATCGGAATCCGGCGCACGCACGTCGACGACGATCACTCCCAGTGCCAGGACCGTCACCGAGACGAAGACCCAAAAGACCCTCGGTTGACGTTCGAGCACTCCGAAGCGGATCACGCCGAAGAGCTTAGCCCGCCTGGTGCACAGCTCCCGGCTACGACTTTCGGTGGAGCGCAGCGTCGTACCTTCGGCCGAACCACCAGGTACGACGCGACTGCGGGGGTATCGCGCGCACGTCGGCTGCGGTGAGATCGGGTCCATGAACAATCCGATTCTGATCACGATCGCGGTCTGCGAAGTCGGCTTCTGGGTACTGGTGATCGGCGGACTGTGCCTGCGCTACCTGGCACGCATGAGACGCGCCAGCACGATCACGCTCGCCCTCCTCCCGATACTCGATCTTGTCCTCGTCGCGGCGGTGGCCCTGGATCTGCACCGCGGCGGCGAGGTCGAATTCGCCCACCGTCTCGCCGGCATCTACCTCGGCTGGACCGTCGTGTTCGCGCACTCCACCGTGGCTTGGCTCGATGTGCGCTTCGCGCACCGATTCGCGGGCGGCCCCGCACCGGTGAAGCCTCCCAAGAGCGGCCCGCAGGCCTACCGCAACGAGATCCGAGGATTCGTGAAGTGGCTGTGCGCAGCGGCGATCGCTCTGGCGATCACCTACGGACTCGCGTACACCGTGGCAGACTCGGAGCAGGCAGCAGCGCTGAAGACCGTGATCCAACCGCTCGGCGTCATCACGTTCTTCTGGTTCGTGACCGGACCACTGTGGGTGCTGGGTTCCAAGAACACAGACTCGAAAGATGCGAGCTCGAAAGATACTGCAGGAGAACGGAGTCGACACTGATGCTGGGAGGTTCGCGGGTGCCGGCTGGTTCCACGATGCTGCGCAGGTTCAGACCCGCGTGGCGGCCGCTCAATCCCGCCGTACTGCCGATCGAGATGCTACTGGCCACCGTTTTCTATGCCGGGTTCCAGCTCTCCACGGGCATGGTCGGTGACACCAGGGACGAACTCGTCGGCAGCCCAGCCCTGATCGCGGTGAGTGTCGTCGCCACCATCGCGATGACTGCTGTGACGTGTGCACGCCGGTCGTTTCCCGTCACGTCCTATCTGACGGTGGTAGCCATCAGTGTCGCGCTGATTCAGGTTCTGCCCGACCGCACTCTCGGGTTCACCCCGCTCTACTGGTTTGCCATCGCCGCGTTGGCCATTCGGGTGACCGGGCTACGCCTGTTCGCACCCCTCACACTCGGGCTGATCCTCGAAATCGCCGTCAGCGTCGACACCCGCCTGTCCTTTCCGGATGCCGCAGCAGGCCCCGGTGGAACGATCGGCGTGGTGGCCGAGCAGGTGGCTAATCTGATCATCAACTACACGGTACTCATCGCACTCGGAAAATACATCGCGCGCAACCGGACCCAGGAACTCGAGAACGAGGCGGCACTGGACCGAGCCGAACTGGAACACCGACAACAACTGAATGCGGCACTGGACAACGAACGAAGAACCATGGCTCGCGAACTCCACGACGTCGCTGCCCACCACCTGACCGGAATGCTCATCCAAGCCAAGGCTTCCAAGACTCTCATCACGAGCGACCCCGAGCAGGCACGCGAACTGCTCACCGGTGCAATCGGACACGGCCAGCGCACCCTCGACAGCCTGCGCCAGATCGTCGGCATCCTGCGCCCGAGCACCACCGACCAGAACGCACCGCAGCCGATGATCGCCGACATCCCCGGTCTGATCGAGCAATCACGAATGTCGTTCGCGTCCATCACGGTAGACATCGGGATACACACCGCCGGAGACACAGGCGACACCGACAGCGCCGTGCAGTTGACGTGCTACCGCATCGTTCAGGAGGCGTTGTCCAATGCCCGACGCCATGCGCCCAACTGCGATGTGACCGTGCAGGTATCCGATCGTTCGTCGGCCATCGAGGTGACCGTGAGCAACACGATCACCTCGGACGCCTCCGGCCGACGCGAATCGGCGGGGCAGGGTTTCGGCATCCCGGGAATGCAGGAGCGAGCCGCACTGCTCGGAGGAACCCTCGACGCCGGATTGTCGGCCGACGGAACGGCATGGTCCGTACGCGCTCGGCTGCCTGTCAACGGGAAGATCTCCCGGCCCGCAGAGCTGATTGCATGATCGGGGTGCCAACATGATCACCGTCCTGATCGCCGACGATCAGCCCGTGGTTCGACAGGGATTCGAGCTGTTCCTGGCCGGCCATCCCGACATCCACGTCGTCGGACAGGCAACCTCGGGAAAGCATGCCGTGCAACAGGTTACGGACCTTCGCCCCGACGTCGTACTGATGGACATCAGGATGCCGAACGGAGACGGACTGACCGCAACACGGGAGATTCTGGCGCGGTTCGACACCATCCGCATCATCGTCGTCACCACGTTCGACCTCGACGAGTACGTGTTCGCGGCGCTCGACAGTGGTGCATCCGGCTTTCTGCTCAAGGACACCGATCCCGACGAGCTCGCCGACGCGGTGGTCACCGTGGCCGGCGGCGGTGCGGTGCTCTCACCCCGCCTGACCCCGCGTCTGATGACGGAGTTCGCCCGCCGGGGCGCGCCGAGGCCACACACTTACGTTGCACCGCAACATGATCTGAGTCTTCGCGAGATGGAAGTGGTGCAACTGTTGTCGCAGGGCCTGGGCAACAACGAGATTGCCCGGGCCCTGCACCTCGAACAGAGCACCGTGAAAACTCACGTCGGGAACATCTGTCGCAAACTCGACGTCAACACCCGAGTCCACGTGGTTATCTGGGCCTACCGCAACGGCCTGGTGAGCAGCTAGGCTGCCTTTCGTTCCTCGTCATCCGCAGTCTCACCGGCGCGCTCGACCAGCGAGGCCGAGTGGTCGGTGTACTGGAAGTGCGGTCGCTTGTCGCCGATGTAGGAGGTCATCCACGACACCACGGCAACATAGCGGTTTCGGAAGCCGACCAGGTACATCAGGTGCACGGCGAGCCACATGAGCCAGGCGATCGGTCCGGACATGTCGACCTTGCCGAACAACCGTGCCACAGCACTGAATCGGCCGACGATCGACATGCTGCCCTTGTCGGTGTACTTGAACGGCGTCCCGGCGTCGACCTTCCCGATGATCATCTTCGCGACGTGCCTGCCCTGCTGCATCGCCACGGGCGACTGTCCGGGGAGCTTGTTCAACGACGTCACGTCGCCGATCGCGTAGATGTCCTTCGCCGAGCCGACCGTCAGATCCTCGTGCACGAGAAGGCGTCCGGCACGGTCGGTTTCGCATCCGGTGCGCTCGGCGATCGTGGCCGCCAACTCGCTCGCCTGAACGCCTGCCGACCAGATGACGGTCTTTGCCGGGTAGGTACGCGACGTCTTGGTGTCGACATCCTGCACGGTCACGACGTCGTCGGCGATGTCGGTGACCATGGCCCCGGTGACGACGTCGACGCCCGACTTCTCCAGCTTCGTGCGGGCGTACGCGCTGAGCTTGCCGCCGAATGCGGGCAGAACCTCCTTGACACCGTCGACGAGAGTGACCGTGACGTCGCCCGGTTCGATGTCGGGGAACGAGCCGGCGAAGTAGCGGTGCGCGAGATCCCTGATCTGGCCGGCCAATTCGACGCCCGTCGCGCCTGCACCGACGACGACGAAGCTCAGCAGCTCCTTGCGGGCGGCGGGATCGGTCGTCATGTGCGCGGTCTCGTAGCAGCTCAGGATCTGCTCACGGAGCGCAATCGCGTCGTCCACGGTCTTGAGCGCGAACGTGCGGTCCTTGAACTCGTCGCGGCCGAAGTACGCCTGCGTGGCACCCGTTGCGACGATGAGCCGACCGAAGCCGATGGTGTGGCTCTCCCCGGCACCGATGTAGGTCACCTGGTGTGCCTCGGGATCGACGTCGACGACGCGCCCCAGACGGACGTCGGCGGAGTCGTACTGCGCGAGGATGCGTCGGATCGGCGGGGCGATCTCACCCGTCGAGAGCATTCCGGTGGCGGCCTGGTAGAGCAGCGGCTGAAAGAGGTGCTCGGTGGTGCTGGAGATGAGCGAGAACGTCACACCGGCCTTGCCCAGAGACTTGGCAGCAGCCAACGCTCCGAATCCCGATCCCACGATGACGACGTCGTACGTTTTCACAGCACATCCCTTTCTAAGCCCAAGTCCTTTCCCAAACGAAGAACTACCTCCATGAAACTCCGACCTCGGTGGTCTATCAACGCGAAAGTTGGAATAGCATCCATGAGTAGAACTCATGATTGGAGACGCGCGTGGAACTGCGACAGCTGAAGTACTTTCTCGCGGTCGGGGAAGAACTGAACTTCTCGCGTGCCGCCGAGCGCTGCTACGTCTCGCAGTCCGCGATCAGTCTGCAGATCGGCAAGCTGGAACGAGAAATCGGCGAGCCGCTGTTCGAGCGAACCTCACGCGTCGTTCGATTGACCGTTGTGGGAGCACAATTGGTCTCCATCGCGCGGCACATGGTGGAACTCGAGCAAGCCGCCCTGGCGTTGACGGCGCGCCGCCGAAACCAACTACGCCTCACCGGAAACATGACCTTCGCCGCGAACGCCATCGCGGCCATCGTCTCGGTGCGCGAGCACCATCCCGACGCCGAGATCGACTTCGTGCTGAAACGATTCGCAGAACAGATCGAAGCGGTGACGTCCGGGGACTGCCAGGTGGCGCTCATTCGCGGCAGCGTCGAACGTTCGGGACTGCACGTGACCGAACTGTGGACCGAGGATCTCGTCGTCGCGCTCGCCGAGGGGCATCCGCTGGCCGGCGAGGACAATCCGAGCCTGCGCCAACTCGCCGACTACCCGCTACTGCTGCCCAAACGCAGCGAGCAGATCCTGCTGCACCGGGTGATCGAACGCGAGATGAAGCGCAGCGGGCTTCCACTGACGTTCGGGCCGCCTGTCGCGTCGGATCACACCGCAAGCGCCGAACTGCTCAACCATCCGCAATGCTGGACGATTCTGTACGCCAGCACCGCCGACAGCACGCCCAAGACCGGTCTCGTCTTCCGCACCGAGGCCGACCGAAGACTGCAACTACCGGTCTCGGCGGTGGTCGACGCCACCGAGCCGGTCACCGACGTCCAACGCGACCTCGTGGCAGCCCTGGCGGCGACGGCACCGGTTCAGCCTGTTCAACCCACGGCACCGGCGAGCTGAGCGTAAGCGGCGTCCGCGTCGAACAACTCGGCGCGATCGTACGTCGATGTCGAAGCCATGATCTCGTGCGCGCCGGTGCGCTCGATCAACTCTTCCAGCCGGGGACGCACCTGCCCGGCAGTGCCAAGGATGCTCGACGCCAACGACGCCTCGATTCGGTTCCGCGTCTGCGGAGTCCACTGCGACTCATCGATCGCCGACGCCGGTTCCAGGGCCGGAAATTCACCCTCGCGCCGTGACCTGGCCATGGCCCACGCCTCCGGCAATGCGAGCCTGCGCGCGTCGGCGGTATCGGCTGCGATCGTGACGTCGAGCGAGATGATCACGTACGGTTCAGGATTGTCCGGCGAGGGCCGAAAACTCTTGCGATACATCGCCAATGGGTCGGTCTTGTGCAACACCGGTCCACCGACGACCACCGGAAGCCCGGCGCGGGCCGCGACCTCCAGGCCCGCACCGGTCGCGAGAACGAAGACCGGCGGAGACGCGGTGACGGGCCGCGCCGTCACCGGTGCCGAACCGTCCAGATACGAACGCAATTCGGCGATGTCGGTATCGAAGGTATCGGCGTGCTCACTGCGTAGAGCTGCCCGTACCGGTTCGGTGAACCCGAGCGAACGGCCGACGCCGAGATCGATCCGGCCGGGAAAGAGGGACTCCAACATCAGGAATTGCTCGGCCACGATCAGCGGCTGATGGTTGGGCAGCATCACTCCCCCGGATCCGACGCGGATGCGTGAGGTGCGCGACGCCACCGCCGCAGCCAGTACCGCCGGTGCGCCCGACGCGATGCCGGGTACACCGTGATGCTCGGCCACCCAGAACCGATGCAGCCCTATCTTCTCCGCGTGCACCGCCCGTTCGACGGTATGACGCAGCGCCGAGGCGTCGTCCGTACCGGATCGAGTGCGGGATCTGTCGAGGAGGGAAAGCAACACAGCTAGGACAACCGCCGGGGCGTCGGGCATATTTCTGGGTATGAGTTGGTGGGTGGCAAAGCACGTCGATGCCGAAGGCCCGGCGCTGATCGGGACGATCATGACCGAACGCGGAATCGACTACACGGTGGTCGCGGTGGCGATTGGGGACTCGTTGCCCTCAGCCGATGCGGTCACGGGGTTGGTCGTGCTGGGCGGACCGATGGATGCGTGGGGCGATGTCGCTCACCCTCACGTGCGGGCCGAACGAGACTTGATTGCCGAGTGTCTGCGACGGGACATTCCCGTGCTCGGGGTGTGTCTCGGGGCGCAGCTCCTCGCCGCCTCGCAGGGATGTGCGGTGTACCGGGGTCCTGTCGCGGAGCTGGGCGCCGGAGAGGTGACCGCGACCGATGCCGGTGTATCGCTCTTCGGAGCAGAGTCGGTCTCGGTGGTGCACTGGCACACCGATACGTTCGACCTGCCTGCCGGGGCGGTGCTCCTGGCGAGCTCGAATCTCTACCGGAATCAGGCGTTCCGGTTCGGCAGCGGTCTCGGTCTGCAGTTCCACGTCGAGCTCACGCCTGCGCAGCAACCGATGCTCGACGCACACATGCCTGCGGGAACGGCACCGAATGCACAGGTCCTCGGTCGCGTCGCCGAGGGCGGGCGAAGAATTCTCGAAACATTCTTCGACGAGGTGTCATAGCGGACCGAACATGTCCGCAATGGCGCTCATCATTGATTCATGAACCTCACCATGAAGCTCGAACTCGTCACCCTGGCCGTCACCGACGTGGACCGTGCCAAGGACTTCTACGTCTCGATCGGCTTCAACGCCGACCACGATGCTCGCCCCTGGGACGGCATCCGGTACGTCCAGCTCACTCCCCCGGGCTCGGCGTGTTCCATCGCCATCGGCGAGAACATCACCGATGCCGAACCGGGCAAGGGAGCCGGAATCCTGATGGTCGTGGACAGCGTCCAGGACGCCTACGAACACCTCACCGCGGCCGGACTGACCATCGACCCGCCCAAGGACGAGGGCTGGGGCACGTTCGTGTACTTCGCCGACCCCGACGGCAACAAGTGGTCGGTGCAGCAGTTGCCGGCACAGTCCTGAGCAGCGCTAACTGGGACCGAAGGCCAGCCGAGCCAGGATGCCGCGGTGGTCGGAGCCGGGAATCGTCACGGCCTCGACCGAACGCACCGCCATGTCGGCCACCAGAACATGGTCGATGGCGATGACCGGAGGGTGCCAGGTGTGCGCCGGGTACGTCCTGAGCATGCCGGCTCCGGTGGCCACCGCGGCATCGACGAAACGCCCGTCCTGCAGGTCTCGATATCGCCGATGATCCTGCGTCGCATTGAAGTCGCCCGCGACCACCACGGGACCGTCGTCTGCGGGAATCTTGGCCAGTAGTTGCCGCAGCAGCCCAAGCTCGCGGACCCATTCGGACGGTTCGCGCGGCCACGGCGGCACGGGATGCACCGCGAACACGAGCGGGCGGCCCGGCATCTCCACCCGCGCCGAGAGCAACTCGGTCACGAAGCCGTCGTGGCGCTGCTGGTCCACGAGCGGGAAGCGGCTGTAGATGCCGGTTCCGTCGCCGCCCGCGGCAGCGCTCACGTACGCATGCGGCAACGACCCCGCGAGCCTGGGGCGAAGTTGCGCGTCCGCCTCGGGCGTCAACTCGACGAGGGTGAGCACATCGGGGCGGTGCTCGTCGACCAGCGCGACCACCGCGTCGAGATCGGCCTGCCCCAGCCAGATGTTGGCATGCAGCACTGTCAGAATCGAGGCGTCGGAGTTCGTTGTCGATCTTCGCCGCAGTAGGGGCATCTGCGTTGCGGCGGCGCTCGCCATTATCGCCGCGCCGGCCGCCACACCCCACCAACCGAACGCGAAACCTGCGACCACGGTGCCGGGCACAGCGGCGAGCATGAGGACATGTGCCAACGCAGCGGCCACGAGCATGCCCTGTCCTCGCGAGTCGAGGAGGTGCGCCGCGATGCCGACCACCGCCGTGACAAGCAACAACAGAGCCACCGAAGCCGAAACCATAAGCGGAAGTCTGACAGGCAAACCTGAGGCCGAGCTGGGAAGCATCCTCGAGACCGACCGAACCGTTCGCTTTCTCGCGGCAAACACGACAGAATCGACAACGCTGTCCGTGAGTCAAGTAGGGGGACTTTCCGTGAACCGAAGGCAATTGCTGCGGTTGGCCGCTGCCGGAATGCTCGGCGTTGCCGCCGCTCCGGCCCTGAGCTCCGCCGGCCTGCCGGGTTCCGCCCCCGCCGGCGCACTCCCCCTCGGTGCCGACCGAATCCGGTCACTCGTTCCCGAACTGTTCGCCGACCCGCCGCGCCCACCGGACCACTCGTCCGTCATCGTGGTCGGCTCCGGATTCGGTGCCAGCGCCGCCGCGCTGCGTATGGCCCAGGCCGGCACCCAGGTGACCGTGCTCGAGCGCGGACTGCGCTGGCCACGAGACCCCTGGCGCGAGATCTTCACCGCCGACATGACGGCCGACGGACGCGGCCTGTGGCAGCAAACGTCGTTCACCAACATCACCGGCCTCCCGGTGGGACCTGTCGATCTCTTCGGCGGAGTCCTCGACACCACCCGCTACGAGAACCTCTCGGTCTGGCGCGGCGCGGCCGTCGGCGGCGGCTCGATCGTCTACACCGGCGTGACCATCGCCCCCGACAAGAAATTCTTCGACCTCTCCTTCGGCGGACGCCTGAGCTACGACGAGATGGCCGCCACCTGGTACCCCAAGGCCCGTTCGATGCTCCGGCCGTCGGCGATGCCCGAGGACGTGTACAACAGCCCGAACTTCGCGCACTCGCGCACCTGGGACGACCATGCCCGACGGGCAGGATTCACCCCGGAAGCGGTCGACGGAAACTGGAACTGGAACGTCGTGCGCGACGAGATCGCCGGCCGGTCTCGGCCGTCCGCGACCGTCGGCGCGAGCACGTTCGGCAACTCCAACGGTGCCAAGCACGACCTGACTCAGAACTACATCCCCCAGGCAGAGGCCACCGGCCGCGCGGCCGTCTGTCACAGCCACCGCGTCGCGGCGATCGGCACCGAATCCGGCGGCCGCTACCGCGTCGAGATCGAACGCCTCGACCCGTTCGGCAACGTCGTCGAAACTCGCACCGTCACCTGCGACACCCTCGTCCTCGGGGCCGGATCCATCGGTACCACCGAACTGCTGATGCGCGCCCGCACCACCGGAGCGCTGGCGAATCTCAACGAGTTCGTCGGCACCGGCTGGGGTACCAACGGCGACGCCTCGATGACGCGGTCGCTCGGGCCGATGTCTGCCGGACCGCAAGGTGCGCCCTGCGCATCCCGCATCGTCGACGACTCCGGGCTACCCCTGACCGTCGAGAACTGGTACGTGCCAGGCGTTCCCGTGAACCTCGGATTCATCGGATCCCTCGGCATGACCATCGACCCACTGCGCGGAAACTTCGGATTCGATTCCGCCGCAAACAAATTGACCCTGAACTGGCCCAAGGGTGGCAGCCGCGACACCGTCGAAGCCCTACGCGCAGTGCAGAATCGGATGGCGCAGGCCGGCGGTACCATCGTCGCAGCCGAACCGTTCACCCGCGATGTCGACGACACCTTCACCGCCCACCCACTCGGCGGCGCGGTACTGGGCGACGCCACCGACGACTACGGCCGCGTGAAGGGTCACCCCGGTCTCTACGTCGTCGACGGTGCACTGATCCCGGGAAGCACCGGTGCGGCCAACCCGTCACTGACGATCACCGCGCTCGCCGAACGCAACGTCGCACAGATCATCGCCGACGGGCGCTGAGACACGGGCGACGGGCGCTAGCCGCACATATCGGTTTCCGGTCGCGTACAGACTTGCCCTCGAAAAGGTTCACTCATGCACAATCCAGCAACTCGACTCGCGGAAACCGATGATTTGGCGCCTGCCGCCGAAACACTGCGCGCGGCGTTTGCCGACTACCCGTGGACGAGATGGGTGATACCGGCCGATGATTACACGACCAGGCTGCTCGAACTCCAACACTTATATCTACAGCATGCGCATCGACACGGAATTGTGCTGCTCACGGACGACTACGCCGGGGTGGGGGCACTACTTCCCGCGGATGCACCTGCACCCGATGACGAATTCATGGCGCGGATCATCGAACTGCACGGAGATCGGATCGACCGACTGTCTTCCGTCGAATCCTTGTCGCATTCGTGGACACTGGAAACGCTCGGCGTGCAACCACACATGCAAGGGCACGGGATCGGCGGACGGATCCTGGAGAAGGCCATCGAGGAAGTCGGCCGACGAACAACCTCCGATTTGGCCCTGGACACTTCGGATCTACGCAACGTGCGCTTGTACGAGCGGCACGGATTCCGCATATCGAGCCACACCGCACCGAGTGAGGGACCAGAAGTGTGGTCCATGATCCGCACATTCACCACGGATTGAGATCTGCAGTTCTGACGCATCGGTGACGAACGGTCGAACGCCACACGGACATTGCGCGAGCTAGCTCAGCTCAATGTCGGGGCGGCCTTCGGGGACGGTGACCGTTGCTGCGGTTCGCACCGATGCGCCCGGTTCGGAAACGCGGTCGAGAACCCTTACCTCCGAACGCCATTCGGTGTTCGTCAGCGTGCTGCGAAGATAGCCCCGACGGGCATTGCCGTACTTGACGTGCGGCGAACCGTCGGCGATGGCGGCTCCGGTGGAGTCGACATCGGCACCGTCCTTGCCCGACGCTATGGACGTGGTCGCGATCTCGACACCTTGGATCGGCGACACTTGATCCTGGTAATCGCGACGCAGTTCCGACACGATCGTGCGGTGAATGTCGCCGACGATCGACGCCACGTTCTTCGTTCCGCGATCCCTGGCTCCGTCGAGAATGCGATGACGCGAGGCCTCGTACCCGCTCCATGGATCCATGCCGACCTTGCGATCGTTGCCCTGTCCCCGAGCAAGGTCAGCGATGACCGTCTGGTGTGCCAGGAAGTTCCACCTCGACGGTGACGCGAACCCGTCGAGGATCCATTGTTCCTGTGCCGCACCGGTAATGGTGCGCGAAGGATCGGCCGTCTCGGCGTCCTGCGCATGCTCGCCGTCCCCGTGCGCCTGATCGCTGCGGTACTGCCGGGTATCCAGCACCGAGAAGTCCACCAGATCACCGAACGAGAACCGTCGATAGACCTTCATGTCCGGGCCCACGGGCTTCAGATTCGCGCGCACCGGAGTGTTCTCCCACCACGCCTTGAATGCATCGGCTCTGCGCAACAGGAACTCTCGCGGATCGTCGTCGTCCTGACTGATCTGCGAGGCCCAGTTGTTGTCCACCTCATGGTCGTCGAACGTCGAGACGAACGGTGCCGACGCATGCGCGGCAGCCAGATTCTCGTCGGCCTTGTACATCGCGTATCGGTCGCGATAGTCGCTGAGCACCATGGTTTCTCGCGCCGCCGACTCGGTGCGCGGCTCGCCCTTTCGCGCACCCTCGTCCTTGATCGCGTACTCGTAGATGTAGTCGCCCAGAAAGAACACCACGTCGAGATTCGAGGCCGCCAGGTCCCCGTACGCGCCGAAGAACCCGTCCTCCCACTTCTGGCACGAGGCCCAGGCGAAGTCGAGCTTGCTCAGCGGCTGACCCACTGCCGGTGCAGTTCTGGTACGTCCGACCGGGCTCGCGTGTGGGCCGACGAGGAAGCGATAGAAATATTCGCGGGCCGGCTCCAGCCCGCGGACGTCGACGTGAATCGACCAACCGTCGATCTCGGTGGCGAGCTCGATGCCCTCGCGGCTCATGTGTGCGAACTTCTCGTCGGTCGCAATCTGCCACCGCACCGGTACCACTCCCGGGGTCATTCCGCCCAGCGGCGCAAAGGGATCGGTGGCGAGCCTGGTCCACAGCACCACCGAGTCGGGCAACGGATCACCGGAGGCCACGCCGAGGCGGAAGGGGTAGTCGGGGGTCACGACGGACTGCGCGTGCGCCGTGGTTCCCGCGAGTCCAGGAGTGAAGGCGAGCGCCCCTACCAACGCACTCCACGTCAGAAACTGTCGGCGCGTGGCCCCCGCCTGCAAGGAGATGTCCTGACCGATCCGAATCTCATTACCCCGTCTCACCATTGGTCGAGACTCTCGTGCCCGGGCAAACTGCGCTCGTCATCGATTCGACGGCAAGGTGAACACGCTGCGGCCTTCAGATGCGTCGAGCTCCTGGGCCCGCCTTGCCCAGCTCGTCGCCGGGGTTGAGCAAGGTGCACTTGCTGAGCGAAAGACATCCACAACCGATGCACCCGGTCAGCTCCTCCTGCATCCGCGCAATCGACTGCTTGCGATCCTCCAGCCTCTGGTTCCATGCAGCCGAGATCTTTGCCCAGTCACGTTTGTTCGGGGTGCGGCCCGACGGCAGGGACGCAAAGACCTCGGCCACCTCGGAAAGCGGTATTCCGAACCGCACTGCCACCTGAATCAGCGAGATCCGCCGAATCGCGTGCCGGGGGAACTTTCGTACGTTGCCGGCCGTCCGCTCGGCGGGAACGAGCCCGAGGGTCTCGTAGTACCGGACCGCGGACACCGCGGCCCCGGTTCTGGCCGCGACCTCACCGATCGAGAGCAACTCATCGCTGATCCGGATCATGCTGCCTCCCAGCGGGTCCATCGATTTGACCTGAAGTGCACTTTAGATTCTAACCTTCGTCATCATGCACCCCTCCACCGAACCCACGACCGGAACCTGGCGGCAGCTGCTCAGCGCCCGCTACGTCGGCACCGCAACCGTCCTCGCCGGCGGCGTAGCGCTGTACGCCACGAACGTCTATCTCACTACGAGCCTGCTGCCCACGGCCATCGACGAGATCGGCGGCCAACGCTACTACGCCTGGACTGCAACGGTTTTCCTGATTGCGTCCGTCATCTCCTCGATGCTGGTCAGCAATGTTCTGGCTGCCCGCGGACCTCGCGGTGCATACCTCATCGGCCTGACGATCTTCGCTCTCGGGACCGTGGTGTGCGCCGTCAGCCCCACGATGGAACTCCTGCTGGTGGGCCGAACGATCCAGGGTTCGGGAGGTGGACTACTGGCCGGACTCGGTTATGCCGTCATCAATGCAGCGCTGCCGCAACACCTCTGGACTCGCGGAGCTGCGTTGGTCTCCGCCATGTGGGGCGTGGGAACGTTCACTGGCCCGGCCATCGGTGGCATATTCGCTCAGTTCGGAGCCTGGCGGTCGGCTTTCGGCGTGCTCGTCGTCGCAGCACTCGCGGTGGCCGCCCTCGTCCCCAAGGCGCTCCCGGCCCACACCAGCGAGCCCACCGAGTCCAGCCCGGTACCGACATGGTCGCTGACCCTGCTGACCACGGCTGCACTGCTGGTGAGCGTAGCCGGCGTGATGCCGAATCTCGCGATCACCGCAGCCATGGTTGCGGCCGGAGCGCTGCTGCTGATCGCCTTCGTCGCAGCGGACCGGCGCGCACCGTACGGCGTTCTCCCGCCGTCGACCTTCAGCGCGTCGTCCCTGAAATGGGTGTACCTGACCATCGTCGTCCTCGCCGTTGCATCGACGGTGGAAACGTTCGTCCCACTGTTCGGCCAACGACTTGCCGGATTGGCACCGTTGGCGGCCGGATTCCTCGGAGCTGCACTGGCATTGGGCTGGACTCTCGGAGAGATTCCGAGCGCGTCGGCCACGGCTCCGCGCATCGTACGACGCATCGTCATCGGCGGACCGATCCTCGTCGCTGTCGGATTGTGCATCATGGCAACGTTTCTCACCGACCGAGCAAACGCCGGCCTGATCACCGTGTGGGTGGTGGGTCTGATCGTCGCGGGAGTCGGAATAGGAATCGCGTGGCCGCACCTGGCGGTCGGTGCCATGACATCGGTCACCGAACCGGGCGAAGGCGCACGAGCCTCGGCCGCCATCAATACCGTCCAACTGATAGCCAACGCTTTCGGCGCAGCCCTTGCGGGAGTGCTGGTGAACCTCGGGGAATCATCGACGCTGCGATCGGCTCAGTTGCTGCTGTTCACCTTCGCGGCCGTAGCACTGATCGGCGTGGCAGCGGCGGCGCGATCGCAGCGGGCTTAGGTTCGGGGCGGCCCCATCCGATTCAGGACCGAACTCGTCCGTGATCTCGGCAAGACTCGAACGCATGACGAACCTCGACCGCACCGGATCCCAAATCGACCACCTCAACATCGGCGTCGCCGATCTCGCCGCCAGCGCCGAGTTCTACGGCGCTGCACTCGCACCGCTCGGGATCACCGAGATCATGCGGGTACCGCACACCCCCGAGGCGAACCAGCTCGCCATGATCGCGTTCGGTTGGGCGCAGGTGAAGCCTTTCTTCTGGATCGTCGATGCACCGGGGTCGGCTATCGGACCGCACACCCATCTCGCGTTCAGTGCCTCGGACCGCGCCACGGTCGATGCCTTCCACACCGCAGCGCTGTCGGCAGGAGCTATCGAACTCCGGCCTCCAGGACTACAGCCCGAATACCACGCGACGTACTACGGATCTTTCGTGCGGGACCTCAACGGCATAGACCTCGAGGCTGTCTGTCACCACGAATGAACGACGTTGTCGTAGTCCGAGGTGGAGGTTGTCGCTGCGGTCGGGGCAGTCACTGCGGTTGAGGCAGTGTCCCGTTGATTCGCATATGGTCGCGTAGACGCGTGAGAATCGACTCGAGAGTGGAGACTTCGTCGGGTGCGAGCCCGTCGAAGAACAATCGCCGCACCACGTCGACGTGACCTGCTGCCGACGCGTCCAGAGCCGCTCTGCCCGCTTCGGTGAGAACGGCATCCGTGGCGCGCGCGTCGGTAGTCGAGACCGTGCGATCGGTGAGACCTCGTGCGGACATTCGGGCGAGGTGATGGGAGGCCCTGCTGCGCTCCCAGCCGATCTCGGCGGCCAGGTCGGTCACCCGGCGACGCCCGTCGGGACTGTCCGCCAGCGCGACGAGCACCGAGTAGTCGGCCAGGGACAGACCGTGGTCCTCGGTCAGCTGGCGGTTCATCTCGAAGGTCATCTGCAGCGACAGCCCCATGTAGGCGCGCCACGCCGATTCCTGGGACGGCGTCAGCCAGGGAGAGTCGGCCGTCGACCGATTACGTGACATGTCATGTTCTTTCTGAGATGCTTGATCCGGGGTGCAGGCGCAGTAGACCCCGATAACCAACCTTAGGGGCACACCATGGATCGCACGTCTCATGCCGAGTTGGTACGTCGCAACGTCGTCGAAGTGTTCAACGCCACCGACGCCGAACGACGACGCGAGCTGATCGAATCCATGTACCACCCGGACGCGGTGTTCTACGACGCCGAGAACACCGCGACCGGACGCGAAGCCGTCATCGACGCGATCACCGCACTCCTCGCGGACTCCGCAGGCCTGTCCTTCTCCGTCACCGTCGAACCCGCTGCGCTGGGCGACGTTGCCCGCATCTCCTGGGCACTCTCACCACCCGACGCCCCGGCCGTCGTCACCGGCCAGGACTTCGCCGTCGTCAGGGACGGCACGATCGCCGAGCTGTACACGTTCGTCGATCGGAAACAGCCCGGCTGACCCGTCAGGCTTGCACGACCCACACCGAATTGCCGTCGGGATCTCGCAGCGCGAACATCGGCGGAACGCCGTCCACTTCTTCCATCAAGTCGTCGAGATCGACGCCGCCGAGGGCGCTGAGCCGCGCATGCTCGGACGCGACATCAGCTGTCTCGACACCGATGGACCCACCGCCGGGCGTGCCTCCCATCGGCGGGTTGAGGGCGAGCCGCGCGGTCGAACCGGGCGGTGCCATCTCCAGCCACCGGTACTCACCCTCGGGGCCGAAACGCGAATCACCGCGGACCTCGAACCCGAGCACACGCGAGTAGAAATCGAGAGCCGCATCCTGATCGGCCACGGAGAACATGGCCACGCCGATTTTCACGATAGAGCTGGATGTTTGGTTGGTCATACCGGTAACGACTCGAGGCGCATCGAAAACTCATCGCTCCCAGAGTCACAACAACAAAGCCCCGCACCGACCGAAGTCGATGCGGGGCTCTGTTTGTCACGCCTTGTCGTCGTGAGCAGAAACTCGTAGTGGGCTACGAGTTTCTGTTCACGTGCGACGAAGTCGCTCTAGCGGTATTCGTTGGAGAAACCGTAGTCGTCGAGCGGCACTGCAGCACCGGTTCCCTGGCCGAAGCCGTCCGGGCTGTAGTACTGATCGTCGTACGACGGCACCGCGTATGCCGCGGCACGCGCCTCTTCGGTCGGCTGCACCGTGATGTTCCGGTACCGGTTGATGCCGGTACCAGCCGGGATGAGCTTACCGATGATGACGTTCTCCTTGAGACCTATGAGCTTGTCGCTCCGGCAGTTGATCGCCGCATCGGTGAGCACACGAGTGGTCTCCTGGAAGGACGCTGCCGACAGCCACGAGTCGGTGGCCAGCGACGCCTTGGTGATACCCATCAGGACCGGACGTCCGGCTGCGGGCTCGCCACCCTCGGAGACGACACGACGGTTGCTCGACTCGAATTCGCTGCGCTCGGTGAGTGAACCGGGCAGGAATTCGGTGGAGCCGCTGTCGATGATCGTCACGCGACGGAGCATCTGGCGCACGATCGTCTCGATGTGCTTGTCGTGAATCGACACACCCTGCGACCGGTACACCTCCTGGACCTCGTTGACGAGGTGGATCTGCACCTGGCGAGGACCCATCACGCGCAGAACCTCGTGCGGATCGGCAGCACCTTCCATGAGCTGCTGTCCGACCTCGACGTGGTCACCGTCCGCCAAGAGGCGCTCGGTGCCGTCGTCGTGCTTGAAGACGCGCAGACGCTGACGCTTGGAGAGCTTGTCGTAGACAACCTCTTCGCCGCCGTCGTCCGGGACGATGGTGATCTTGTAGAAACGATCGCCGTCCTCGAGCTGAATGCGTCCCGACACGTCCGCGATCGGAGCCTTGCCCTTCGGCACACGTGCCTCGAACAGCTCCTGCACGCGAGGCAGACCACCGGTGATGTCATCTCCGGCGACACCACCCTGGTGGAAGGTACGCATGGTCAGCTGGGTTCCGGGCTCACCGATGGACTGTGCGGCAACGATACCGACGGCCT